>DASPWU010000031.1:0-12264 GCA_035637675.1 Candidatus Limnocylindria bacterium | reverse complement strand
GAGCGGGCGGCTGCTGCGCTCGAGCAGGCGCTTCGGACGAACTTCGCGGACGGCGACGGCCGCCTGCCGCGGACCCTCGAGCGGTTCCTCGGCGATCGCGGCCAGCTGCGCACGTTCGTCGGCGAGCTGTTCGACGAGACGAAGCGCGACAGCGCGATCGGCCGGATCGGCACGCTGCTCGGGACGTATTTCGACGGGGATGCCTCCAAGCTCGCCCGGCTCATCGACCCGACCAGGCTCGGGTCGCCGATGTACCAGTTCCGGGAAGAGATCGGAGCCGGCTTCCAGCAGCTCAACGAGCGTCTGACGGCCATCGAGGCGGCGGCCGCCGCGCGGGCCACCGAGCGGGCACGGTCGACTGCCAAGGGCGCCGATTTCGAAGATCTCCTCGAGTCGATGCTTGGCGAGTGTGCCCGCGCACACGGCGACCTGCTGGATCGCACGAGCGGCGAGACCGGGGACGTCCTCAAGAGCAAGAAGGGCGATTTCGTCCTGACCGTCAATGAGGCGATCGCCCGGGGGGCGGACCTGAGGGTCGTCGTCGAGGCGAAGGACCGGGCCATTTCCGGTCGGGCCATCCGGGATGAGCTGCGGGAGGCGAAGACAAACCGCGGAGCGGCAGTGGGCCTGGTCGTGTTCACGCCGGCTCATGCGCCGTCGGGCATCGCGCCGTTCGATGTCCGCGCCGGCGACGTGTATTGCGTCGTCGATCCCGTCGAGCCCGAGCCGGCGATGCTCGAGGCGGCAGTCCGGCTCGCCCGGCTGATCGCCCTCACCACCCTCGTCGAGCGCGAGGTGGAGGTGGACGCGGCGGCGATCGGCGCTGCCCTGGACGCGATTCGCGAGCAGCTGGACACCATCAAGACGCTCAAGAGCCAGCTCACGTCCATCGGCAACGCGACCAGGGCCGTCTGGGGAGGCCTGGATACGCTTCGCTCGGGCATCCTTGCCCGCATCGCCGAGGCCGAATCGGAGTTGCGCGCCACGCCGTAACGAGGAGCAAGAGCGGTTCTGGTGTCAAACCGCACCGCACCCCTCGGACGCGCTCTGCACGCATCCTTGGCAGTCCATTCCGGCAAAAGTACTGCCTAACGCACCACCCCAACCAACGTACGGGCTGGCGGGAAGGGCGGTGCGGCCGAAGATGCCCCAAGAGCACGGCCAGTGGTCCGCGTTCCCACTCGGCGAATGCCGGGCAGCTATCATCCGAACACGCAGGGAGAGACACATACGATGCTCACGCGACTGCGCACGACGTGGCTCGCCGCAGGTGGCGCCACGCTCCTCGTCCTCTCGCTCACCGGGATCGTCGGCGCGATGACACTCGTCCTGGTGGCCGCTCCGCAGGTGCTTCCGACGGTCGAAGAGCCGGCCGACACCACGGCGACGTTCGAAGACGCCGATGGCAACAATGTCGACGACGATTGCCAGGATGCGGAAGTTGCCCCGAATCCGAGCGCCGCGGCTTCCGCACAGGCCGCCGTCGACGCGAACGGCGACGGGGTGATCTCCACGTCCGAGGCCGCCCAGAGCGACCGAACGGGCGGCACGAACTGCAACCACGGCGGTTACGTCTCCAACGTCGCGCGCCAGGCCGACGAGGATGGCGATGCGCCGAAGGCTGAGTGCAGCTCCGACACGCCGGCCGACACCGATACCGAGACGCCGACCGAGTCCGCCACGACCGCCGACGCGTCGCCCAACGCGCACGGCAAGGCCGTGTCCAAGGTCGCCCAGGATCAGGACGCCGTTGGTGGCAAGAACTGCAACCACGGCGGAGCCGTCAGCGAGGTCGCCAAGAACAAGGGCGACCATCCCCACGGCAGGCCCGATGCCACTCGCAAGGACAAGCACCCCCACGGCCGGGGCCACAACAAGGCCTAGGCGACACCACGCGCTCACCAGGACGGCGGCCCGTTCCACGGGCCGCCGTTCTACGTTCTCGAGGATTCTCGGGCCCATATCGACACGCGACGGTGACGAGTGCCGCGCCGCGCGGCCTTGCCATGCTCCGTAGCGGCGGCTATCGTCAACTCCTGGCAGTCCCTGCACAAGGACTCGACGAGCGAGGTTGCCAATGCCGCGCGCGATGTGGAAAGGGGCCATTCAGTTCGGCCTCGTGACCATTCCGGTCAAGCTGTACCTGGCCACGGACAGCAAGGGCATCAGCTTCAACATGCTGCATGCCAAGGACATGAGCCGGATCCAGATGAAGACCTACTGCCCCGTGGATGACGAGGTCATCAGCCGGAGCGACACCGTGCGCGGCTTCGAGTGGGCGCCCGACCAGTACGTGGTGATCACGGACGAGGACCTCGAGCGCGTCCCACTCAAGACCGTCCGCAGCATCGAGATCGAGCTGTTCACCAAGGCCAGCCGCGACCAGGGCACGGTCCATTTCGTCAAGAGCGCCTACTACGTCGAGCCCGACAAGGTCGGCCAGAAGGCCTTCGCCCTGCTCAAGAGCGTGCTCGCCGACAAGGGACTCACGGCCATCTGCAAGGTCGTCATCAAGGACCGCGAGGCGCTGGCGGCGCTCGATCCATACCAGAAGACGATGCTGTTGACGACCCTCCACTGGCCCGACGAGATCCGCTCCACCGCGGAGCTGGACCTGCCCGAGGAGAAGGTGGACTTCAAGCCCGCCGAGAAGGCGATGGCCGAGCAGCTCGTGGCGGCGATGACCGGCGAGTTCGAGCCCGAGCAGTACCACGACGAGTACCGCGAGGCACTCATGCGGGTGATCCAGGAGAAGGTCGAGGGCAAGGAGATCGCCGAGGCGCCCGAGCCCGTACCGGCCGGCAAGCTGGTCGACCTGATGGCCGCGCTCGAGGCCAGCGTGAACGCCGCGAAATCCTCGCGGGCCGGCCAGGCGCCGGTCTCCGTCAAGGAGGCCAAGGCGGCGAGGGCAAAGGCGAGCGAGAAGGCCAAAGAGGCCCCCGCGGCCGCGAAGGCGCGGACGGGCACCCGCAAGGCAGCGCGCGAGGAGCCGGGAGAAGCCGAAGCTCGGCCGGCTCGCCGCCGCAAGAGCGCCTGACCGCCCGGTCCTGTCGGCTCGGCGGTCGTCGCCGCCTTCGGGCATCCTGATCGGCAGCCATGCCGCTCGAGCAGTACCAGAAGAAACGCGACTTCGGCCGAACCCCGGAGCCGGCGGGGGAGCCGGCCCCGGCTGCCATCTCGGCCCACGGGGGTCGCTTCGTCGTCCAGCGCCATCGTGCGACCCGGTTGCACTACGACTTCCGCCTGGAGATCGACGGCGTGCTGGTCAGCTGGGCCGTGCCCAAGGGACCGAGCCTGGACCCGGCCCACAAGCGGATGGCGATGCACGTCGAGGACCATCCCATCGAGTACCTCGACTTCGAGGGCGTGATCCCGTCCCGCCAGTACGGCGCGGGCGACGTCATCGTCTGGGACTGGGGCACGTGGGAGCCGGAGGAGACGAGCGACCCGGCGGCCGCCGTGGCAGCCGGCGAGCTCAAGTTCCGGCTCGAGGGTCAGAAGCTGCGCGGGCGCTACACGATCGTCCGGACCCGGCCACTCGACGACGGCCGCGGCGAGCCGTGGTTGCTCATCCACAAGCGCGACGAGGCGGCCGTCGAGGGCTGGGACCCGGAGGACTACCCGCAGAGCGTCAAGAGCGGCCGCACCAACGACGAGGTCAAGGAAAACCGCGATGCGCTGTGGCTGTCCGCGACCCCGGCGGCCCAGGCGGAGGTGGACCTGTCGGCCGCCGTGGAGGCGCCGCTGCCGGCCTTCATCGAGCCGATGAACGCCTCGCTGGCCACCCATCCCTTCGACTCCCCGGACTGGTTGTTCGAGGTGAAATGGGACGGCTATCGCGTGGAGGCGATCGTCCGCGATGGCACGGTGAAGATGCTGACGCGCCGGGGCAACGACGCCGCGCGCTATTTCCCGGGTCTGCTGAGCCCGCCGACATGGATCAACGCCGAGACCGCGATCGTCGACGGTGAGGTCGTGGCCCTCGATGAGGAGGGCGTCCCGCACTTCGAGCTCCTCCAACAGCGCATCAGTGGTGTCACGGAAGTCGCGGCCGCGCCGGTCGTCTACATGGCGTTCGACCTGCTCTACCTCGACGGCCGCTCCCTCCTTAAGGTCCCGCTGGAGGACCGCAAACGGCTCCTGAAGAGCGTCCTCCGCGCCCAGCCGCGGGTCCAGTTCGCGTCGCACATCGAGGGCGAGGGCAAGACGTTCTTCGAGGTCGCCGAGAAACGCGAGCTGGAGGGCATCATCGCCAAGAAGCGGGGGAGCATCTACGAGCCGGGTCGGCGCGTGACGACCTGGCTCAAGCTGAAAGTGCGTCCCGAGCAGGAGCTGGTGGTCGGCGGTTACATCCCGGGGGAGGGAAGCCACAAGGACCTCGGCGCGCTCCTGGTCGGGACGTACGAGGGCGACAAGCTGCGTTATGGCGGCCGGGTGGGCAGCGGCCTCAACACGAAGACCCGTGCCTCGCTCAAGGCTCGGCTCGACGCACTCGCCCGACCGACGGCCCCGTTCGATCCGCCACCGCCGCGGACGGCCGAGCTGCGTTACGCGCATTTCGCGGAGCCGGAGATCGTCATCCGGGCCGAATTCGCCGACTGGACGCGTGAGGGCACGATCCGCCAGAGCGCCTTCAAGACCATCCTGGAGGGACGCGACCCGCGAACGGTCGTCCGCGAGCGGCCGATCGAGCCGCCAGCCCCGGATGGCCAAGCCGAGTCCTCGCCGGATGCCCACGCCGACTCACCGACGGACGCCGATGCCGACCCACCGCCGGACGCCGATGCCGCCCCGCCACCGAAGCTCGCACCTGCCCGCAAGCCGGCCACCCGAAGTGGCGTCTCCGCCAAGCCTCAGGCGGCCACCCCGGAAGAGCTCGACGCACTCGCCGCTATGGGCCAGGAGGGCCTGTGGCGCGTCGGCGGTCGAGAGCTGAAGCTGACCAACCTCGACAAGGTCCTCTTTCCGCCGAAGCCCGACACCGACGAGGCGCCGATCGCCAAGCGCGAGCTGATCGCGTACTTCGGACGAATCGGGCCCGTCCTGCTGCCCCATCTTGCGGAACGGCCGCTCAACCTCAACCGCTTCCCGAACGGCGTGGGCGGCCCGAACTTCTGGCAGAAGGACATCCCGGCGCATGCGCCGGCCTGGCTCCGCCGGTGGGTCGAGTCGGAGGCGTGGCAGGGTGGCGAGCATCGCGATCACGCGGTCGGGCCCGACCATCGCAAGCCGAACACGCACCTCGTCGCCGACGAGGTGGCGACGCTGTGCTGGCTGGGCAACCAGGCATCGTTCGAGTTCCACGCCTGGACGAGCCGGCTGGATGCGCCAGACCGGCCGACATATGCGCTCATCGACATCGATCCGGGCGAACGGACGACCTGGCAGGAGACCCTGATCCTGGCACGCCTCTTCCGGACTGCCCTCGGGCACCTGCACGTCCGGGCCGTGCCCAAGCTCACGGGCAAGCGCGGGATCCAGGTCTGGATTCCGATCGTGCCGCGCTACTCGTTCCACGAGACGTCCGATTGGGTGGAAGGCGTGTCTCGGGCGGTCGGCTCGATGGTGCCCGACCTGGTTTCCTGGGAATGGAGCAAGTCGGACCGCAAGGGCCGGGCTCGCCTCGACTACACGCAGAACCAGCCGATCAAGACGCTGGTGGCGCCGTATGCCGTGCGGCCGCTGCCAGGGGCGCCGGTATCGGCGCCGATCACCTGGGACGAGCTGGACGACCCCGAGCTGCGGCCAGACCGCTGGACGATCCGATCGATCCTGCCGCGGGTCGCCGAGCGGGGCGATCTCTTCGCCGGCGTGCTGACCGACGCCCAGGAGTTGCCGGCACTCGGCTGACCACTTTCTCGGCCGCTCCGTGGCCAAATATATCCCTACAGACTCTTGGGCCGGTCGTGGCCACGGATTTCGGGGTCCGAGCGCCCACGTTGCCACGTGCGAGCGTGGCGGACCAAAGTCGGCGACTGTCGGCCGCCCACGACGCTCCAAAGGAGCAGTCCCGCTGGTCGAAGAGTCTCGCCGCGAATGTCTGGCCGCGATTTCGCCGATTCGCACGGTTAGCAATCGCCCCACGAATGGTTGGCCACGGGCGGAGCATGACCGGGCGCGGCGCGATGGCGTGACGGGTCAGACTGCCTGGACCGGTGCCGGTTCGCTGACCGCGGCCTCGACCATGGGCACGACGTCGCGCATGAAGCGCTCGGCGACGGCGACATAGCCCTCCGGGTCGGTCGGCCCGATCGCCACGACCAGGTGCGAGACCCCGACGTCGCGGTATGCCCGGACCTCCGCCGCAACCGCCTCAGGGGAGCCGCGCATGGCGTATCCGGAACCGGACGAGACGTCGAGCTCGAGTCGGGCGCGGCCCGATATCGGAGGCATCGGCCGGCCGGCTGCTCGCGCCGCCTCGGTGACCATCGCCACCCGGCGGCCCACGGATGCCGGCCCGGCCGCCGAGAAGTGATAGCCGTCGCCGAGGGTTCCCGCCCGGCGGCAGGCCGCCTCGGACCCACCGCCGACCACGATCGGGGGACCGCCGGGCTGCATGGGCAGAGGCGCGAACACGAAGTCGGTCAGGTCGTTGAATCGGCCGTGAAACGGCTCCGTCGAGCCGGACCAGAGGTGCCGCCAGAGCCGGATCGCCTCGTCCGTGTACGCGCCACGGACATGGAACCGATCGGCCGCGCCGACGTTGGCGAACTCGATCGGATTCCAGCCGACCCCGACGCCCGCGATGACCCGGCCGCGCGAAAGGACATCGAGCGTGGCCAGCTCCTTGGCAACCACGACCGCCGGACGCATCGGGACGACCACGACGCTCGCCCCAATTCTCACGTTGGTCGTGCGGCCTCCGACGTGCGCCAACGTCAGGATCGATTCGAAGATCCGCCCGTACTCGTCGGCGTTCTGGCGATCGATGGTCAGGTGGTCGGTTGACCAGACGGTCGAGTAGCCGAGGCGCTCGGCGGCCTCGGCCGCCGCCTCGATGCCCTCGGCCGACGACCCGGCGCGGTAGTTCGGCAATGCCAGTCCGAAGTCCATTCCGCGATGGTAGCCGGATGGTGCGGCGTGGTGCCGGAGCCGCACGAGCCGACCACCCCCGGGCGGACGCGCCTACGATGCGCGGAAGAACGCCAGGAGTGGCTCGCCTGTTGAGTAGATCATCGAGGCCGAGCGCCGGTCCATCGTCAAGTCGACCCGGATCCGAACCGAATCGTCGAGCGGATGGTTGGGGTCGTAGATCGACAGGTCCAGCGAGTCTGCAGAGACCTCGTAGCCGTAGGCGATGACCTGGTGGTTCAGGCCGAGGAGCCGCGGATCCCACGAGGTGGCACGGACCAGCCCGACCATGGACAGGCGGCCGGCGTCGATGTCGGCCCGGATGCGGGGCCACTCGCGTCGCACCGACTCCACCGCTCGAGGGCGGCGCCGGAGCAGCCGGCTCCAGACGGTTGGGGTGTCGGGCCGGGCGGCCGACAGGTCGTAGAAGCGGATCGGCACGCGGCCAAGCGCGAAGCTGCGGACCTGGCTCCGAACGAGCTCGCGGAAGTGCGGCGTGCTGCCGGTCGGCGGGTCCGCTTCCTCCCAGGGTGGCAGGCCGGCCTCGAAGCGTTCCCGCGTGACGGTGCACAGACCGCCACACAGTCCGTTCGCCGCGTTGCCGACACCCAGCAGCGTCCGCCCCGCGAGGCGCACGAAGATCGTCGCCTGAGCCGGGAACCGGTTGGCGAACCGGAGGCCGTGCGTGCTCGGCAGGAACCCCGGGACGGCGTTTGCGACCATGGCAGCATGATCGCCGGGTTTCGCGATCGATGGGCGGCGGTAATGATTCCGACAGCTGCCGCCTGTCACGGTCCGATCCGCAGACCCGCAACGCTGGAGGAGCCAACGATGGAACCGAATCGACAGGTCCAGGAACCCGAAGCCCGGTTCGTCCCTCCACTGCGTCCCGGTCGCGAGCTGCACGACAGGAACGAGCCGATCTTCGACCAGGGCCTCGCGTTCGACGTCGAGACGCTCATGGATCGGCGGCAGGTCATGAAGCTGCTCGGTTACTCGGGACTGGCAGTTGGGCTCCTCACGATCGCCGGCTGCGCGCCGGGCGCGTCCTCCGCCTCTCCGTCGAGTGCAGCCTCGAGCGCGGCGGCCGGCAGCGCGTCGACGGCCGACTGCGACGTCATCCCCGAGGAGACCGCCGGCCCTTACCCGGGCGACGGCTCCAACGGCCCGGACGTCCTCAATCAGAGCGGCATCGTCCGCAGTGACATCCGCTCCAGCTTCGGAAGTTCGTCCGGGACGGCCACGGGCGTGCCCCTGACGATCAAGCTGGCCATCCAGGACGACGCGAACAACTGCGCGCCGCTGGCCGGCGCCGCCGTCTATCTGTGGCACTGCGACCAGGAAGGCCGGTACTCGCTGTACTCACAGGGCGTCACGGACCAGAACTACCTGCGCGGCGTGCAGGAGGCGGACGCCAACGGGCAGGTCACGTTCCTGAGCGTCTTCCCGGCCTGCTATTCGGGCCGCTGGCCGCACATCCACTTCGAGGTCTACCCGAGTCTCGCGAAGGCGACCGATCCGTCGAACAAGATCACGACCTCCCAGATCGCCCTCCCGAAGGAGATCTGCGACGCGGTGTATGCGACCGACGGCTACGGCCAGAGCGTCGCCACGCTCGCCCGCGTCAGCCTCGCATCGGACAACGTCTTCGGCGACGACGGCGGGGCGCACCAGCTCGGCACCGTGAGCGGCAGTGTCGCCAGTAGCTTGACCGTCGAGCTGGCAGTGCCTGTCAAGGCCGCCTGACTGGTAAGACCCGTACTCTCACCTTCACGTGAACGGTAAGGTTGGTGTATACTCGAGGGCGTGACTGCCACGATCGATCCCACCTCCCCGGCGCCGACCCGGCTGCTGCGGATCCAGGAGGTCGCGACTGAGCTTGGCCTCACGCCCCGCTCCATTCGCTATTACGAAGAGCTGGGACTGCTCAGCCCGGCCGCGCGCAGCCAGGGCGCCTATCGGCTCTATGACGAGTCCGACGTCGAGCGCCTCCGGTTCATCAAGGCCCTCCGTGACGATGCCGGGTTCTCGCTGGCGGAGATCGGTCAGCTGCTGGAGGACGAGACCGCGCGCGCCCGCAGCAGCGAGGCGTTTCACCAATCCACCGATCGGCGAAAGCGGCGGGCCCTCCTCTCCGACTCGCTTGCCCGGGCAGACCGCCAGGTCGCCATCCTCCAGACGAAGGTGGAGCGACTCCAGGAGATGGTCGCCGCCGCCGAGGTCCGCAGGGATCGACTACGCGCCCGTCTGGCCGATATCGCCGCAGGAGGGACTGGCGAAACCCCAGAGCCCGTAGGCGAGTCGCGGGCTACTCGATGACCTCCGCCAGCATCGCCCAGGGCTGGCGGGCGCTCCGCCATCGCAACTTCCGCCTCTTCTGGACCGGCCAGCTCATCAGCCTGGTCGGGACGTGGATGCAGCAGGTCGCCCAGGCCTGGCTGGTCCTGTCGCTGACGGGCGACCCGTTCATGCTGGGGCTGACCGCCACAGCGCAATTCCTGCCGGTGCTCGTCCTGGGGCTGTTCGGCGGCATCGTCGCGGACCACCTGCCCAAGCGCCGCACGCTGCTCGCCACGCAGGCGACGGCCATGACCCTCGCGGCGATCCTGGCCATCCTGACCGCGACGCACACCGTCCAGGCCTGGCACATCCTGGTGCTCGCCCTCCTGCTCGGCTGCTCGAACGCGATCGACATGCCCACCCGCCAGAGCTTCGTGATCGAGATGGTCGGCCGGGATGACGTGGTGAACGCGATCGCCCTCAACTCGGCCGTCTTCAACGCGGCCCGGATCGTCGGTCCCGCCGTGGCCGGGCTGGCGATCGGCGTCTTCGACATCAGCGTCGCGTTCGCACTCAACGCCCTGAGCTTCGTGGCCGTGATCGTGGGCCTGCTGGCGATCCGCGAACGGGACCTGCGTCCGCTCCCGCCGTCGCAGATGCCGCGCTCCGTTCGCGCGGTTCGTGATGAGCTCGCCGAGGGCCTGGATCACGTCCGCCGGACGCCGCCGGTCCTGCTGGCGACGGCCGTCGTCGCGATCGTGGCAACGCTCGGCCTGAACGTCACGGTGCTGATCCCGCCCTACGCTCGCGATGAACTCGGCGTGGGTGCGACCGGTTACGGGTTCCTCATGGCCGCATCCGGAGTGGGCTCGCTCGTCTCGGCTGTGGCGATCGGCTACCTGCGGCGCCCCAGGATCTCGATCCTGCTCGGCGGGGCGCTCGTGGTGGGCATCCTGGACGTCGGGCTGGGCCTGACGCGGAGCTACCCGCTCGCGCTGGCGTTCATGTTCGGCGTGGGGATGGGCGGTGTTGCGATGGCCATGACCGGAAACACGACCGTCCAGCTCAACGTGCCCGATCGGCTGCGCGGCCGGGTGATGGCCGTGTACACGACCCTGTTCGTCGGCTCCACGCCGATCGGCGGCCTGCTATTCGGTGCCGTCGCGTCGCGCTACGGCACGGCGGCCAGCCTGTTCGTCGGCGGCATGGCGACCCTGGTAACGGCGCTCATCGCCACGGTCTGGGTGCTCCGCGCCGGCGAGAGGGTGCGGCGCTGGGAGACCGCGCGACGGTCGATCGACCCGGCGACCACCGCCATCGTGGAACGAGCGATCGCGGACCCGCGTCGCTGACGCCCGGGCGGCTTGGCCGGCCGACAGGAGTCGGACACCGTGGGTGGAGCCCGGTAGTCTGCCTAACTGCCGCCCTGTGAACGCTGGGCGTGCTTGTGAGCGTTGGACTGGCTGAGTTCATCCCACCGCATGCGTGGCGCGGGATGATTTGCTCTCCCGCGACCTTCAATTGGCCGGCTGAATCGGCGTGGATCGTGCCCAACGTTCGCCGTGTGAAAACAAGGCAGACTATGCGACCCCATCCGGGATGTGAGGCGGGATGAGCGGCGTCACGGGTGGATCGGTGGCCCGTACCAGACCGAGGCGGCGATGACCGCGTAGAGGCCGAGCAGCGCCAGACCCTCCAGCCAGGTCGACTCACCGTCGAAGACGATCACCGCGGCCAGGACCGCGCACAGGACGAGCGTGGCCGCCAGGAGCGGCGTGAGCACCAGGGTGAGCACCCCGCCGCCGATGACAAGGCTCAACAGGACCAGGGCTGGAGTCAGGGCCAGAGCAACCTGGAGCGAGCTGTTCAGGATCAGGCTGATGGCCAGATCGGCCTTGTTGCGCATGGCCATCTGGATGCCAACCACATTCTCCACGGCGTTGCCCGCGATCGCCACGATGACGAGGCCGACGAATGCCTCCGAGAGCCCGAGCGAGGCCATCGACGGCTTGAGTGCCTCCACGAACCAGTCTGACACGAGAGCCGCGCCGAGCCCAGCTGCGGCCAGGACCCCGATTGCCAACCTGAGCGGCCACGCCTCGTGGACCGGCGACTCCAGCGCGCTGGCCCCGCGACCTCCTGAGATCGAGAACGGGATCGACGCTACGAAGACGACGATCATGACGATCGATACGAACACGCTGAGGTCCTGGGCATGTCCGGCATCGGGTGCGCCCGGGGCAGTGGCCAAGCTGGGAATGGCGAGGACAGATACGGCCAGCAGGAGGAGCACGGCGATCGTCCGGACGGCCGGCGCATGAAAAGACTGGACGCCGTTCCGCCAGCCGCCAAGTAGGAACGCCAGGCCAAGGACGAGGAGCGTGTTGGCAAGGATCGACCCGATGAGCGCCGTTTGGACGACGGTGACGAGTCCGGCCTGGAGGCTGAAGATCGAGATGAAGAGCTCCGGCAGGTTGCCCAGCGCCGACTGGAGGACGCCCGTCGCGCCCGGCCCGAACCGCCGCCCCAACTGGTCGGTCCCCTCGCCGACGAGCGCGGCCAGGCAGGCGAGGGCGACCGCCGAGACCACGAACACCAGGACATGATTGGCGCCCGAGGTGCGCAGTACAAAGGTCGTCGCAGTCGCTCCGAGAGCCATGGCCCCCAGTGTCGTCGCGGTCCGGCCGAGCGTCGTAACGGCGGTGCCGACCAGAGGAATGGACCGTCGCTGAGTCACAGGCCAGAGGATACGAGTCGCGGACGGCCGCGGCACTACCATCAACGCATGCCACACCAGGAGGCCGAGGCCCCATCGCGATCCACGAACCGGCTGGCGACCGAGACCAGCCCGTACCTCCTCCAGCACGCCCACAACCCCGTCGACTGGTATCCGTGGGGGCCCGAGGCCTTGGC
>DASPWU010000030.1:0-28754 GCA_035637675.1 Candidatus Limnocylindria bacterium | reverse complement strand
ACGTCCTCGATCTCGCTCGGGTACACGTTGGCGCCGCCCACGATGATGAGGTCCTTGATGCGATCGACGATCGTGAAGTAGCCGTCCTCGTCCATCGTCGCGACGTCGCCCGTGTAGAGCCAGCCGTCGCGCAGCATGTGGTCCGTCTCCTCGGGTCGCTCCCAGTAGCCGGACATCACCTGCGGCCCGCGGATACAGAGCTCCCCGACTTCGTTGGGCCCCAGGACCCGCTTCCCCGTCTCGAGGTCCACGATGCGCGCCTCCGTCGAAGGCAGGGGCAGCCCGATCGTGCCCTGCTTGCGAAGCCCGTGGATCGGGTTCACGTGGGTGACCGGGCTGGCCTCGGTCAGCCCGTATCCCTCGCAGAGCCGGCCGCCGGACAGCGCCTCGAACCGTTCCTGTACCGGCCCCGGCAGCGGGGCCGCACCGCTGATGCAGGCCTCGATCGAGCGGATGTCGTAGCGACCCAGGTGGGGATCGTCGATGAGCGTCGCGTAGAAGAGCGGCGCGCCGGGGAACAGTCGCGGCCTGCGGCGGTGGATCGTCTTGAGAACCGGGCCGGCCTCGAACCTGGGGTGGAGCAGCTGGGTCAGACCGTTGAGGATCGCGAAGTTCATGGCCACGGTCAGGCCGTAGCTGTGGAAATACGGCAGCGCACAGAGGATCCCGGCGGGCACCCCATCGCCGCCCGGGAGGACCGCGGCGCACTGGACCACGTTCGCCACGAGATTCCGATGCGTCAGGATCGCCGCCTTGGGCAGGCCGGTCGTGCCACCCGTCGGCTGGAGCAGTGCCGCGTCGTCGGGACGCGCCACGGACTCGACGCGCTCCGCGGGGGTCTCCCGGAGCAGGCGGAACAGGTTGGGCGTGGCCGCGGTGTGACTGACCGGGTGCCAGCGGTTGGTGCGCCGCGCCTTGAGCGGGTAGAGCCAGCGGATCGGGATGGGCAGCGAGTCCTGGATCCCCGTGACGACGAGTCCGCTGGAGCCTGACGGCGTCTCGAGCGGCCGGTCGATCGCGGCCCGTGCCTCCGACACGCGGCCGACCAGCAGGTCGAGCGTGACCGAGATGCGCGGCCGCACCTGCCCGAGGAGCACCTCCAGCTCGCGCTCCACGAGCAGGGGGCTCATCGGCGACACGATGCAGCCGGCACGCAGCGCGCCCAGGAAGGCGATGACGAAGGCGGGGCTCGTCGGCAGGTGGAGGCTGACCCGATCGCCATGCACCAGGCCGAGCCCGCGCAGGTAAGTGGCGAAGCGGTCGACCGCCCCGTCCAGCTCCGCGAAGCTCGTCCTGGTGCCGAAGAAGATGAGCGCGTCCCGAACCGGGAAGCGCTCGGCCGTCTTCCGCAGCATGCCGTCCACGGTCAGGTCCGGGATCTCGACCTCGGCTGGAACGCCGGGCTCGTAATTGGCGAGCCAGGGGCGTTCGGCGATGACCGTTCGCCCGGCGGTGGCAGGGCCAGCCGGCGAGGACGGTCGAGTGGGTGGGATCTCCTCTGTGGACGGTCGCGTCGTGGTCATCCCGTACTCCTTCCCCGCTCTAGACAGGGTAGCCAGCCGAGGCGGCAACGGCAGCCGCAACTCGCCGGCCGATTGCGATCCGGTCCACCGGCTCGCCGCGCAGCAGTCGTCGTGTCCCTGCCTGGAGCATCCGGGCGTCGTCGCCCTCGGCGACTGTGGCAGCCAGCGATCGGGCGATGAGCTCGGCCGGGCCCACCCGATCCGCGACGACGAGCCTGGCCAGGTCGAGATGGAGGTCCGACCGATCGGGCGCGTCGTGGACCGCCTGCTCGGCGCGGACGACCGCACTCTCCATCGTGAGCACGGCGATCGCCAGATCGGCCAGGCCGGCCAGCAGCTCCTGCTGATTCTCGAGAGCGGTGCCGAAGCGCTGCACCGCGGATCCGGCGAGCAGGAGCGTGACCTGACGCACCCCATGGACCAGGGCTCGTTCGGGCGCCAGGGGGCCGGCGGCTGCCTCGCTCCCGAGATCGCCGGCTCCCGGCCCGGCCAGGAGGGCGTCCTGCGCCCGCCGTGCCGGGCCCAGCAGGTCCAGCCGGCCGGCCATCGCCCGCTTCAGGAGCGTGCCGGGAACCAGCAGCCGGTTGATCTCGTTGGTGCCCTCCCAGATCCGGTTGATCCGGCTGTCCCGGTAGGCCCGGGCGGCCGGGTAGTCCTCGATGTAGCCGTAGCCGCCGTGGATCTGGACCAGCTCGTCGACCACGGCATCGAGCTCCTCGGACCCGACGACCTTGGCGATCGAGCACTCGACGGCGAGCTCTTCGAGGGCGGCCCTGACCTCGTCCGGGCCGGCCGATTCCGTCCCGGCCAGGCGGGCGTCGATGAGGCCCGCGATCCGATACACCATGGACTCGACCGCGTACGTGCGGGCGGCCATGCCGGCCAGCTTCGCCGCGACCAGCGGAAACTTGACGATCGGCCGGCCGAACGCGACCCGGTCGCGGCCATAGGCGTAGGCGGTGGCGATCGCCGGCTTCATGGCACCCAGGGCCGCGGCGGCGAGCTTGAAGCGGCCCATGTTCAGGACGTTGAACGCGATCCGCTGGCCCTTGCCGATCTCGCCGAGGAGATTCTCGGCCGGCACCCGCGCGCCGTCGAGGATGAGCGGGCAGGTGGACGCGCCGTGGATGCCCAGCTTGTGCTCTTCGGGGCCGATCGTCAGCCCCGGCGTTCCTCGCTCGACGAGGAAGGCGGTGAACTGCTCCCCGTCCACCTTGGCATAGATCGTGAAGAGGTCGGCGAAGCCGGCGTTGGTGATGAACTGCTTGGTGCCATCCAGCCGCCATGAGCCGTCCGGCTCGCGGGTCGCTCGCGTCTTGATCGCCTGGGCGTCCGATCCCGCACTCGGCTCGGTCAGGGCATAGGCGCCGACCGTCGTGCCGTCGGCGAGGCCGGGCAGGTAGCGCCGGCGCTGCTCGTCGCTCCCGAAGAAGACGAGCGGCAGGGTGCCGATGCCCGTGTGCGCGCTGGCCGTGACCGAGAACGTGTCGGCCCCCGCCAGCGCCTCTGCGACGACGATCGAGCTGGTCTTGTCGAGGCCGGCCCCGCCGAATGCCTCCGGCACGTCTATGCCCACGAAGCCGTCGCGGCCGAGCTTGGCCAGGAGCTCCCGATGGACCGCGTAGTCCTTGGCCTCGATGGCGTCTCGGCGCGGGACGGCCTCCCGCTCGACGAAGGCGAGAACGGCCTGGCGGATGGCCCGCTGCTCTTCGGTCAGCCGCTCGGGGGTGAGCACGTCACCTGCAACGGTGGCCTCCACGAGGAACGACCCACCGGCCGGCAGCGCCGCCGCCGGGCTCGTCTCGCGCGCGGGTTCGATCGCCGTCATCGGGTCTTCTCCATTGTCAGGTCATCGACGGGACTGGAGCCGGCTCGACCGGCTGCCGTGCGGGCTGCCGTCCGCCCAGCCACTCGATCACGCCGGCCGCCCCCTGGCCGCCGCCCACGCACATGGTCACGAGGCCGTAGCGCGCCTTGCGCCGGGCGAGCTCGGACAGGATCTGCACCGACAGCTTCGCTCCGGTTGCTCCCAGCGGGTGACCCAGGGCGATCGCGCCGCCGTTCGGGTTGGTCCGTTCCTCGTCCAGGCCCAGTCGCCGGACGACCGCCACGACCTGCGCCGCGAAGGCCTCGTTCAGCTCGATGAGCTCCACGTCGTCGAGCGTCAGCCCGGCCCTGGCCAACGCCTTGGGCACGGCCTCCACGGGGCCGATCCCCATGATCTCGGGATCCACCCCGGCCGTCGCGAAGCTGACCAGGCGGCCGAGCGGCTCCAGGCCCAGGCTCGCCGCCCGCTCGCCGCTCATCACGACGAGCGCCGCCGCGCCGTCGCTCGTCTGGGAGCTGTTACCGGCGGTGACCCGGCCGCCGGTGCGGAAGACCGGCTTGAGGGATGCCAGGCGAGCGGCGTCGGTATCGCGGCGGATGCCCTCGTCGACGTCGAAGGTCGTCCGCACCGTCGTCGGTCGCCCGTCCTCCACCACCGTCGCCTGCGACTCGATGGGTACGATCTCGTCGCGGAAGCGGCCCGCGTCCTGGGCGGCCGCGGCCCGCTGGTGGCTGCGCAGGGCCCACGCGTCCTGCGCGTCGCGATCGATGCCGAACCGGTCCGCGACCTCCTCCGCCGTCAGGCCCATCGACATGAACACGCCCGGCCACTCGGTCGCGATACCCGGATCGGGCTCGAAGTGCCAGCCGATCATGGGGACGAAACTCATCGACTCCATGCCGCCGGCGATGGCCACGTCGGTCGTGCCCGACGCGACCGACTGCGTCGCCAGCGCGAGCGCCTGCAGCCCCGAGGCACAGAAGCGGTTGACGGTCATCGCCGATGAGCCGACCGGCAGGCCCGCGCCGAGCGCGACGTGACGGGCGATATTCAGGCCCTGGGATCCCTCGGGCATCGCACAGCCCAGGATGAGGTCCTCCACCTCGGCCGGCTCGAGGCCCGGCACGCGGGCGACCGCCTCGCGGACGGCGCCGATCGCGAGCGCTTCGGGCGGCGTCTCGTGGAGCGCGCCCCGGGGCGCCTTGCCGACCGCGGTCCGGACGGCACTGACAATGACTGCATCTCTGACGGGTTCTCGCATGGCGGTTGGTCCTTGGTCCTCGCTCAGTTCCTGAGCGGCTTGCCGGTTTTCAGGGTGTGGCGGATCCGGTCGCGGGTGAGGCGCTCTCCGAGCAGCCGCACGAACGCCTCCCGCTCCAGGTCCAGAAGGTATGCCGCGGGCAGGAGTGTGCCCTCCGCGACGTCGCCGCCGCTCATCACGCCGGCCAGGGCGAGGACGATCGTGCGATCGTGCTCGCTCATCTGGCGGGCGAGGAGCTGGTTGTAGGAGAGCGCCTCGGCGGCCGCGATACCTCGCCGGCCGACGACCGGGAAGGGCAGATCGGCCGGCGGCCGGTAGCCAAGTTCGGCAAGGTGGCGTGCCGTGGCCGCCGCATCGGACCACTGGCGGTCCGGGTCGGCGGTTGCCAGGTCGGCCGGCCCCAGCAGGCCGAGCGAGCGAGCCTCCTCGGCGGAGGTCGAGACGCGGGCGGCCGCGATCGTCTCCAGATTCGCGCGGAAGAAGGAGAACAGGTCGGCCCGGGCTTCCCCGGCGGCGCGCTCGGCGGCGTCCCGAGCCATGGCCGTGGAGCCGCCGCCGGCCGGGATGAGGCCGACGCCCGTCTCCACCAGGCCGATGTACGTCTCGGTCAACGGCTGGCGTCGTGCCGCAGCGAGGCACAGCTCGGTGCCCCCACCCAGGGTGCGCCCGCGGGGAGCCACCACGACGGGCACCGGCGACAGCCGCATCGCAGTCGTCACCGCCTGGAAGCGCCGGACGACCCGATGGAGCTCGTCCCACTCACCCTCCTCGGCCTCCATGAGCATGAGCGCGAGGTTGGCGCCGGCCGAGAAATCCGCCGCACGGGTGCCGATGACGAAGCCGTCGTAGCGCGCCTGCGCGAGCTCGAGACCGCGTCGCAGGACGTCGAGCGTGTCGAGACCGATGACGTTGAGCTTGCCGTGGAGCTCGAGGCCCAGGATTCCGTCGCCGAGATCCACCACGCTGGCCGAGGCGTTGGCCGGGAGGCCCGGCGTGGCGCCCTTGCGAGCGTCGAGGTCAACGCTTCCCGGTCGCCGGCCGACCTCGTGCAGCTCGAGTGTCGCGAAGTCCAGGGCCTGACCGTCCTCGTGGAACCTGCCGGGACCCTCCACGACCCGTTCGACCAGCGGCGGGATCGCGATCCCGGCGGCGGGCAGCCGCTCCGCGACACGGTCGAGTCCCAGTGCGTCCCACGCCTCGAACGGGCCGACCTCCCAACCGAAGCCCCAACGCATCGCCCGGTCCACCGACTCGGCGTCGGCCGCGATCTCGGGTCCCACCGCGGCCGCATAGGCCAGCTCCGAGGCGACGAGACGCCACACGAACGTGGCCGCCGGATCCTCCGGACTCCGCGAGGCCGCATCCACGAGCGCCGACAGTCGGCGGCGGACGTCCGGCTCGGTGCGGGCCTGCTCGACGGCCGGAGATGAAGCGCGCCGGCGAGGCCGGTATTCGAGAGTCTCGAGGTCGAGCGCCAGGATCTCGCCGTCGTCCTTGCGGTAGAACCCGGCGCCGCTCTTCTCCCCCAGGCGGCCTTCCTCCACCAGCCGGCGCAGGACCGATGGCACCGCAAACCGCTCGCGCTCGGGATCGTCGACGAGATCCTCGTGACAGTGGTCGGCCACCGCGACCGCGACGTCGAGGCCGACGAGGTCGAGGGTTCGGAAGATCGCGCTCTTGGGCCGGCCGATGAGGGGCCCGGTCAGGTCGTCGACCTCGTCCACTCCCAGGCCGGTCTCGCGGGCCAGCGCCAGGGCAGTGAGCAGGCCATGCACGCCCAGCCGGTTGGCGACGAATGCCGGCCGATCCTTGGCCCGGACGGTGCCCTTGCCCAGGCGGCGACTGCCGACGTCCTCGATCCATGCGACGCGGTCGGGATCCGTATCCCCGGTGGGGATGAGCTCGAGCAGGCGGGCGTAGCGCGGCGGATTGAAGAAGTGTGTCCCCAGGAACGATCGCCGGAACCGCTCGCTGCGACCCTCGGCCATGCGGAAGATGGAGATCCCCGATGTGTTCGAGCTGATGAGCGGCAGTGCCGCCTCGTCCGCGACATCCGCCAGCGCCGCATCGATGCGTTCGAACAGGGCACGCTTGGGCTCGAGCCGCTCCACGACGGCTTCGACGACCCAGTCGGCGCCGACCACGGCGGCCTCGAGCTCGTCGAACCCCCCGGTCCGGATGCCCTGGAAGTCCTCCGCGCGGAAGACCGGGGAGGGTCGGAGCTTGGCAGCCCGCTCCAGGCCTCTGGCCGCGGTTTCCCCGTCGAGATCGAGCAGCCGGACGCGGGCGCCTGTCCCTGCCAGCAGGCAGGCGAGCTGGGCGCCCATGGTCCCGGCCCCCAGCACGACCGCCGAGTCCAGCCGCGGGATCATGCCGCTGCCGCCCCCGGCCCGACGAACAGGTCGGCGAACGCCGCCGCGATCTGCTCGACAGTCAACGGCCCGTCCTCGCGGTACCACTGGGTGAACCAGTTGCAGGCCGACAGGATCGCGATCCCGGTCAGGCGGACGTCGGTGGAACGCAGGGAACCGGCCACGATGCCGTCCTGGATGGCCGCGCGCCAGCGAGCCTCATAGGCGTCGCGTCGCGCGACGATCTGGCGCCGGCGATCTTCGGACAGCGAGCGCAGCTCGATCTGGACGAGCGACAGCTCGTCGCCATGCTCGGCGGCAAACGCCAGGTGCTCGGCGATGGCCCGGCGGAGGCGGAGCGCGGCGGCTTCGTCACTGTCGAGGATCGGCCCGACGCGGTCGCACAAGCGGTCCAGGGCGCCGGACACGATCGACCACAGGAGGTCGTCCTTCGACGCGATGTAGTGGTAGAGGCTGCCGCGGTTCATGCCCAGCGCTTCGGCAAGGTCCTGCATCGACGTCGCATGAAAGCCACGCACGCGGAACAGTCGCGTCGCCGTGCGGAGGAGCTCGGCCTCCCGGGGACGGGTCAGCAGCCCGTTGGCGCCGCTGGTGATCACGCCCGGATATCCCTGCCCTGGAGCCTCGTCGCCTGCCGCATCGTATCCCATCGTCTGGTGACCAAACGAACGTTTGGTTGAGAGACCGGAGCGTAGACCATCCGACCGCCGGGCGCAAGCGCCAGATCCGCCGCAAGCAGCAGGTCCGCCGCGGGCGGTCTATCCGCCGCGGGCGGTCTATCCGCCGCGGGCGCTCTATCCGCCGCGGGCGCTCTATCGTTGATGCGTGACGGAAGCCACGGCACCCGGGCAGCGCCTTCACCGCGTCGTGATCGTGGGCGGCGGGTTCGGTGGGCTGTATGCCGCGCGCGAGCTCGGCCACGATCGACGGGTGGACCTGACGCTCGTTGACCGTCGGAACTTCCACCTCTTCCAGCCGCTCCTCTACCAGGTGGCCACGGGGGCTCTATCGCCTGGTGACATCGCACAGCCGCTCCGGTCCATCCTCCGACGGCAGACGAACACGACGGTCATCCTGGGCGAAGCCTCAGGCGTGGATCTCGACGGCCGACGCGTGCTCCTGTCCGACGGCGGCCCCATCGCCTATGACAGCCTGATCGTGGCGACCGGCTCGAGCCACGCGTACTTCGGCCACGATCAGTGGGCCCCGGTCGCGCCGGGCCTCAAGACGATCGAGGACGCGACGGAGATCCGGCGCCGGATCCTCATCGCCTTCGAGGCCGCCGAGCGGGAGGCCGACCCTGCCCTCCGGGAGGCCTGGATGACGTTCGTCATCGTCGGAGGCGGCCCCACGGGCGTGGAGCTGGCCGGCGCCATCGGCGAGATCGCCCATGACACGCTGCGGCGCGACTTCCGGTCCATCCGCCCGCCTGACGCCCGGATCGTCCTCGTGGAAATGACCGACCGGGTGCTCACGTCGTTTCCGGCGAACCTGTCCGGGAAGGCGACGCTCGCGCTGGAACGCCTCGGGGTGGCGGTCCGGACGGGGACGACCGTCGTGGCAGTCGACGAGGATGGGGTGACCCTCAAGATCGGCGAGCGAGAGGAGCGGCTTGCCGCACGAACGGTCCTGTGGGCCGCCGGCGTGCGCGCGACCTCGTTCGGCCATGCGGTCGCCGAGGCCGCGGCGGCCACGTCCGATAGGGCCGGACGGATCGCGGTGGCGGGCGACCTCGGCCTGCCCGGCCATCCCGAAGTCCTCGTCGTCGGCGATCTCGCCCAGATGCCGTGGCGGAATGGCCAGCTGGTCCCCGGCGTCGCGCAGGGCGCCATCCAGTCGGGCCGGCATGCCGCGAAGGTGATCAGGGCACGCCTGGACGGCAAGCGGGCCCAGGCATTCCGCTACCGGGACAAGGGCAACCTGGCGACGATCGGGCGAGGTCAGGCCGTCGCGGACCTGGGACGGTTCCGGCGGTTCTCCGGCTTCCCCGCCTGGGTCCTGTGGCTGGTCGTTCACATCCTGTACCTGGTCGGCTTCGCCAACCGCCTGGTCGTGCTGGTCCGCTGGGCCTGGAGCTTCTTCACCCACGGCCGAGCCACCCGCCTCATCACCGGCAAGCCGCTCCTGCCGGAGATCCGCGATCCGGAGCCGCCCGCGTAGCCGGCCGGGGGACCGGACCGTGTTCGTCATGAGCGAACAAACGGCACGGTTTGGCGCGTTGGCTCCCGCTGCTGGCCCGTTCTCGGGCGGAACCTATGTCGGCGATGCCCAGCTGGGCATCAGACTGCTGCGATTCGCGTCAGGCGAGCCCGTTTGGCACGCTCCAGCTACCCTTCATGTGATCTTTGTTCGCTGATGGCGAACAACACTCAGCGGCCGGCCGGCCCAGCGCGCCTCGGGCCGTCAGCCGGCCTGGACCGCGGGCAGCGCGGCGAGGGCCGCCTCGTCGGGGATGTACTCGTAGTCCTCCAGCGAGCCGTGCAGGAACTTCTCGTACGCGGCCAGGTCGAAGTGGCCATGGCCCGACAGGTTGAACAGGATGACCCGCTTCTGTCCGGCGGCCCTGGCGGCCAGCGCCTCGTCCATGGCAACCCGGATCGCATGCGACGACTCGGGCGCAGGGAGGATCCCCTCCGCGCGAGCGAAGGCGACGGCGGCAGCGAACGCCGCACCCTGGTGGACGGCCCTGGCCTCGATGTCGCCGTGCTCCTTGAGCAGGCTCACGAGCGGGGACATGCCGTGGTAGCGCAGGCCGCCGGCATGGATTGGTTCCGGGATGAAGCCGGAGCCCAGCGTGTACATCTTGACCAGCGGCGTGAGCTTTCCCGTGTCGCCGAAGTCGTACGCGTAGACGCCGCGGGTGAGCGACGGCGCCGCCTCGGGCTCGACCGCGATGACCCGATAGGCTCGGCCGCCACGAAACGTCTGGCCCAGGAACGGGAAGGTCAGGCCGGCAAAGTTCGAGCCGCCGCCGGCGCAGGCGATGATCAGGTCCGGCTCCTCGCCGGCCATGGCCATCTGCTCGATCGCCTCCTGGCCGACCACGGTCTGGTGGAGGAGCACGTGATTCAGGACCGAGCCCAGGCTGTACTTCGTGTCGTCCCGTGTCGCGGCGTCCTCCACCGCCTCGCTGATCGCGATGCCAAGCGAGCCGGGACTGTCAGGCTGCTCGGCCAGAACTGACCGGCCGTAATTGGTCGTCGTGCTGGGGCTCGGGACGACCTCCGACCCGTACGTCTCCATGAGGATCCGGCGATACGGCTTCTGGTCATAGCTCGCACGGACCATGTAGACCTTCGACTCGATGCCGAAGAGTGAGGCGGCGAACGACAGCGCGCTGCCCCACTGACCGGCGCCGGTCTCGGTCGCGATGCGGCTCGTGCCCTCGTCCTTGTTGAAGAAGGCCTGGGCAATCGCCGTGTTGGGCTTGTGGCTGCCGGCCGGGCTCACGCCCTCGTACTTGAAGTAGATGTGCGCGGGCGTGTCGAGGACCTTCTCCAGCCGTCGCGCCCGCACCAGTGGGCTGGGCCGATAGAGGCGATAGGCTTCGCGGACCGGTTCGGGGATCTCGATCTCGCGGTCGGCGCTGACCTCCTGGCGGATCAGCGCCATGGGGAAGAGGGGAGCCAGGTCGGCCGGCCCGATCGGCTGGCCGGTCCCCGGATGGAGGACGGGCGAGGGCGGCACCGGAAGGTCCGCCACGATGTTGTACCAGGTCTTCGGGATCCGGTCCTCACCCAGGACGAACTTCGTGTGCTCCTCGTCGATCCCCGCGGTGCGCAGCTCCCGCTCGCCCATTCCGGTGCCTCCTGTTCGTTGGAGTCGGCTCGTTCCCCGCCGTTCGTTCCCGCCGTTCGATCCCGCCGTTCGTTCCCCCGACCGTGACATGGCGGAGCGGTCAGAGTACGACGGTGGCCACCGATCGACCACCGCAGCTTCTGCGGCCGCTGCATGACGTCTCATTCCACAGGGACTCGGCTGTCGGATGAACGTGCAGAGTCCATGTGGTAGAACGTCAATTCGCGGGGCGGCCACGCTGACTCATTCCGCAACCTATTCCTCGTCGAATACGGCCGGGCTCATGCCTGGCGGTCTGAGGAGGCGCGGGCGCGGGGCTCAGCGGGGGACGAGCGACTCGTAAAGGTCGACCGTCTGGCGGGCGATCGCGGCCCAGCCGAAGTGGTCCACGGCGCGCTGGCGACCTGCCCGCCCCATCGCCTCGCGCCGGGCTGGGTCGGCCATGAGCTCGTTGATCGCCGCGGCGAGGTCCCGCGCGAATCGTTCCGGATCCCGCGGCTCGAACGACTCACCTCCGGCGGATTCGAACGGAACGAGCAACCCGGTCTCGCCGGGCACGACGACCTCCGGAATGCCGCCCACGGCGCTCGCCACCACGGCCGTGTCGCAGGCCATCGCCTCCAGATTGATGATGCCGAACGGCTCGTAGACGGACGGGCAGCAGAAGACGGCGGCGTGGCTGTACAGCTGGCGAACGGTCGGCTTGTCCACCATCTCCGGGATCCACACCACGTTCGCGTGCTCGGCCTGGGCCGCGGCGACACCGGCCTCCATCTCGGCCGCGATCTCGGGCGTGTCGGGGGCGCCGGCGCACAGGACCACGCCGATGCCCGGATCGAGATGGCGGATTGCGCGGACCAGGTGGACGATGCCCTTCTGGCGCGTGATGCGGCCCACGAACAGGACGTACGGCACGGATCGATCGATGCCGAAGCGCTCGAGCGCGTCGGCGGCCCGTTGCGGGCGGTACTCGTCGGTGTCGATCCCGTTGTGGATCACCCCCACTCGCTCCTCTGGGACGTTGAACAGGCGCAGGACGTCGGCCCGCGTCCCCCCGGAGACGGCGATGACCGCGTCGGCCATCTCGATGGCGGTCCGCTCCACCCAGCTCGAGACGTCGTAGCCGCCGCCGAGCTGTTCGCGCTTCCACGGCCGGAGCGGCTCGAGGGAGTGGGTCGTGATGACGAGCGGGATGCCGTAGGCGAGCTTCGCCAGGATGCCGCCGAGGTGCGTATACCAGGTGTGGCAGTGCACGACGTCCGCCGTCACCGGCTCGGCCGCGAAGGCGAGGTCGCGGCTGAGGGCCGACCACAACGGTCGCAGGAGATCGTCGGCCCCGGACAGGTCGTGGGCGACCGGAAAGCCGCGGACGCGGAGCCGTTCACCCAGCTCGTCCTGCGTCCCGAAGGTGCGCACGTCGACATCGATGAGCCTCGCCAGCTCACGGGTCAGGTACTCGACGTGGACGCCGGCGCCCCCATAGACGCTCGGTGGATACTCGTTCGTCAGGATCAATGCCTGCATCCCGGCCAGCCTATCAGCGCGGGGGTGTAACGCTCGCGAGCCTCGCGGCGTCGAGCCTGGTAGCGCCGGCGCTCGGCGGCGCCGAGGGACATCAGCCAGGGGACCCGCTCTCATGCCGCTCCGCCGCCTGACCGCGCGGGAGTACCTCGTCGACCTCGTCGGCACGACGGTCGCCTGGCCCATCTACAGCCGCCGGGAATGGATGGATCGAGAGGCCCTGGACCGGTTCGCCCTGCGACGCACTCGCGACATCGCCGTCCACGCCGCTCGTACCGTCCCGCTGTACCGCGACCTCTATCGCGATGCCGGCGTCGAGCCGGCAGATATTCGAAGCTGGGACGACGTGCGCCGCCTGCCGCTGGTCGACAAGGACCTGATCCGGGACGGCTATCCGGAGCGATCGCTGACCGAGGGCGCGGACCTGGCGGCGTGCCTCGTCTCCACGAGCTCCGGATCGACGGGGCGGATGATGACGATCCCCCACCGCGCCGACCGGCTGTGGCCATATCTCCTGAGCAGCCAGCGGATGCTCCGCTGGGCAGCGGGCGGCCGCTACCCGTTCTGGTGGCGCCAGGCGTACGTGTACACGTCCGAATACCCGCTCCTGCGGGTCCCCGGGTTGTACCCGCTCACGTTCATTCCGACCGCGGGCGAGCCGGCCGCGATCCTGGCCCGCCTGGAAGCCGTCCGGCCGCAGCTTCTGCACACGTATCCCACCGTCCTGCGCGACCTCCTGGCCGTAGAGCCAGGGCGGGTGGCCGCCCTGGGACTGAAGGGCGTCTCGGTCGGCTCCGAGCTCTCCAGCCAGGACGAGCGCGATGGCTGGGAGGGCGCGCTCGGTTGCCCCGTCCGGGACGAGTACAGCACCGAGGAGCTGGGCCGCATCGCGTCGCAGTGTCCGGCCGGCCGGCACCATCTCCACGAGGACATCGTCAAAGTGGAGATCGTGGATGCCGATGGCCGTCCGACCGACGGCATCGGCGAGGTGGTGGGAACCGAGCTCCACAACCGGACGATGCCGTTCGTGCGGTACCGCCAGGGTGACCTCGCCCGGATCAGCGAGGAGCGCTGCGATTGCGGGCGTCATAGCCGCCTCCTGGTCGACCTCGTGGGTCGGAGCAACGACGGCTTCGTCCTCGGTGACGGGCGGCGGCTGGCGGCCGGCTTTCTGCTCGACGTCGCCTATCGCGCCCTCATCGCGGCCGGCGAGACGGGCGTGCTGGCCTATCGCTTCGTCCAGCCCGATCCCACGCAGGCCACCCTGGAGGTCGTGCCCGGGCCAGGCTACGGGCCTGCGATCGAGGCGCAGATCCTGGCGTCGATCGAGGGCGAGCTGGCGGCCAGCGGACTCCGGCTTACGGTCGCGCCGGTGCCCGCGATCGAGCGCCTGCCCGGGGGCAAGCGCTCCACGATCGTGCGGACTTTCTTTAAGGCCAGCCCGGGCCCATGACGAACCTCGTCTTCAGCAGGGCCTGGGAGGACGACCGGCTCGACCTCGCCGCGCTGTCCATTCGGCCGGGCGATCGTGTCCTCGTCGTGGCGGCCGCCGGGGATGCGGCGCTGGCCCTGGCTGCGGCCGGCGCCGGCCGGGTCATCGCCGTCGACCGGAATCAGGCTCAGCTCCACCTGGTCGCCCTCAAGATCGCCGCCGCCAGGCACCTCGACCCGGAGGCTCGCTACCGCTGGTTCGAGGTCGGTCGCGACCCCACCGCACCGCAGGTCTATCGCCGGGTCCTGCGGAGCCGGCTCGATCCGGCCGCCGCCGCGTTCTGGGATCGCCACATCCACCTCTTCGGGGATGGACTCCACGATCGGGTGGGCGTCGGCCGCTCGTTCGCCCGCGTGGGCCGGCTGGCCCGCTTCCTCGTCCCGTCGCTGGCCGCGCACGTGGAGGCCGTGGGTACGACCGGCGAGCAGGCCGCCTTCTGGCGCCGGCACGTTCGTGGTCGCCTGTTTGGCCCGATCACCCATTGGCTCTTTGCGCACACCCCGGCGATGGCCCGCCTCGCCCCCAACCCGCACGAGCTGCAGCGAATGCGGCAGGGCGGTTATTCGCACGCGCTGGAGGCGCGGATCGAGGGCGTGATCGAGCGCACCCTGGTCCGCCAGCATCCCTGGTGGCGTCCCGCGTTCTCCGGCCGGGCGGCGTCACCGGGCCACGGCGCCGCCTGGCTGGATCCGGATCTCGACTCCGCCGTCCGCGACGGCGCTCAGGCGATCGAGCTCGTGGCCGGCGACCTGACGGAGGTGTTGAATGCCCAGCCGGAGGGTTCGCTGGATGCCGTGAGCGTCTCCAACGTCCCGGACTGGCTGGCCCAGGACCAGCATCGGGTCCTGCGGGCTGCGCTCGTCCGCGTCCTGGCGCCCGGTGGGCGTGTTCTCGCCCGCTCGATCCTGGCGGATGACGGGTCGCTGGCGGGCGACGGCCTCGTTCGGGATCCTGCGTCGGCGAGGCTCGTTGCGGACGAGCGAACCGCGCTGTACGGCCGGGTCGACCTGCTACGGCGCGGCTGAGACGCCCTCGCTCCGTGGGCGCGCCACGGCTCAGACGACCGTGGGCAGCTCTCGACCGATGCCATGCCGGAGCCGCCGTGGCGACAGCGCGAGGCAGGTGACCATGAGGGCGAGGGCGAGGCCAGCGAGGGACCACAGGCTGGCCTGGAAGTCGCCGGTCACGTCCCGGATGGCACCGAGCAGGACCGGCCCAGTGGACGACAGGATGTAGCCACCCAGCAGCATGAGGGCGGCCACGGCGCCGACCTCCCCGGGCGCATCGGCAACGTCCACCGGGAGAGTCAGGACGAGTGGAAAGATGGCACCCAGGGCAAGGCCGAGTGCGACGCTCCAGAGAAGGCCCGCCTCGGGCACCAGGAGCACGCCCAGGAGGCCGATCAGGACGGCCAGCGCCGACGCCAGCAACTGGCCACGGCGAGAGCCCAGTCGATCGGCGACGAGCGGTACGCCGATCGTCGTCAGCAGGCCGATGCCGTTCATCGTCGCCAGGAGCGATCCGGCACTCGCCTGGTCCCAGCCTCGCTCGACGTAGACGTTCGCCAGCCAGGCCACGAGACCGTAGTAGATCATCGACTGCAGGCCGAAGAGGAGCGCCAGGAGCCAGCCGGTGGCGCTGCGCCATGGCAGTCGCGGCGGCCCAGATCCGGTGCGTTCGTTCGGCCGGTCCGATCGAACGAGGAGGAGCCAGGCCGCCCCGGGCACGGCGCTGGCAATCGAGATGGCAGCCAGCGAGAACCGCCAGTCCAGATCGACGCCGGCCAGCGGTACCGCCACGGCCGCGGCGATCGTGGAGCCGGCCACGATGCCACCGGCGTAGGCGCCCGTACCGAGCGCGGGCACGGTCGGTGCCCGGAGCTTGACGACGATGGCGGGAATGGCCCCGGCGGTTCCCACGCTGACGCCGATGGCCAGCGTGGCGGCGAGCACGGTGGTCGCGTCCGGAGCGACCGCCCGTGCCACGCCGAGGATCGAGATGGCCGTCACGCAGGCGGCCAGCGCGGCGCGGACGCCGACTCGGGCCACGAGGCGGGGACCAATGGGCGCGAAGATGCCCATGCACAGGACGGGAATCGTGCCCAGCAGGCCAGCGACGCCATGGCTCATGCCCAGGTCGGTCCGCATCTCCGGCAGGAGGGGACCGATCGCCAGCAGCTGGGGCCGGAGGGCCAGGGACGCCAGGAACAACCCGACCAGCGGGGCGAGCGCCGAGCGTGGTGGCATCGTGGAAGGGTACCGCCAGCCGACCGGGCGATGGTTCAGGCGAAATACAACATGTAGGTCAGGACCCACAGCCCGACGTAGACCGCCAGCACCAGCCGCTCGTGGCGACGCAGCAAGGCGGGTGCAACTACCCCGATCAGGGCGGTGACCAGCACGCCCGGCCCCATCCGGGTGAGACGGTTGACGATCACGCCGAGGCCAAGCAACAGTGGCGACCCGCCGGCCAGCATCCACGCGACCGTGTACACCTTCACCGGCGTGCCCGGTCCGAAGCCGACGAACCCCAGCAGGTCGTCGCCGGCGACGGCACCCTGCGCCGCCTCGAGCATCGCCGGATCGATGCCCGGAACGGCCAGGACGAGCGATCTGGCCGCGCCCGGGTCGAGCATTGTGAGTCCGGCCAGCACCGCTGAACCGGCCAGAGCACCGGCGATGGCGGCGGCGAACAACCGCCAGGCCTGGCGAGGCGCGGCCAGCGCCAGGAGGTACAGCAGCACGTCGGGGACAACCGGCAGTGCGATCGCCTCGGCGACGCCCCACGCGCCGATTAGGACGGCCGCCTGCCTGGTCGCCGCGAACTGCTCGAGGCGCTCGACGATCGTGCTGGCACGGCCGGCTCGTTCCATCGCGCCGCCGATGATGGCACGGAGTACGCCGTCCGGGCGCGGGACGTCGTCCGTGTGGCCCGGTCGCGTTTGACAGGCGTGCGGGCCGCTCCGAACATGGACGCGGACTGACGAGCGCCCGCCACGAGCCCGGCGGCGCCGATCGACTCCCGTGCCCGGAGGAAGCTCATGTCCCGCCTGATTCGCCGGCTGAGCGCAGCCGTTACGAGCATCGCCGCTCCCACGACGATCGTCCGCGCCCACTGCGACCTGCCGTGCGGGGTATACGATCCCGAGCAGGCCCGGATCGAGGCCGAGTCCTGCTACAAGATCATCGAGAAGTACGCGGCCAACGAAGACGCGACGTTCCGCACCCGCGCCATCGCGATCAAGGAAGAGCGTGCGGAGCTCGTGAAGCACCACCTCGACGTGCTGTGGCACGACTACTTCAAGCCCGAGCACCTGGACAAGGTGGCCAACCTGCACGACCTCTTCTGGGAGACCACCAAGCAGGCGTCCAAGGTGAAGGCATCGACCGACCTGGCCGACGCGAAGAAGCTGCTCGACCTGATCGACCAGGTCGAATCGGCCTGGAAGGTCACCGGCGGACCCGAGAAGACGCGCGTCGTCCGACAGACGGCCTGACCGCCAACGGTCCTCCGGCCATCCGCGCGGAGCTATTGCGCACCCGGCTCCGCGGTCCATGGCGCGTGGGGGTGGCCGAAGGAAGCATGCGCCCCGCCATCGAGCCCGGCGACTGGCTGTTGACGGACCCGACCGTCCGGCGCTGGCCGCGACGTGGTGTCATCGTCGTCGTCCGGGAGCCAGACTCGGACGTGCTCGCCCTGAAGCGGGTCGCGGCTCGACCCGGCGACGTCGTGGCCGACATCCCGGTGACCGATCCCGAGACCGGCCGGGACGTCGCGGTCACGATCCGGCTCGGGCCCGACGAGGCGTGGCTGCTCGGCGACGACCCGACGGTCGTCTCCATCGACTCGCGGCGTTACGGGCCCGTGGGCCTCGACCGGCTGGTCGCCCGCGCCTGGTTGCGCTACTGGCCGCCACGCCGGATCGGCCTGCTGCGATAACGCACCCGTCGCGGCCGGCGCGCCGATCCCTGGTCTCCCCTCGACGGGGACCTATCATCGGTCGACGATGAGCACGCTCGCCTTCGACCCTCAGCAACCGCTGCCGGGACCACCGGACCCGTGGGCCGCCAGCGACCCGCCGATTGGGCGCGAGGGTCCGCCATACGCCATGACCCAGATGATCGCGGCGGAGCCGGCGCTCGCCGGCCGGGTCCTCGGCTACCTGTCGGGTTCCTCTGGTCCGGCGGCCGAGCTTGCCGGCGCCATCCGCGAGGCTGCGGCGGCCGGCGCCCCGATCGTGGCGGTCGGCTGCGGCACGTCGGAGCACGGCGCGCTGGGCTTCGCGGCAATCGTCGGGGAGGCGATGCGTGCGGCGGGACTCCCGGGGCCCGGTCCGGTCGCCAGGCAGGCGCTCGAGGCCGCGCTCGAGCCACAGGCCGGCGGCCTGTGCATCGGGATCTCGCACGAGGGCGGCACCGCGGCGACCATCCGGGCCATGGGAGCGGCCCGCGCGTCGGGAGCGCGCATCGGCCTGGTGACCGTCAGCGAGCGGGCCCCGGCCGCCGCCTTCGCCGATATGCTCCTCGTCACGCGCGAGCTGGACCAGAGCTGGTGTCACACCGTCGGCTACCTCGCCCCGCTCCTCGCGGGGGTTGCCGTCGGCGCCGTCATTCGCGATGCGCCCGACGGCGCCGGGCAGGTCCAGGCGCTTCTGGCGGCGGGACTGACCGCGCCGGCGACCGCCTTGACCGAGGCCGTCGCGCAGGAGTTGGCGGCGGCTCGTCACCTCGTGGTGATCGGCTCCGGGGCCGACCGCGCGGCCGGCCGCGAGCTCACCCTCAAGATCGAGGAGGGCGCCTGGATCCCGTCGGCGTATCGCGACCTCGAAACGTTCCTTCACGGACACCTGCCCGCGACGGACGAAACGACCGGACTCGTGCTCCTCCTGACCGACCGTAGAGGCGAGGCCGAGCGCATCGAGCGGGCCCGCCAGCTGCTGGCCGCGGTCGGGGCGGCTGGGGTCCGCTCGGCGGCGATCCTGTCGGGCGCAGCAGCGGGCGCGCTCCCCGACTCGCTCACGCCGGCGGGCCGTCTCGTCGTGCCGGGCGATCCGAGCCTGCCCGCGCCAGTGGCCAGCCTGTTCGCCACGGCGACGCCACTGCAGCTGCTGACCGAGCGGATCGCCCGTGAACGGGGCACCAACCCCGACCCGATCCGCCGCGATGACCCCCGCTACGCGAACGCGGCCGCACTGGCCGAGTCCTAGCGGCCGAGTGGCGGGCTGTACGCCCTAACGCGCTCCTCGAACAGCCGACCCTCTTCCCTCGGGACTTTCGAGCTATGCCGGGCGGCCGAGAGGTCACGTAGTCTGCGAGTCCGTCCACCGGGGACTTCGTTCGAGGAGCCATGCCGCCGTTCGTGGGGCGTCGCCCAAAGCCGCGCACCCACCAGGAGCCGCATCGTCTGGCGCCGGAGACCCGGCTCGCCTGGATCACGAGCCACGTCGAGCGATTGCTGGTGCCCCCGGCCACGCCGTCGGACGAAGATTCGCCGGATGACTATCGGCGTGTCGTGCTGTTCGTCGCCGCCATCGCCCTGGGTTTCTTCATTCCGTCGCTGGCCATCGCCGGCGTGCCGACCAGTCGCTGGCTGCCGTTCATCATGGCGAGTGCGATCGCGGGCGTCGCCATCGCCTCGGGCTTCCTCATCGCGGGGCGCGGCTCACCCCTCGGCATCCCCCTCGCGTTTGCCAACGCGATCATCGGGGCGGCCCTTGGCTGGTACCTGCACGACTACTACCACGAGCTCGCGCTCCTGTATGCGCTCCTCGCGGCCGCGCATGCCAGCCTGCACGGCCTTCGAGCCGCGCTGGTCACGGTAACGCTCGGCGCGATTGCCATCCCGCTGGTCGTGGCTCCAACTCCCCACTTCAACTGGACCGATCCCATCTACGCGTCCATCTACCTGCTCGGCCTCTCGCTGCTGCCGTGGGTCGCCGGCCGGCTCGCTCGTCGTCGGGCTCAAGCCCTTCGCCTGCAGCTCCGGGCCACGGTGGCGACGGAGCAGGAGGCAGTCATGATCCTCGCCCGCGCCGCCGAGGCAAAGGACGAGGTCACCGGCGACCATGTCGGTCGTGTCGGCGATCTATCGGCCACGCTGGCAGAGCATGCCGGCCTTTCGAGCGCAGCGGTCGGCGATGTCCGCTTCGCTGCGATGCTGCACGACGTCGGCAAGCTGCACGTGCCCGACAGCATCCTCATGAAGCCCGGCCGCCTCACGCCGGAGGAGTTCGCCATCGTCAGAGAGCACTGCGTCTGGGGTGAGCGAATCCTCGGTTCCAGCAACGGCTTCCAGCTGGCGCGACGGATCTGTCGCAGCCATCACGAGAACTGGGATGGCTCGGGCTATCCGGACGGGCTGATGTGGGAGGGCATCCCGCTCGTCGCCCGCATCGTCCACATCACCGACGTGTTCGATGCGCTGAGCAACAAACGGCCGTACAAGAGCGCCTGGCCGCTCGAGCGCTGCCTGGAAGAGATCGAGCGACAGGCGGGCCGAATGTTCGACCCGGAGCTCGTCGCGCTGTTCCTTCCGCTCGTGGCCGCGAGCGCGCACGTCCGTCCGGCGAAGACCGATGAGGGACGTCCTCCGGCCCAGGCAATCGCCTGACCCCCTGACCTGCCTGACCCGCCTGACCCGCCTCGCGCCGTAGTCCACCATGACTCAGTCATGGGACGAGCACGCATGGTGGAACCACGAGGACTGCATTCTCGCGCAGTGGCCGTGCACGTTCGTTGGTCCCGCGAGTCACGGTGGACTTGCGCGACGCCAATTCAGCCCGTGGCCTCAGGTCCGACGTCTGGGCGCTGCCCCCAGGCGACGCATGAACTCGGCGTAATCGGCATATGCGGCGGCGCCGCGCCGTCCGTGGAGGATCGTTGGCCTGAGCCATTGGCTGCGCCGGCTTGACGGATCGATCGCCACGATGGCTCGAGCCGGCCGGCTGATCGCCACGCCCGGGAATTCGATAAAGCGCCGCACCTCATCCGGCCGCACCGGAAAGGTCTGCACGAGCGCGTCGCGATTGAGTCGCAGACGCATCTCCGTGGCCTCCGTGTCGAGCACGACGATGGCGCCACCGACCGATCGGACCGCCCAGCCCAGCCGACGTGCTGCCGTCTCCGCTTCGCGCTCGTACCAGGTCCTCGCCCGCTCGATGCGTCCCAGATCCTCGATCTCGGTCTTCATCTCGACCACGAGGAGGGCTCGGTCCGTGGCGCGATACGCGAGGACATCGATCCAGCCATGGGACCGAGCATGGCCGATCTCGACTTCTCGCTTGGCCACCCAGCCGGCAGCCATCAGCCTGCGGACGACATACGCCACGCATTGCGCGTGAGCGGGGTCCTGCTGTCGCCGACGGTCGGCAAGGAACGGCGCCTCCACGCGCAGGTCGAGACGGCTGCCCATGGCGTCGATGACACGCCCGATCGTGGCCAGGTCGACGCGATCCAACAGCCCTCGCTCGAGGCGCGAGACCGTCGACTGTGACGTGCCGGCGCGACGAGCGAGCTCTGCCTGACCCCAGCCGATCGCAAGCCGGGTCTCGCGCGTCGTCGAGGCCATGACAAACGTCAGATGGCGACCAGCCGGGCCGGATCCTGGTAGCGGGACGAGCCGTCTCATCGACTGATTGCAGCATCCCGCGGTTACGCGGCAGTTTCAGGACACGGCTGTAGTCCACCATGACTCAGGCTCGGAACGAGCACACATGGCGTGCGTTCAGGAACTGCGAAAGCGCGCATCGGCCGTGCTTGTTCGTGGTTCACGCGAGTCACGGTGGACTTGCGCGGGCATGGGCGCGGGCATGGGTGTGGGCGGGAGCGCGGGCGCGCTGCGCGGCGGGCGCGGACGCGGGAAAGACACTCAGGCGCGGGCGACGATCTCGCGGCCGAGGAGGTCGATCATGTCGAGGTCCCAGGGCAGGAAATCCTGCAGCATGATGCGCTGGCAGCCGGCCTCCTCATAGCGGGCGACCATGGCCCGAGCCTCGTCCGGGGTGCCCACGACCCAGCGTGGCTTGCGCTCGGCGAGCCATCCCTCGGCGTCCGTGTCGCGACCCGACCGGCCGCCGACGCTGCCCTCGCCCATGAGAGCCATGAGCTCCGCGCCACGCCGCCGCACTTCGGCAGCGTCGGAACCCACGAGCACCCCCGTCATCGCCGAGCGCATCATCGTGGCCGGATCCCGGCCGGCCGCCTCGCACGTCCTTGCCAGCTGCCCGAACTTCTCTCGGGCATGCTCCGGCGAGGCGCTCGAGAGATTGAACTCAGCCGCGTGCGCGGCCGCGATCCGCAGGGCGCGGGGGGAGCCCGAGCCGCCCGTGATGACGTGGATGCGGCGCGTGGGCTTTGGCCGGAATCGCGCGTCGGAGATGCTGTAGAACCGCCCCTGGAACGACCAGCCGTCGGGCTCGTTCCACAGGCCGTCGAGGATGGTCAGCTCCTCCTCGAGCATCGTCGCCCGGTCGCCGATCGGTGGGAACGGAAAGCCGTGGCGCCGGTGCTCGTCCTCGTGCCAGCCCGCGCCGACCCCGACGTCGATCCGGCCGCCGCTCATCTCGTCCACGGTCACGACGACCTTGGCGAGGTTGCCGGGCTGTCGGAACGCGACCGGCGAGACGAGCGTTCCGAGCCGCAGCGTGGAGGTCTCCCTGGCCAGGCCGGCCAGGACCGCCCAGGCATCGGTGGTCGGATTGTCGGTCGGCCCAGGAAAGCTCTCGTAGTGGTCGGATCGGAAGAGCGTCTCGAATCCGGCGGCCTCGGCCCGGCGGGCGACGGCGAGCTGGTCGGCGTAGGACATCCCCTGCTGGGGCTCGATCATCAGGGCGAAGCGCATCGGCGACCTCCTCCATTGGGCCTGAAACATTCAGCTTGACAGGATGATTCGCTCGGGTAGAATGCTCAACTTGATGCGAAACATTGACGAGGACCGAACCTTGACCAACACCGCGAGTCCCGTCCAGGGCCAGGACGTGCTCGTGGAGCGCATCATGGACGAATTCCATGCTGCCATCCGCGAATTGCGATGCGGCGGCATGGGCCGCCTCGTGAAGTCAGGCGTCAGCATGACCAACCTCAACGTGCTCGGTCTCCTGTCCCGACACGGCGAGATGCCGATGAGTCGCCTGGCCGACGTCCTGGATGTTTCCCTGTCCAACGCGACGGGCCTCGTCGACCGGATGGAGGAGCGCGGGCTCGTGGAGCGCGTCCGCGTCCCGGACGACCGCCGAATCGTCAAGGTCCGGCTGTCCGGCGCCGGTGAGCGCACGCTCGAGGAGGCGGAGATCCTTCGCCGGGAGCTGGTCGAGAAGATCCTCGGCCAGCTGAACGGCAGCCAGCGCGAGCGGTTGGCCCGATGCCTGCAGGACCTGCGTGGCGCCGTCGCCAGTCTCGTCGCGACGGAGGGTCCGGAAACGTTCGGCCACGTCCACACGCACGAATTCGGCCCCGTACTGCCCCGACAGAACGAAGGGATCAATCCAACTCAAGCCATGGGGAGCAACTCATGACCGAAGGAATGCCCATCAACAACGAGGAGCCGGCCGCGGTCTCCGTCGCAGAGGATCCGGCGCTCGGCCTGGACCGTCGAGCCAAGCTCGAGATCCTCCTGGCGATCATGCTCGGGCTATTCCTCGGAGCGCTCGACCAGACGGTGGTCGGGACGGCGCTGCCGAAGATCGTCACCGACCTGGGCGGCAACGACTACTACGTCTGGGTCGTGACGATCTACCTGCTCACGAGCACGATCACCGTGCCCTATTACGGGGCGCTATCGGACCTGTTCGGTCGTCGGCCGCTGCTGATGATCGGGATCTCGCTGTTCCTCGTGGGCTCGGCGCTGTCCGGCCTGAGCCAGACGATGTGGCAGCTGATCCTCTTCCGTGGAATCCAGGGCATCGGCGCCGGAGCCCTGTTCCCGATCTCGCTGGCCGTCATCGGTGACCTCTTTACCCCGGCCGAGCGAGGCAAGTACCAGGGCTTCTTCGGAGCCGTCTTCGGCCTGAGCTTCCTCGTTGGGCCGTGGCTCGGCGGCTTCCTGACCGACAACGTGAGCTGGCATTGGGTCTTCTACGTCAACCTGCCGATCGGGATCATCAGCCTGCTCGTCATCTGGCGGCTGCTGCCCAACATTCGGAAGCCCGGTGCGACACGCAATATCGACTGGCTGGGCGGCGCCGTCTTCGCCGTCGCCGTGAGCTTCTTCCTCGTGGGCCTGACCAACAAGCAGTCCGGCGACTGGGCCGACACCGCCGTCGGCGGCTTCATCGCGATCGGCCTGGCTCTGGGCGCCGTGTTCGTCTTCATCGAGTCGCGGGCGAAGGTTCCGATCATTCCACTCGACCTGTGGCGCAACCGAACCTACGTCTCGTCGATGCTGTCGACTTTCCTCGTCAGCTTCGGCTTCTTCGGAGCCGTGATCTTCCTGCCTCGCTGGTTCCAGGTCGTCCGTCACGAGAGCGCGACGAACTCCGGCTACCAGTTGCTGCCGTTGCTCATCGGGCTGATCGGCGCCTCGATCATCTCCGGCTTCATCGTGGCCCGGACGGGGCGCTACAAGCTGCTCGTGCTCGGGGCCATCGCGACGATGGCCGTGGGTATCTTCCTCATGACCAACCTGCGAACGGACACCGATCAGCCACATCTCTGGCTGTGGATGTTCATCACCGGCCTGGGCATCGGGCCGACGCTCTCGGTGTTCACGATCATCGTCCAGAACGCCGTCCCATTCCAGAAGCTCGGCGTCGCCACGTCCAACCTCACGTTCTTCCGGCAGATCGGCGGCTCGGTCGGCCTGGCGATCGCGGGGACGGTATTCGGCCAGTCGCTTCGCGACGGGTTGCCGGGACAGGTAAAACCGGTCCTGGGCCAGATCGTCAGCCAGGTGCCGCCACAGTTCCAGGCACAGGCTCAGGCCGGTCTCTCGAACCTTGGCGGTGGCTCGCTCGATCTGAACAGCCTCACCGGCGTCGGCCAGAGCTTCGGCCACAGCGTGGTGTCGAGCGTGCCGGCGCAATTCCAGGTGTTCCTTTCGCCCTTCATCCCGCAGCTCGATCGCGCGTTCAATGACGCCTTCAGCCTGGCGGTCGCCCAGAGCTTCACGCTCGGGGTCGTCGCCGCAGTCGCGGCGCTCACGGCCGCCCTTCTCATGCGCGAAATCCCGCTCCGTCGCACCACGGGCGCCGAGGTGCCAGCGTCCGCGGAATCGCGAGCCGGCTCGGCCACCGGGATCCGCCCGGCGCCAAGCACCGACTGACCTGACCCCTCCTCTCGCGGAGACGGCTCCGGCCTTCGGTCGGGGCCGTTTCCGTGCTGGGCCTGCGGTCGGGGGCGGCCGTGCCCGGCCTTCGGTCGGGGCCGATTCCGTGCCCGGCCGGCCTTGCCGTACGATGGAGATGATGGTCGACTCACGAGTCCTTCCCTTCAAGCCTCAGCTGCGGGCGTCCGGTACCCGCGACGCGCCGTTCCGGGCGTTGCTGGCGGGAGGCGAGTTACCGCCGGGCTCCATGCGGCGCGTGAGCGTCGGCGAGCTCGACGTGCTGCTCGCCAACACGACCGACGGGATCGTTGCGGTCGACGACCGATGCCCGCACATGTCGGCGCCGCTGTCGATCGGCCTCCTGGAGGGCTGCGTCGTGCAATGCCCGCTCCACGAAGGCCGCTTCGACCTGTGTAGCGGTGATCCGGTCCGGATGCCGACGACCGGCGGCCTCGATCCCGACGGCGTGTACCACCCCACGTGGTCGCCGGCCGGGCTGCCGCCGAAGACGGACCCACCCGGCCTCAAGGCAGAGGCTCGCCGGCTGACCCGCGTCCGACGATTCCGCTATTACCCGGTCCGGATCGTCGACGGCACGATCGAGGTCGCGCTGCCGACCGACCTGGAACCGACGAGCGACCCGGAACCGGCGACCGACCCGGAACCGGCGACCGCCCGCCAGCAGGTTTGACGAAGGTCGAACTGCCCGGGTAGACTCCGCCGCCTGTGGTGAAGAGGCGCCTGATGGCAGGCGCGGGTGCCGTGGCACTCGCACTGTTGGCCACGTTCGTTCCTCCAACCGGCAGCGCGCAGGCCGCGAGCACGTGCACAGGATGGCGGAGCACGCTCACTCCTCCGCCGTCCATCCGGGTCTATCGGACCGCCCTCGGGCACACCGTGTCGGTCGACTTCAAGCGATATGTCCGGATCGTCATGGCCAATGAGTGGGGACCCACGCATCCGCGTGCGTCCCTGCGCGCGGGGGCTGTCGCCATCAAGCAGTACGGGTGGTACTTCGCCATGCACTGGCGCGGCGGGCGCGACCCGGGCGGCCGCTGCTTCGACGTCGTCGACACCACCCGCGACCAGGTCTACGACCCGTCCCGGACCGTCTACGCGATCCACGCGGCGGTCGTGGAGGAGACGTGGAACTGGACGCTGCGCAAGGGCTCCACGTTCTTCATGACCGGCTATCGGGCCGGGAATGGCATCTGCGGGTCGCAAGAGGACGATTGGCATCTGATGCAGCGCAATGCGTCCGACTGCGTCCGGGACCTGGGCGAGTCCACCGAGACGATCCTGCGCCGCTACTACGGCGCCGATGTGTCCGTTGTCACCCCCGGCGCCAACGACATCACCGGCGACGGGGTGGGAGACACCACCGCCGTCAGCACGGATCCCGCGACCGGTGAGGTCAGCGCGACGCTCGTCACGAGCGACCCGCGGGCGAACGCGACGATCGATGCCCTGGTGGCCGCCGGCGGCGAACCCGTCGTCATCGCCGTGGTGGCCGGCGCCACCGTCGTGGGTCGCGGCAGCATCGACGTCAGCGGTGACCGGCGGCACGACATCCTGCAGCTGCTGCGCGATCCGGACGGCACGCTTCGCATCCAGGTCATGCGGTCGACCGGGAGCGGCTTCTCGCCGGCCGTGACCTGGTGGTCCAGCGCGATCCAGGGACCGTCCCTGGCCGCCACCGGGCTGCACCTCGTCACCGGCGACTTCGACAACGACGGCCGCGGGGATGCCGGCCTCGTCCAGGCGATTCCGGGGTCGCCCGCCGGGGTCGAGCCCGCGGTTGCCCCGCTGACGCGGCTCATCGTCCTGCGCTCGACCGGGACCGGCTTCCGGCCGGCAGCCACCTGGTGGCGGCAGAGCATCAACCTGTCGACGGCCCGGTTCCTGGGCGCCGAGGCTTCCGGCGACGGCCGGGCGGACCTGGTGGTCCTGCGGCCGGTGATCCGGGGCACGGCCACCGAGGCGCTCGTCGCCCGCTCCACCAACACGGGCGGCCTGCGGACGCTGCGGTCCTGGGTCACGATGTTCATCCGGCCGAGCTCGCTCAGGGCGGTCGTCGGCGACGTGAACCGCGACGGCCGGGACGACGTCATCCTGGCCCGCCGCCGGAGCGGCGACCTGCTGTCGGTCCTCGTCCTTCGGGCGACCTCCGCCCGATCGTTCGTCCTTCGCACCTGGTGGTCGTCCTCCTCGTTCAGCTGGTCCCCCAACCGGTTTGCCACTGCCGACGCGAACCGGGATGGCATGGCCGACCTGCTCGTATACCGCAATGGGGGAACCGATGGCGGGACGCTCGTCTACCGATTCTTGAGCACCGGCGCGGGGTTCCGGACAGCCCTGTGGCGGACGCTTCCCGCGCTGTCCTGGAGCACGCTCGAGGCCCTCTGATCCGCGACGGCCTGAGCTCGACTCGGCGTCAGCGGCTGAGCGGTTCGGCTTCCTCGGCCGCCGGCCGATCGGCAGCATCGCCTCCCGGTGCGTCGGAGAAGGCCCGGATGATCGCAATGGCCTCGGCCGGATCGTCGGTCATGCGGAACAGGTCGAGGTCGGCGGCGACGATCGTCCCAGCCGGCACCTGCGTCTCGCGCATCCAGTCCACGAGACCCCGCCAGTAGGCGGTGCCCATCATCACGACCGGGAAGTGCCGGATCTTGCCCGTCTGGATGAGCGTGAGCGCCTCGAACAGCTCGTCGAGCGTGCCCAGCCCGCCGGGCAGGATGACGAACGCGTCGGCGTACTTCACGAACATCGTCTTGCGCGCGAAGAAGTAGCGGAAGTCGATGCTCAGGTCCAGGTACGGGTTGAGGACCTGTTCGTGGGGCAGCTCGATGTTGCAGCCGATCGAGAGTCCGCCCCCCTCCTGGCAGCCGCGGTTGGCGCCCTCCATCGCACCCGGCCCGCCGCCCGTGATCACGGCGAATCCTGCCTCGGCCAGCAGGCGGCCCACGGTCCGGGCCAGCTCGTAGGTTGGCTCGCCCGGGATCGATCGGGCGGACCCGAAGACCGTCACCGCAGGACCGACCTCCGCGAGGGCCTCGAAGCCGTCCACGAACTCCGACAGGATTCGCAGCGTGCGCCAGGTATCGGTATCGAGGAAGGCGGGCCGAACCTGCTTCTGGAGCAGTCGCTCATCGGACGTCGTGGCGCCGTCCGGATGGAGGAGGCGCTCGGCGCCGGGGCGGACCGCGACACGACCGCTGGTCCGCTTGGGCTGCTGGGGAACGCGTGGGTCGCCTGGGTCGCTCATCGCGATGGGTCCATCATGACAGGCGCTAGGATGCCACCGAGAGAGGCGGTCATGCAGATGCGTCGCCGGGCGATATTGATCTTTTCCGCCGCGCTCGTCGTCGGCGGCGGGATCTTCATCGGCCAGGGGCTGGGTTTGCTTCAGGGCCGCAGCTTCATGGTGGGTGACCGCTCGTGGGCGCTGATCGGGGCCGTGCTGGTCGTCGCAGGCGCCGGCCTCGCATGGCGCGAGCTTCGGCGACCCTGACGCTTGAGCGGCGCTTGCCTGAGCGAGCCGGTCCGGTGCCAGCCCAGAGCCCGGTGCCAGCCCAGGGCTCGGTGCCAGCCCAGGGCCCGGTGCCAGCCCAGGGCCCGGTGCCAGCCCAGGGCCCGGTGCCAGCCCAGGGCCCGGTGCCAGCCCAGGGCCCGGTGCCAGCCCAGGGCCCGGTGCCAGCCC
>DASPWU010000029.1:0-2647 GCA_035637675.1 Candidatus Limnocylindria bacterium | reverse complement strand
GCAAACGACAGCTCGCCGCGAGGCGACCCGGCGGACGTGCCATCGTTGGACCGGAGGGGGATGTGCGCGCCGTCCGATGCTGCCGCGATGCCGACGTTCCAGCTGGCGACCCTGGCGAGCGCGTCGATCTCCTCGCTGTTGCGGGCGCCGAGCAAAGCCGTCGTGGCCACGACCGAGAGGACGACGGCCGCCGCGATCGATGCGATCCACGCCGCCGGACGCCGGAGGTCCCGTCGCCCGGCGAGGCCCCGAGCCTGGCCGGCAACTGGACTCGACCCGGCACCCGGCCGATCCGTTCCGGCCGGCGTCGCGGGGGACGCGATCCCAACGGCGGTCGCGGAGCCACGCGGCACGCCCAGCTCTCGGACGAAGGCCAGGGTGCGCTCCCGGAGCTCGGCCGGGGGCGCGGCCACGATGATGTCGCGCAATATCGACGTCGATCGGCGCAATCGGTCGAGCTCGAGGAGGCACGAGGAGCAGCCGGCGAGATGGCCCGCCACGACGGCCGCATCGGGGGCGTCGCCGGCCGTCAGCCGATCCAGGCCGCCCGGCTCGAGTGCGGCCAGCTCGAGCCGCTCGCGCACGTCGCCGTGCTGCATCATTCGCCGACCTCCACCGGCAGCGTCGCCGGGGCCAGCTCGGGATCGACGGAATCGGCGAGGACTTCGCGGAGGCGCAGGAGCGCCCGACGCGTGCGTGTCTTGACCGTGCCGAGCGGCCAGCCCAGGCGGTCGGCGATCTCCGATTGGGTGAGATCCAGGCGGTAGGCAAGCAGGATCACCGTCCGCTCCGCGTCCGGCATCGAGTCGAGGGCCTGGCGCAGCATCTCACGGAGCTCGGCGCCAGCCAGTGCGGACTCGGGCGCACCGCGTGGGTCGACGCCACCGACCACCGCGATCCCTGACGTTTCGCCGCCCGCTGCCAGACGCTCGAGGGCGACCGATTCGGGCTCATCGTCTGGCCCGACCGCGGAGACGGAGACGAGCCGTGGCCGTCGGGCGGCCGCACGCAGCCGATCGACCGTTCGGTTGCGCGCGATCGTGTGCAACCAGGCGGCCAGTGACCCGGTCGCCGGATTGAACAGTTCCGCTCGGTTCCACACAGCGAGAAACGTCTCCTGTACCACCTCTTCGGCCATCTGCCGGTCGGTGGTGAGCCGGCAGGCCGCGGCGAAGACGGCACTCGCGTGACGGTCGTACAGCTCCGCAAGGGCATCCTGCGATCCGGTCGCCACCTCGCGGACGAGGACGTCATCGGCGACGGCCGCACGCGCCCCGCTCATGTGTACGCCTGGGTCTGCGCTTTGGTTTCGGTCAGGGTCGTGTGGAGCACGGGCGCGGCATGCGCCACGGCCGCGCGACGGTACCCGGCGTCCACGGCGGGACTACTCGACTGCCAGCTGCACGGTCCCCATTGGCCATAGCCTACCCGGACCCGGCCAGGTGGGCGTCCGGCCAGGCCGGCCACCTCTACTTACGCCGCCTCACCAACCGCCGGCCGGTCGGTGCAGAGGCGTCGCGCCCAGAGCGCCGGCCGGAAGATGCGCCTCCAGGCAGATGACGCCTTGCGGTCCCACCACCGCATCGTGACCGGTGCCGGCCGGCAAGTCCAGCCTGTCGCCGACACCCAGATCGATGGCACGCTCACCGCCCCGAGCCGGGCCGGGCAACCCGAATCGGACGGAGCCCGCCGCCACGACGAGCACCTTGTCGTACCCGTGCTCGTGTGCAGAGTAGACGTCACCGGGACCATTCGACCATGGACTCGGATCCAGCCCCTCGGCGCGCAAGCGACCAGCGAGCTCGACTTCCATCAGGCCGGACGATTTGGTTCGGAATCGGGGTCAGGCTCGTCATTCGGCGCGCCGACGGTCGCGAGCGGCGGGCCGTCGGTCCTGGCCACGACCGAGGCCGCAGCGCCGTCTGGGGCGGGACCTCCGGCCGGACCACCTGCCAGGTCTCTCGCTTCCAATCGCCAGGCCTCGTCGGCCGCCACAGGATCGTCGCCAAGCGAGGCGCCGACCATCATGAACACCGTCCCGAACAACGCCGCGCCCAGAAGGGCCAGCACCAGCGGGCTGCGCAGCCACAGGTAGAAGAGGCCGAACGACGCAGCCGTGGACGCGCCGGTCAGCAGCGCGAGGCGGACGGCCGACACCCGCAGCGACCTAACTCACCGAGACGCCGATCAGGCGACCGACGCCGAAGGTGACCGCCGCCGCGGCCGTGCCGATCAGGACCTGGCGGGCACCGGAGAAGAGCAGTCCGCGACCGGTGATCAGGCTGACCCCCGCGCCGACCGTGAACAGCGCGATCAGGCTCAGGCCCAGGCTGATCGTGAAGACCAGCGCACCTCCACCGAACAGATACGGCACGACGGGCACCGCCGCCCCGGCGGCAAACGCCAGGAACGAGCCCGACGCTGCGCCCCACGGCGAGCCGAGCTCATTCGGATCGAGGCCCAGCTCCTCGCGGATCAGGGTCTCCAGTGCGACCTCCGGATCGCGGAAGATGCGATGCGCGATCGTCCGCGCCTCCTCGGCCGAGAAGCCGCGCGCCCGGTAGAGCCGGGCGAGCTCCGCCTCTTCCTCCTCCGGCATCATCTCCAGCTCGGCGCGTTCGAGGGCGATCTGGCGTTCGTAGAGCTC
>DASPWU010000028.1:0-7061 GCA_035637675.1 Candidatus Limnocylindria bacterium | reverse complement strand
CCGGCAGGGCGAATTGGGCACCGGCTTCTTCATGATCGTGGCCGGCAAGGCGCGCGTCGTCCGGGACGGGGAGACGCTCGACCACCTGGGCCCCGGCCAGTTCTTCGGCGAGCTGTCGCTCCTGGACCGCCAGCCGCGGATCGCGCAGGTCGTGGCGGAGGAGCCCACCGAGTGCCTGGCGCTCGCGTCGTGGGACTTCGAGGCGATCCTCGCGAGGGAGCCCGGCGTGGCATTGGCGATCCTCCGCGGTGTCGCCCAACGACTCCGCGCGGTCAGCGAGGACCATCGCCATTGACGCCGAGCTGACGATGACCGCCGGTCCGCTCGACGGGAGGGGCTCATCCGGCCGGACCCCGGCCGATGCGCCGATCGGGCTGGTCACCTTCCTGTTCACCGACATCGAGGGATCCAGCCGCCTCGAGCAACGAGTGGGCACGGCCGCCTACGCCCGCCTGCGGGCGCGTCACCGGGCGATCGTCCGCGAAGCGGTCGCGAGCCATGGCGGCACCGAGCAGGGCACCGAGGGCGACAGCTTCTTCGTCGTCTTCGCGGACGCGGCCGAGGCGCTGGCGGCGGCGATCGAGGCACAGCGAGCGCTGACGGTGGAACCCTGGCCAGGAGACGCCCCGATTCGAGTCCGGATGGGCGTTCACGCCGGCCAGGCCTATCGCTCCGATGATGACTACATCGGCATCGAGATCAATCGGGCGGCGCGCATCGAGTCGGCCGCCCACGGCGGCCAGATCGTCGTCTCCGATGCGTTGCGCGCGCTTCTCGCCGACGGCCTGACGGGTGACGTGCGACTGGCCGACCTGGGAACGCACCGACTCAAGGACTTCGAGCCGTTCCGACTCCACCAGGTCATCGCGCCGGGCCTGCCGACCGAGTTTCCGCCGCTCCGCTCGCTCGAATCGCGGATCGACACCCTGCCCCGGCAGCTGACGAGCTTCCTCGGGCGGCAAGCCGAGATTGCCGAGGTTCGCGCGCTGTTGCGCTCCCATCGGCTGCTGACACTGACCGGGCCGGGCGGCACGGGCAAGACCCGCCTGGCGATCGCCGCGGCGAGCGCGAGCCTGGATGACTTCCGGGACGGCGCCGCCTGGGTGGGACTTGCGCCGATCACCGATGCGGAGCTCGTCCCGACCGCCATCGCAAAAGGGCTCGCCGTTCGGGACGAGGGCTTCGTGGACCTCCTCGATGCGCTGGCGGATCGGATTGGCTCGTCGGAGCCGCTGCTGGTTCTCGACAACTTCGAGCACGTGATCACTGCCGCGCCGTTCGTCGCCCGCCTGCTCGGCCAATGTCCCGGTCTGACGATCCTGGTCACGAGCAGGGAGCTGCTCCACCTCGCCGGCGAGCGCGAGTACGCGGTCACGCCGCTGAACGTGCCGGACCCGGGCCATCTTCCGCCGGCGCCCGAGCTGGCCCGCATGGAGTCGATCGCGTTGTTCGTCGAGCGAGCTCGGGCGGTGCGCCCTGACTTCGTACTGACAGCGGACAATGCCGGGACGGTCGCGCTGATCTGCGCTCGGCTCGACGGCCTGCCTCTCGCGATCGAGCTCGCGGCGGCACGCATCAGGCTGCTCGGCCCGGCCGCGATCGCGTCGCGCCTTGAACAATCGCTCGGGCTGCTGGCGGGCGGAGCGCGCGACCTTCCGGAGCGGCAGCAGACACTGCGTGGCACGATCGGCTGGAGCTACGACCTGCTCGAGCCGCTCGAGCAGGTCTACTTCCGCGGGCTGTCGGTCTTCGCGGGCGGCTGGTCGCTGGAGGATGGCGACGCCGTCTGCGACCCGGATCGGTCGCTGGGCATCGACGTTCTGGATGCGCTGGGATCCCTGGTCGACAAGAGCCTTGTCCGACGATCCGATTCGGCCGGCGAGGAGCCCCGTTTCCGGATGCTCCAGGTGATCAGGGAGTACGGCCTGGAGCGATTGGAGGAGGCCGGAGACTTCAGTGCCTGCCACGATCGCCATCTCGCGGTCTTCGCCCGACTGGCCGAGCGGGCGGAGCCTGAGCTCGTCGGCGCCGACGCACGGGAATGGCTCGACCGCCTGGAGATGGAGCACGACAACATCCGGGCCGCCCTGCGCTGGTCGCTGACCGCGGGCCACGTCGAGACCGGCCTCCTCTTCGCCGGGCGGCTGTGGCGGCTGTGGCACCTGCGCGGCTACCTCGGCGAGGGCCTCGCGATGATCGACGAGCTGCTCGCCAGCCCGGCGGGCCAGGCTCATTCGCCGGGTCGGGCCAAGGCGCTCAACGGGGCCGGTGGCCTGGCCTACTGGAAGAACGACTACCCGACCGCCACGACCCGGTACGAGGAGCAGCTCAGCCTGAATCGAGAGCTCGGCGACCGGGCGGGCCTCGCCGAGGCGCACTACAACCTCGCCTTCCTGGCCGCGATCTCGGGCGACCTCGAGGAGGCACGGCGCCAGTACGAGGCGGCGCTCACGCTCTGGCGGGAGACCGGCGACGAGGTGGGTATCGGCGGCGTGCTGTTCGGGCTGGCCCTCGTGCAATTCCTCCAGCGCGACTTCGAGCGGGCGGACGCCACGGCGGTGGAGGCCATCGCCCACGCGCGGCGGATCCGCGACGGCTACCGAGAAGCCAGTGCGCTCGGAATCCGCATCCGGACGGGGCTCGCCCTGGGCCGGCTGGACCTCGCTCGCGAGACCGGCAGCCGAGCTCTCCAACTGTTCGCCGAGTCCGGTGACCCGACCGGTGTCGCGATGCTGCTCGACGACATGGGCGTCCTGGCACTCCGGGAAGGAACTCCGGGTAGAGCACTACGGCTGGCCGGCGCCGCCGATGGGGTCCGGGAGCGGATCGCCGCCGGCGCTCCACCGACGCTCATCCAGCACGGGGACTACGCGGCCGAAGCTCGGGCCTCCATGCCGGCGGCGGATGCCGATGCGGAATGGACGGCCGGCCGCACGATGACCGAGGAGGCAGCCATTGCCTATGCGCTCGAGCGAGTCGAGACGGCGGGCCCGGCGAGGGATGGAAGCCCGGCACGGTCGACGCCACAGGAGGATGATGGGCCCGGCCAGAACAAGGCTGGACCGGCGAGCGGAGACGCGCCATGACCACGATCACCCCGATCCGCATCTCCGGCGAGACGGTCGCCACGGTCGACGCCGCATGGGCTGCGCTCACGGAGCCGGCCCAGGTCGCCCGCTGGTTCGCCGTGACCACGCCGGTGGCCGGCGGCGCGGGCAGCATCTACTCGATCGACTTCGGGGACGGCAGCGTCATCGACGGCGTCATCCGGGAGATCGTTCCCCACCGGCGCCTGTCATACACCTGGCAATGGCGCGGCCAGGACGAGAACCCGACGCTCGTCACCTGGGAGCTCGAGCCGCTCGCCGACGAGGGCTGTCGGATCACGCTCACCCACGAGGGCTGGCAGGAGGCGGGCGCCGACGAGGCGCTCCGCGACGACCACGCCGGGTACTGGGAAGGGTACCTGGCCGACCTGCTGGACTTGCTCACGTCGGACGCCGATCGGGCGTCCGGCTGACCGAGACGGGCCCGTCCGTCTGCGGCTGGGGCGGGTAGTCCTGCCAGGCGGTATTCTGACGGCCTGATGACGGCCAAGCCGACGATCCCCGCCCCGCCGACGACTCCGGCCGCATCCACGACCCCGGCCGCATCCACGATCCCGGCCGCATCGACCGCCCCAGCCACGCCGGCGCAGCGGGAGAAGACAGGCATACCGCGCAACCCGGGCCGCCGCGACCTGGGCATGAAGGCGACCCTCCTGTTCCCGGACCGCGAGATCGTCGAGCGCTTCTACGTGCCGCTCATCTACACGGCCTGCCGGACGTGCTACTCGGAGGAGGAGCCGGACGAGATCTTCCGCAAGGCGGTCGTCGGCGAGACGGATCCGGCTCGCCAGCAGAAGCTCATCCAGCGGGTGATCGAGTCCGGCCACGGCTCCACGATCGAGCACGTCGTCTTCTCGTTCGGGATCACCGGCGTGTCGCGGACGCTGTCGCACCAGCTGGTCCGCCATCGGGCGGGAGTTGCCTTCGACCAGCAGAGCCAGCGCTACGTCAAGTTCAAGGACGCCGCCACGATGACGCCGTCCACGATCGAGGACGCCGGCCCGGAGCTTCGCGAGCGCTACGACGGCCAGATCGAGGAGTCGCTGGACCTGTACGGCGACCTCCTCGCCGCCGGCATTCCCGGCGAGGACGCCCGGTTCATCTTTCCCAACGCGACTCGCACCAACCTGGTCATGACGGCCAACCTGCGGGCCCTCATCCACATGAGCGGGCTGCGGCTGTGCACGATGGCCCAGTGGGAGATCCGCCGGCTGTTCCAGCTGATCCGTCACGAGATCTTCGCCGTCAGCCCGTTCCTGGGCTCCTTCCTGGCGCCCAAGTGCGTCCCGCTCGGCTACTGCGACGAGTTCGGCAACCGCGACGAGCACTGTCCCATCCGGCCGCACAAGGACAACGTCCTGGCGGCCTGGTCGGAGAAGGCCAGGGCCGAGAAGATCGCCGCCAGGGCGGCCGGGGCTGCCGGCCGGGAGCCGCCCGCTCCCTGACGCCGCGCCGATACCCGCAAGGCTGCTCGGATATTCCGAGCATGATTACCAGGGTGCTTCCGGCGCCAAACCCAGTCGCCGACGGCCCGACACCCGCCGTTTGGCACCGCCGACTGGCGCTTGGCCGCACGAATCCTGGCCCAGTCACCCGCATGAGGCGCCGCGGAGCTCGATCCAGGGCGGCAAATGCGCATCGATAAGCTTGCTCGGAATACGCCGCCCCCCAGCCGGGGGGGTCCCCGCCTCAGGCCGCGTCGAGGTCGCGCAAAAAGCGGCGGATCACCCGGGCAAGCCTGGGTCCCGCCTCGGCCCCGGCGGCCAGCACCTCCTCGTGGGTGAGCGGCTCGTCCGTGTACCCGGCGCCGGGATTCGTGACGAGCGACACGCCGCAGACCGATAGGCCGGCCCAGCGGGCGGCGATGGCCTCGAGCACGGTCGACATGCCAACCGCGTCCGCGCCCAGGCCCCGGAGCATCCGGACCTCCGCGGGCGTCTCGTAGCTCGGGCCGAGCAGGCCCGCGTAGACGCCCTCCGCCAGCTCGACGCCCTCGGCCCGCCCGGCCACATGGAGCCGATCGCGGAGCGCCGTCGAGTACACCTCGGTCAGGTCCGGGAAGCGCGGGCCCACCTCGTCTGCATTGGGACCAAGCAGCGGCGTCCGGCCGGTCAGGTTGAGATGGTCCGCGATCACCATGAGCGTGCCGGCCCGGAAGACCGGATTGACGCCGCCGGAGGCATTGGTCAGGACGACGATGCGGGCCCCGAGCCGGCCCATGAGCAGCACCGGCTGGACGACGAGCCCGGGGTCGTGACCCTCGTACAGGTGCAGCCGTCCCTGGAGCAGGGCGATAGGCATTCCATCGAGGCGACCCAGGAGGAGCCGGCCCACGTGTCCGGGCGCGGTCGCTGCGGGCCAACCCGGCAGCTCGGCGAACGGGACGGCGACCGGCTCGTCGAGCGTTTCGGCCAGGTCGCCCAGGCCGGAGCCGAGGACGATGCCCAGCCGCGGCACGATGTCCGACCGGCTCCGGACGGCCGCCTCCAGAAGAGCCAGCCGCTCAGGCTGGTCTGCGGGAGGGATCGGACGGCGAGGGTCCAGGTCGACGACGCCACGCATGACTGCAGCGTAGCGCACGGGCGCGGCACGCCGAGGGTGGGTCGGTCGTCAGGGGGTGGTGGCTTCGCCCGCCCGACGAGAGTATCGACACCGGGATGCCGATCACGTCTCGCCGGGCCGGCCCCACGCAGGTGGCGGTGAAGCCTCCGTAGCGCGGACAAGGAAGCGCCCGAAGCGACCCTGCTGCCCAGTGATCCTTGATGTGATCTCGGTGTCTCCGGCTTTGCTGGCCCCTTCGGGCAAGACCTACGATAGGGGCCCGCTCGCTGGCCGGTCAACGCGCTTTTCCACGAAGTTGGTGCGGCCGGCACCGACCCTGTCCACGAGTTCTGCACCGCTGTGGACAACTCGTGGACAACCCCCGAATCATCTCGACGAATGAGTAGGTCGAGATTGCAAGGAGCGCTGAACCCCGAGTCCTGGCCGCGCTGCGCCGCCGCTCTCGCCGCTGCAATGAGATCGTCGATGGGAACTCTGCCGTCTGCCGGGGTCGAAACCACGCCATCCGAACCGACAGGCCAGGCGCTCACGGTGGTTTGGGCGCTCGATGAGATATCCGCAGCTGGAAGATCCTGCACGAACAGGACAAGCCGGTCACCGGAGGCCAGATCCAACGGGATATCTTCAGCCACCCATGCCTAGCAACAGGCTCTCGCGGCCCGGTCCCAGTTGACCGAGGACGTGGACTGATCAGCCGCCGAGGGCGAACATCTCCGGTCGAGGCAGAGCCTCCGTGGCCGCCGAGCGAAGCTCGGAGTAGCGGTCCGCGCGCCGCTCCCAGATGCCGGCGATCATCGCCTCCAGGTCCTCGTCCGTTGCGCCGGCCCGCAGGGGGCCGCGCAGATCGTGGCCGTCGGTGCCGAACAGGCACGTGTATAGCCGGCCGTCGGCAGACAGTCGGGCCCGGGTGCACGCGCCGCAGAACGGCTGACTGACCGAGGCGATGACACCCAGCTCGCCCGACCCGTCGACGTATCGCCAGCGGTTGGCGACCTCGCCCGTGTAGTTCGGCGGCAGGGGCTCCAGCGGCATCTCGGCCGAGATCGTGGCCACGATCTCGGCGGCCGGGACCACGTCGTCGAGCCGCCAGCCGTTGGTGTGGCCGACGTCCATGTACTCGATGAACCGCAGGATGTGGCCCTCACGGCGCGCCCAGCGCGCCATGGGGACGACGCTCGCCTCGTTGAGCCCACGGCGGACCACCATGTTCACCTTGATCGGGGCGAGGCCCGCCTGGCGAGCCGCGGCGATCCCGGCCAGCACCCGGTCCACGGGGAAGTCGACGTCGTTCATCGAGCGGAACGTGGCGTCGTCCAGCGAGTCCAGGCTGACCGTCACCCGGCGCAGCCCGGCGTCTGCCAACGCGCCGGCCAGCGGCGCCAGGGCCGAGCC
>DASPWU010000027.1:0-13800 GCA_035637675.1 Candidatus Limnocylindria bacterium | reverse complement strand
CCTCGTCGAGCTTCCGCTTCTCGTGTGGCCAGAGGCCCCACGTGATCTCGAACATGCCCGGCTGCGCGAGCGCGTCCTTCAGCCCGTTCACGTGCGTCTCGCAAAGGACCCGCTCGTGGACTCCGTCGAGAGCGACGGACGCCCCACGGAACCGGCAGCGCTCGAACATGCACGGGTCCCGATGAGGAGGCGGGCGAGGAGGGCGGACCGTCATGCCCGGTCGTGATCCCACTCGGCCGCGTGGCGAGCCCACGACTGTATGAAGCTCCGCTTGACCCGACCGGTGTAGCGATCGCCCGCTGCTGTATGCACGAACGCCGCTCGAACGTGATTGGTGGCGTCGAGACGTGCCAGTTCGAGGAAGTCGAAGACGATCGAGACGGCCTCGCCGGGTTGAAGAGGTCGAGGCAAAGCCCGCTCTCCCGTGATCGTGCGGGCATCCACAATCGGGGCCGTCGACCCCCTCGCAGCCAGGTCGAAGCCAACGGAGCTGATCGTGACGGGCACAGGCCCCCGGTTTTGGGCCGTGATGTCGACGAAGGGTGCGCCCAGCCTTGGGCCGGAAGCGTCCATCGCCGCTTTCACGACGACCCGAACCTTCGGCTTGCCGGCCTGAGACTGCATGCGCAGCGCCCCGAGCCCGACGAGCAGGCTAACGAGCGCGGCAAAGGCGCTGATCGCGGCAGCGATCGCGGCGATCCCCGCGGCCGTCTGAGCGTCGATGTTCACCGCCAGACGATACCGGACGCCTGTTCGAAGCTTCGAACCATTGGGCGTCAGATTGGGCGTCAGGGCCGACCGCGAGCCACCACGGAGGGATGCCTGGGGAGGGCCACCGGAGCCCGATCTGATCGGGGATCTGGCGGAGAGGGAGGGATTCGAACCCTCGAAGCAGGTTACCCCACTTGGCGGTTTAGCAAACCGCTGCACTAGACCGCTATGCGACCTCTCCGACGGCGCGGCGAGGCCGATCCTACCATGGCTCCCCGGGCCGGCTGGGAGGCCCCGCCGCGACGGTGCCGGTAGCGCACCAAGCAACCGTCAGGCTCTCGCGTGGAGCTCGATTTCAGGCGAATCCGGCCATTCCCCGGTCAAATGGCGACGCAGCCACACCAAACGACCGACGACACCCGGTTCGCCGGTCGCTTGGGGTCGCTGCCGCACCAGGCTGGGCACGTCCGGGTCACCAGGCTCGCCGCGCGCACGGCCCACGTTGACAGCGGGGCCGCCGCTCGGTACCGTCCGCGGCACGCTCATGAATCAACTCTTCTATTTTCGACGCCCGGCATGACCGTTCCCGGATCGTAAGACCCCGCGAGCGCGGGTCGTGCCGGGAGAGCAGAGGTTCGGCCTCTGCTCTTTTTGTTTGATCGACAGGAAGGACCACCCAGCCGATGTTCGTGGTGATGGCCGGGACCGCCAGCGAGGCCGAGGTGCTCGGCGTGAAGAGCGCGATCCTGGCCGAGGGCTTGACGCCGTACGACCACGCCGGGCCTGACCGGACGGTCATCGCCGTGGTCGGCGACATGGGCGCCAGGAAGCCGGCGCTCCTCGAGCGGCTGGCCGCGCTGCCGGGGGTCAAGGCCGTCACCCCGATCGGCACCCCGTTCAAGCTCGCCTCGCGCGAGTTCCAGCCGGAGCCCACGATCATCCGCGTCCTGGACGCGGTCATCGGCGACGGCGGCCTCACGGTGATGGCTGGCCCGTGCTCGGTGGAGAGCCGCGATCAGCTCTTCGAGACGGCCGAAGGGGTGGCGGCGGCCGGGGCGACGATCCTGCGAGGCGGCGCCTTCAAGCCGCGGACCAGCCCGTACAGCTTCCAGGGCCTCGGGGTCGAGGCGCTGCGCTACCTGGCCGAGGCCCGCGAGCGGACGGGCCTGCCGGTCGTCACGGAGGTCATGGAGCCCAGCCAGGTCGACATCGTGGCCGAGTATGCCGACATCCTCCAGATCGGCACCCGCAACATGCAGAACTATTCGCTGCTGACGGCCGTCGGGCGCGTGGCCCGTCCGGTCCTGCTCAAGCGCGGCTACGGAGCCACGATCGAGGAGTGGCTCATGGCCGCCGAGTACATCGTCAGCTCCGGCAATCCCAACGTCATCCTGTGCGAGCGCGGCATCCGCACGTTCGAGACGTACACCCGCAACACGATGGACCTGACGGCCGTGCCGGTGCTCCATGGGCTCACCCACCTGCCGGTGATCGTGGATCCGTCGCACGCGACCGGCAAACGCCGGCTCGTGCAGCCGATGGCGCTCGCCGGCATCGGCGCCGGTGCCGACGGCGTGATGGTCGAGGTGCACCCGCGGCCGGACGAAGCACTCTCGGACTCGGAGCAGCAGCTGGACCTGCCGATGTTCCGCTCGATGATGGCCGTGCTCGTGCCCATCCATGCCCAGCTCCGCCGGCTGCGCGAGGCGGGCGCCGGCGCCGCGCGGACCGCGGCAGAGGGCCGGCCGGCGACCGCCGCCACGGGGGATTCGACCTTCGGCGACCGCCCGCCTGCCGGCGCGGCGGTGCCTCGTTGAGCGAACGGGCCGCGGTCGAGACATCGGCAGGGATCCTCGGCAAGGCGGCACGCGAACACCGGCACGGGCCGGCTGGCCGGATCCGACCCGCGTCCCGACTGCGCGGTGAGCTGCGCCTGCCCGGCGACAAGTCGATCAGCCATCGGGCACTGCTCCTGGCGGCCATCGCCGAGGGAGAGAGCCGAATCGTCGGAGCCGGCGATGGCGCGGACGTCCGGTCCACGGCGGCCGTGATCGAGGCCCTTGGGGCGGTGGTCGAACGGGCGAGCGACGGCCGGCCAACGGTGGACTACCGCGTGGTCTCGCCCGGCGCCAACGGCCTGCGCGAGCCAGACGATGTTCTCGACTGCGGCAACTCGGGCACGACCCTTCGCCTCACGACGGGGATGCTTGCCGGCCTGCCGCTGACGGCGGTGCTCACCGGCGATGCTTCGTTGCGGCGGCGACCGGTGGCCCGTATCATCGAGCCACTGCGCTCCATGGGCGCCGTGCTTCACGCCCGCCGACACGATTCCCTTCCACCGGTGACCGTGGTCGGTCGTACCCCGCTCAGGGCGATCGATGCATGGACGCCCGTTCCGAGCGCTCAGGTGAAGTCGGCGATCCTGCTGGCCGGCCTGCGGGCGGAGGGGCGAACGACGGTCCGGGAGGCGGTCGCGACGCGCGACCACACCGAGCGGATGCTGCGGGCCCGCGGCGTGCCGGTCGACCGCGAGGCCGTCGACGGCCCGAGCGGCCAGGGCGTGGCCTGGAGTCTTGAGGGAATGGCAAACGTACGAGCGGAGAACGAGCGAGTGCCGGGCGACGTGTCGGCGGCTGCGTTCTGGCTGGTCGCGGCGGCGATCCATCCAGACGCGAAGCTGACGCTTCGCGACGTCGGCGTCAACCCGACCCGGCGGGCGGTCATCGATCTCCTGCGCCGGATGGGGGCGAACATCGACGAGGTCATCGGGCGGTCCGACGACGGGATCGGTGAGCCGACCGCGGACCTCGTCGCCCGATCCTCGGCACTCGAGTCGATCGAGCTCGGGCCGGCCGACGTCGCCGCGGCCATCGACGAGGTCCCGATCCTCTGCCTGGCCGCCACGCAGGCTCGCGGCACGACCGTGATCCGTGGCGCCGGCGAGCTGCGGCACAAGGAATCCGACCGCCTGGCCGGGATCGCGGTGGGCCTGGCGGCACTCGGCGCCGACGTCGAGCTCCGGGGCGACGAGCTGCGCATCAGCGGACCGACCCGCCTGCACGGCGCGGTCACCGACAGCCTGGCCGACCACCGACTGGCCATGACGTTCGCTGTGGCCGGGCTGATCGCCCGCGGAGAGACCGTCGTCCTGCGTCCGGACAGCGCCACGGTCTCATACCCGGGCTTCTTCGACGAGCTCGAAGGGGTCGGCGCGTGAGCAAGCGGGTCGTCCTGATCGGGCATCCGGTGGCCCACTCCCTGTCCGGGCCGATGCTGCAGGCCGCCTTCGACGAGCGCGGCATCGATGCTCGCCACGAGCTGCTCGACGTGACCGTGCCCCAGCTGCCGGGCGCGATCGAGGCGCTGCGCGGGACGGACTTCCTGGGCGCCCAGGTGACGATTCCGCACAAGGAGCGAGTGACGCCGCTGGTCGACCGCATGACCGAGGAGGCTCACGCCACGGGCGCGGTGAACACGATCACCAAGGAGGGCAGGCGACTCGTCGGGCACAACACGGACGTGCCCGGTTTCCGAGCGGGCCTGGACCACCTGGTCGGCCGCCAGAAGATGCCCCGCCAGGCCGTCATCCTGGGGGCGGGCGGCGGCGCCCGGGCGGTGGTGTTCGGCCTCATCACGGAGGGGTTCCAGCGCGTCATCGTGTTCAACCGGCATCTCCATCGAGCCGAGGGCATGGTCAAGCACTTCGGCAGGAGCGCCAGCCACATGGAGCTGCGGGCCAGGCCGTGGCACGAGTCGATCATCGAATCCGAGCTGGCCAAGACGCGCGTCCTCATCAACGCCACGTCGATCGGACTCCATGCCGACGAGTCGCCGATCCCGGCAGAGATCATCCCGCCCGACCTGCTGGTCATGGACCTCATCTACAACCCCGCTCAGACCCGGTTCCTGCGGGAGGCCAAGGCCGCCGGTACCGAGGCAACCGAGAACGGGCTGGTCATGCTCCTCCACCAGGGCACGGCCCAATTCGAGCTGTGGACCGGCCAGCCGCCACCGATCGATCTCATGCGCGAGCGGCTCGAAGCAGCCCTTGCGGCCCGTGAAGCGTCCGCCGACGACGCCGTCGCCGACGCGGCGGCGACGCAGCGGGTCGCGAGCGAGTAGGACCGGGCGAGCCGGGCCAGCGGCCGAACGAGCAGAGCATGGGCCGGTTGCGGTTCCTGACCGCCGGTGAATCACACGGGCAGGCGCTCGGCGTGATCGTCGAGGGCGTGCCGGCCGGCCTCGCCCTGACGGCCGACGACCTGGCGATCGACCTGGCCCGCCGGCAACGCGGCTATGGCCGCGGCGCGCGCCAGGCGATCGAGCAGGACCGTGCCGAGATCCTGGCCGGCGTCCGGCACGGGCGCACGCTCGGCTCGCCCATCCTCCTCATCGTCCGCAACCGCGACTGGGAGAACTGGACCAGCGTGATGCAGGTGGAGCCATTGAGCGAGGACGAGGCGGCGGCCCTCGAGGCTGCGGCCGAGGGTGGCGACAAGCGATCCACCCCGGTGACCCGCCTGCGGCCCGGACACGCCGACCTGGCCGGCGCCCTCAAGTACGGCTTCGATGACGTCCGCAACGTGCTGGAGCGAGCCTCCGCGCGTGAGACCGCTGCCCGGGTGGCGGCCGGGGGCGTCGCCCGTCGATTCCTGCGCGAGCTCGGCATCGAGGGCTGGTCCTTCACGGCCGAGGTGGGCGGCGTGTCGCTCGACCCGAGCCGGGCGAGCCGATCGCGTGAGGAGGCCGATGCCTCGCCGCTCCGCTGCCCCGACCCCGACGCGGAGACGGCCATGATCGCCCGGATCGACGAGGCCCGCGAGCGGGGTGACACGGTGGGCGGCGTGTTCGAGGTCGTCGTCCACGGACTGCCGGTCGGGCTCGGCAGCTACGTCCAGTGGGACCGCCGCCTGGATGCCGCGCTCGCGGCGGCCGTCATGAGCATCAACATCGTCAAGGGCGTGGAGCTGGGCCTGGGCTTCGAGCAGACCCGGCGGTTCGGCTCGGCCGTCCACGATGTCATCGAGGGTCGCGATGACGACGGTCGCTGGATCCACCGCTCCAACAACGCGGGCGGATTGACCGGCGGGGTCTCCAACGGCGAGCCGATCGTCGTGCGCGGGGCCGTCAAGCCGATCTCCACGCTCGCCCGGCCCCTCCCCTCGGCCGACCTGGTGACCGGGCGGCCGGTCGAGAAGGCCCACTACGAGCGGAGCGACATCAGCGTCGTGCCCGCGGCCGGGGTCGTGGGCGAGGCGATGGTGCTGCTCACGATCGCCGACTTCATCCTGGACAAGTTCGGCGGCGACTCGCTGGCTGAGACCCGCGACAACCTCGAGCGCTATTCCGCCCGGATCGCCGCTCCCCGTGGCGCCGCCGCGGCCCGTTCGGCGACCGCGCCTTCGCTGGCCGGCACGGACGAGGCCGGGTCGGGCGGGGACGACTGAGATCGCGGTCGGATGGACATCGTGCTCGTAGGCCTGCCGGGAAGCGGCAAGAGCGTGGTCGGCCGGCGAATCGCCCGGCGCCACGGCGCCGATTTCGTCGACCTGGACGAAACGATCGAGGCGGCCGCCGGGCGGCCGATCCCGTCGATCTTCGAGACGGAGGGCGAGGCCGGCTTCCGGGCCCGGGAGGCGGCAGCCGTGGCCGCCCTCGGTGAGCCGGAGCCCGACGCCAGGATCAGGCGTGTCGTCGCGACCGGCGGCGGCGCGGTCGTCGACCCGCGCAACCGCTGGCGGCTGTATCGAGGCCGGCTGGCGGTCTGGCTGGACGCACGGCCGGAGGCGTTGGCCCAGCGCCTGCGACGCAGCCGGCACGTGCGGCCGCTCGTCGCGGGGCGCGAGCCCATCGCCGCCATCCGCCAGATGACTGCCGACCGGGAGCGCTTCTACGCCGCGGCCCGGCGGGTGAACGGCCTGGCCGAGCCGGCGACGGTCGCGACGATCGTGGCCGGCCTCGTGGCGGCCGGGCCCGACGAGGGCACACGGCTGCTCGACGCCCAGACCCGCGTCGGCCGGATCGTCCTGGGCGAGCGGATCGTCCCTGCCGCAGTCGCCGAAGCGCTCGCCGGCCTGGGGGCGTCACGGGCGATCCTCGTGTCCGAGCCGGGGGCCTGGGCCGCCGCGGGCACGTCGATTGCGGACGGCCTCCGGGCGCGCGGGCTGCGGATCGAGACCGTGATGCTCCCGGAGGGCGAGGCGGCCAAGCGCCTGTCGGTTGTCGAGGACGCAGCCGGCGAGCTGGCTCGGGTGAGGGCCGAGCGGCTCGAGCCGATCGTCGCGATCGGTGGCGGTGCGCTGGGCGACGCGGCCGGGCTCCTGGCGGCCCTGTGGCTGCGGGGCGTGCCGCTGATCCACGTCCCAACGACGCTCGTGGCCCAGATCGACTCGGCGATCGGCGGCAAGACCGCGGTGGACCTCCCGGCGGGCAAGAACCTGATCGGTGCCTTCCATCAGCCGGCGGCGGTGGTGATCGACACGGCACTCCTCCGGACGCTGCCGGAACGACAGCGGCGGGCGGGGCTGGGCGAGGCGGTCAAGATGGCGGCCCTTGGCGACGAGCGGCTGTTCCGCCTGCTCGAGGGCGAGGGCGAGGCCATCGCCCGCGGTGATGCAGCGGCCTTCGCGTCGGGTGCGCTGGCCGAGCTGGTGGAGCGGGCCATGTGGGGGAAGGTGGAGATCGTCGTCGCAGACGAGCGCGAGCAGGCGGCCGAAGGGGACCGGGTGGCGGGTCGGATCCAGCTGAACCTCGGCCACTCGGCGGGCCACGCCTTCGAGGCGGCGGGCCACTACGGGAAGCTCCTCCACGGCGAGGCGGTCGCCTACGGGCTGCGGGTGGCCTGCCGTCTAGGTGAGGCGCTGGGCGTCACGCGGCCGGACCGGGCGGCACGGATCGAGGAGCTCCTGACGCGCCTCGGCCTCGGCGTCGATCCCATGCCCTACCCGATCGATGCGGTGGTCGAGGCGATGGCGGCCGACAAGAAGCATGTCGGCGGTCGGCTGCGCTGGGTGCTGCCGACGGCGGACGGGGTGACCATCCGCTCCGACGCGCCCGAGGACGTCGTCCGGCGTGCCATCGGCAGCGTGCTCGCGGCGCCGGCGGATCGCCCGGCGGCAGCGTCGGCGGCAGAGGCGCCCGCCACGTGACGCGGGTGCTCGTGCTGGAGGGCCCGAACCTCAACCTGCTCGGCACGCGCGAGCCCGAGATCTACGGCCACGAGACGCTCGACCAGATCCACGCCGGCCTCAGGACAGCCGCGGCCAGGCTGGGCCTGGACATCGACTTCTACCAGAGCAACCACGAGGGCGCCCTCATCGACCGACTGCACGCCCGCGATTTCGACGCCGCGGTCGTGAATGCGGGCGGCCTGACCCACACGTCCGTGTCGCTCCGCGATGCCCTGGTGGGCATCGAGCGGCCGTTCATCGAGGTCCACCTCTCGGACCCTTCGAAACGCGAGGCATTCCGGCACGTGAACTACCTCGCGGACGTCGCGCTCGAGTCGATCGTCGGGCAGGGGGCACGGGGCTATCACCTGGCGCTCGAGTCGATCGCCCGGCGCCTGGGAGGCTCCGGTGCCTGACCGTCGACGGCCGAGCCGGCTTGAGCCGGAGACTCCGGAGATGCGCCGGTTGCGCCGGCGGATCGACGCCCTCGATCGCCGGATCGTCGCCCTCCTCAACGAGCGGGCCGCCCTTGGGCGTGACGTCGGCCGGGCCAAATCCGAGGCCGGCTGGCGGGCGATCCGCGACGGCGAGCGCGAACGGGACGTGCTGCTCCGGGTCGCGATGGCCAACGGCGGGCCGATGCCCCAGGCCGACCTGCTGGCGATCTACCGGCGGCTCATCGCGGCGACGCGCGCCCTGGAGGTCGATGACCGGCGTCCGGTGAGACCGGAGCGCACCACGCCTCGCTGAGGCCACTCAGCGAACGGTCGCCGTGCGCAGGCTCGCGACCAGCCGACCGAGGGCGGCGACGTCCCGGCCGTCCGGTCCCAGGGCGTCGACGAGGGCCGACGCGACGATGACGCCGTCGGCGCCGGCTCGAACGAGCGCGCGGACGTGGGCGGGCCGGCTCACGCCGAAGCCGACCGCGACCGGGACCGGCGACGCCGCGCGGACGGCGCGGACCAGACGGCCGACGGTGGGCGGCAATGCGCGGCGCGCGCCGGTCACGCCAACGAGCGATACGCAATAGAGGAATCCACCGGTGCGGGTGGCGATCCAGGCGCGTCGCGCCGGGTCCGTCGTGGGGGCGACGAGGTAGACGACGGCGAGGCCGACGTCCCGTGCGACAGACTCGAACGGCGTCCCCTCGTCCGGCGTCAGGTCGGCCACGATCACGCCGCTGGCTCCGGAGTCGGCGAGGCGCACCGCGACCGCGCGGCCATCGCCGCCGCCGATGAGCTGGTTCGCGTAGCCCATCGGGACGAGCGGGATCCCCGGCCGGGCCGCCCCGACCCTGCGGAGGAGCGCGATCGAGCCCTCCAGCGTGGCTCCGGCGCCCAAAGCCACGGCCGACGCCCGCTGGAGCGTCGCGCCGTCGGCCAGCGGGTCGGAATAGGGCAGCCCGATTTCCAGCAGGTCGGCGCCGCCGTCGATCGCGGCCAGCGCTGCGTTGTAGCTCGTGTCGGCGTCCGGGTAGCCCGCCACGACGTAGGGAATGAGGGCGGACCGCCCCTCGGTCGCGGCGCGCGCGAACGCCGAGCGAATCCGCGCGGCACCGGGCGTGTCGTCCGTGCCGATCGACTCGGATCGATGGCGGACGATAGCCGTGGGCAGCCCGACAACGGTCACCTGCCGGAGTCCCGTTGCCGTGCCTCCCTCCAGTTCGCGAAGGGCCCGAGGTCCTTGTCGCCACGCCCCGACAGCCCGACGAGGACCACCGTCTCCTCCGGCCACGAACCTCCGGCGCCCTCCACACCCGCCAGCAGACGTGGCAGGACGGCGAAGGCGTGGGCGGTCTCGAGAGCCGGCAGGATGCCCTCGGCCCGGGCGACGGTCTCCATCGCGGCGAATGCCTCGGCGTCCGTGGCGGCCGCGATCTCCAGGCGCCCGGCCGCCACGAGCGCCGCGAGCTGTGGCCCGACGCCCGGGTAGTCCAGTCCGGCGCTTGCCGAATGCGCCTCCACCACCTGGCCGTCGCGATCCTGGAGCATCATCGATCGGGCGCCGTGGAGGATGCCCGGGCTGCCGCCCGCGAGCGCCGCGGCGTGGCGGCCGGTCGAGATGCCGTCGCCGGCGGCCTCGGCCACGGCGAGCCGGATGGCGGGCTCGCCGATGAACCGGCTGAGGAGGCCGATCGCGTTCGAGCCGCCGCCGACGCAGGCCAGGGCCAGGTCCGGCAGCCGGCCCTCCGCGGCGACGAGCTGCGCGGCCGCCTCGTCGCCGATCCGGCGCTGGAGGTCCCGGACGATCGTCGGATACGGGTGCGGACCCATCGCCGAGCCAAGGACGTAGTGGGTCGTCTCCACGTTCGTCACCCAGTCGCGCATCGCCTCGTTGATGGCGTCCTTGAGCGTGGCGCTGCCCGAGGCCACGGAGCGGACCTCCGCCCCCAGCGCCTCCATCCGGAGGACGTTCGGCTTCTGGCGCTCGATGTCCTCGGCGCCCATATACACGACGCAGGGCAGCCCGAGCAGGGCGCAGGCGGTGGCGGTCGCCACGCCGTGCTGCCCGGCGCCCGTCTCGGCAATGACGCGGCTCTTGCCGAGCCGGCGCGTGAGCAGTGCCTGGCCGAGCGCGTTGTTGATCTTGTGGGCCCCGGTGTGGGCCAGGTCCTCGCGCTTGAGATAGAGCCGCAGGCGCCTCGGCAGCGAGCCCGGTCCCGCGGCGTCGACCAGCACGATCGACCCGGCGATCCGCAGGACCTCGTCGCCCAGTCGGTCGGCCCGATAGAGCGGGGTGGGCCGGCCGGCATACCGCTCGAGGAGCTCGCGCAGCTCGGCCCAGAAGCGTGGATCGTGGCGGAGGGCGGCGTACGCCCGCTCGAGCTGCTCGAGGGCGGCCATCAGCGTCTCCGGGACGTACCGGCCGCCGAACTGGCGGTCGACGCCCCAGCGACCGGCCGCGTCCGCCTCGAGGAGGCCGGGATGCACGGGCGCGGGCCCGAATGGCACGTTGGGTCGATCGAGCCGGGCCGCCCGGGCGCGCTTCACGAACAGGGCGACCCGCAGGGGATCCTTGCGTGGACGCTCGCCGGCGGCACGCGGCGCCTCCACGCCCGAAGCGACGTCCACGCCCACGGCCGGCACGGCCCGGATCGCCTCGCCGACCGTCGCTGGCGTGAGCCCGCCGGCGAGGATGACGGGGAGCTCGCGGGCGACGGCGGCGGCGAGCCGGCTGTTCGGCCTGGCGCCGGTCCCGCCCGGATACGGTCCGCCGGCCGCATCGAGAAGGAGACGGGTGGCGCCCGCCGCCAGGTATCGCCGGCCAAGCTCGACGATCGAGGTGGCGGAAGCCTCGACGGAGGCCGGCTCCCCAACCGGCAGGTGGAGCACCTTCCATGCCTGGCGGTCGATCTGGCGCAGGAGGCCAATCGGCTCATCGCCTGACAGCTGGACCGCATCGGGGTCGAGCGTCCCCACGATCTCGGCGATCCGCGCGGCGGTCGCATCGGCGGTGATCGCGACGACGAGCGGCCGGCGACCGGCTCGCTCGCGCGCCAGACGGGCGAGCTCGGCTGCCTCGTCCAGCGCCAGCGCCCGAGGCGTGCCGGGTACCAGGTTTAGGCCGATCGCGTCCGCCCCGGCCCGGACCGCGGCGAGGACACCGGCCGGATCCGTGATGCCGCAGATCTTGACGAAGGGCATGCAGGCGGCTTCGGCCGGATCGTCGGGCAGGGCGCCCGCCGCCACGAATCGGCGAACCGCGGCCCTCGGATTCGGGCTGCGCATGAGCGCCTCACCGACAAGGGCTGCGTCGAAGCCGAGCGCACGCCAGCCGGCCACGGTCTCTGGCTCCCGCACGCTCGACTCGGCCACCACCAGGCGGTCCTCCGGGACCAGGGGACGGAGACTAGCGGCACGCTCCGGATCCACGGTCAGTGTGCGGAGGTCGCGGTTGTTGATGCCGATGAGGCGTGCGCGCGTGGCGAGCGCCCGCTCGAGCTCGGGCTCGTCGTGCACCTCCACCAGCGGCTCCAATCCGATGGCGAGCGACTCGTCCACGAGCCGGCCCAGCCGCCGCGCGGGGTGGAGCGCGGCGAGGAGGAGGACGACATCCGCGCCTGCTGCGTGCAGAAGCTGCAGCTGAACGGCATCGACCACGAAGTCCTTGGCCAGGAGGGGCACGGCGACCGCCGCCCGCACGCGCCGCAGGTCGTCGATCGAACCACCGAACCAGTGCGGCTCGCACAGGACGGAGATCGCTGCGGCCCCGCCCGCCTCGTAGGCGCGTGCCCGGGCCACGATGTCTTCGCCGTCCCGGGCGATCGCGCCGGCCGACGGCGAGCGGCGCTTGAGCTCGGCGATGACGTGCAGGCCGGGCGCGGCCAGCCGCTCGACTATCGGTCGAGGCGGGCCCAGGCCTGCTACCCCTGTGTCATCGATCGATCGGGCGCGAGCCATAGCCTCGATTTCCACGCCGATGTCCGCCCGACGCCGTGCCGCGATCTCGTCGAGGACGCTGGAGCCGGCTCGCGCCCGGCGCGGCGGAGCGCGACGCGTTGCGATCGTCACGCCGGAGCCCCTTGCGCGGCTCCCTCGCCGGCCTCGGCGGCTCGACGCTCCTCGCGCAGGCGCGCGAGCATGACCGTCGCCAGCCCCGCATCGATGGTGAGGCCCGCCAGCGCGACCCCCTCTTCGATGGTCTCGGCTCGCCCGGCGGCCACGAACGCGGCACCGGCGTTGAGCAGGACGACGTCGCGCCGCGCCCCGGGCTCGCCGCGGAGCACCGCCTCGATGATCGCTGCGTTGTCCTGGGGCGTGCCGCCGCCCAGGCTGGCGCTAGAGGCGCGGGCCAGTCCCGCGTCCGCGGCGTCGATCTCGCGCCGCTCCACCCCGGCCGGCGTGACGTCATAGGCCACCCCCGTGCCGTCCAGCGGCAGCTCGTCCAGACCCTGCCCGCCGACCACGAGAGTCCGCTCGGTGCCCAGCAGATGGAGCACCGCTGCGAGCCGCGGCGCGGCGGCGGGATCCGCCACCCCCACCACCTGGCGCCGGGCGCCGGCCGGGTTCGTCAGCGGGCCGAGCAGGTTGAATGCCGTGCGCACGCCGATCTCGCGCCGGGTCGGTCCGGCGTGGCGCATCGCGGGATGGAATCCCGGCGCGAACAGGAACGCGAACCCGAGCTCACGCAGGGCCTCCCCCGCCGACGCGGCGTCGTGGTCGATCCGAACGCCCAGCGCGTCGAGCACGTCGGCCGAGCCGGATGCCGACGTGATCGCCCGGTTGCCGTGCTTGGCGACGGGTACGCCAGCCGCCGCCACGACGAGCGCCGCCGCCGTGGAGATGTTGAACGTCCCGCTCCCGTCACCGCCGGTCCCGCAGGTATCAACGGTGCCGTCCGGCGCCTCGACCCGCAGGACCCGGTCGCGCATGGCCGCGGCGAAGCCGGCCAGCTCGTCGATCGTCTCGCCGCGCATCCGCAGGGCCACGAGCAACGCGGCCAGCTGGGCCGGCGTCGCCTCGCCGTCCATCACCGCGCCCATCGCGCCGCGGGCATCGTCCATGGCCAGGGTTCCGCCATCGATGACCGCGGCCAGCGCCGCCCGGACGATCTCGCTCATCGAGTTACCCCGGTCGCGGCTCCGGCCATCGGCACGGCGGCATCAGGGTGCGTCTCGGCGATGCCTGCCGTGGCGAACGAACCGGTGGCGGCATCGAGCCGTGCCACGGCGGCCGCATCCTCGCCGGCCAGCCGGAGGAAGTTGGCGAGCACGTGGGGTCCCTGGGGCGTCAGCACGGACTCGGGGTGGAACTGGACGCCTTCCAGCGGCAGCGTTGCATGGCGCAGGCCCATGACCACGCCGTCGACCGGGCTGGTCGCGGTGATCCGCAGCTCGGCCGGCAGGGTCGCCGGGTCCACGCACAGGGAGTGGTAACGGGCGCCGTCGAACGGCGTGGGCAGCCCGGCCAGCAGGCCCGTC
>DASPWU010000026.1:0-31465 GCA_035637675.1 Candidatus Limnocylindria bacterium | reverse complement strand
TGCGGCCGGGTCGGTTCGACCGCCAGGTCATCCTCGACCGGCCCGACATGCGCGGTCGGGTGGCCATCCTCAAGGTCCACACCAAGGGCAAGCCGCTCGACAAGGCGCTCGAGGTCGACAACATCGCGCGGCAGTCGCCGGGCTTCTCCGGGGCGGACCTGGCCAATCTCGTCAACGAGGCGGCCATCCTGTCCGCCCGCCGCAACAAGAAGACCATCGGGATGTCCGAGTTCCAGGAAGCCCTGGAGCGGATCGTGGCCGGCCCGGAGCGCAAGAGCCGGCTGATCAGCGACTCGGAGAAGGCGATCATCGCCTTCCACGAGGGCGGGCACGCGGTGGTCCAGCGGATCCTGCCCAAGTGCGACCCGGTCAGCAAGGTCACCATCATCAGCCGCGGCATGGCCCTCGGCTACACCATGGCTCTGCCCCAGGAGGACCGCTACCTCCAGAGCAAGACCGAGTTCGAGGACAAGATCGCCGGGCTGCTGGGCGGCAACGCCGCCGAGAAGCTCATCTTCGGCGACACCACGACCGGCGCCAGCAACGACATCGAGAAGGCGACCGACCTGGCGCGCAGGATGGTCACCGAGTTCGGCATGAGCGACAAGCTCGGTCCGCTCAGCTTCGGCAAGCGCGACGAGCTCGTCTTCCTCGGCCGCGAGATCGGTGAGCAGCGCAACTACAGCGACGATGTCGCCAAGACCATCGACGAGGAGGTCCGGGCAATCATCGACCGTGCCTACGACCGGGCGATGGAGGTCCTCGTCGCGAATCGCGACCGGCTCCAGAACCTGGCCGAGAAGCTCGTCGCGGAGGAGACCGTCGACACGGAGGAGTTCGAGAAGCTCTTCAGCGACCTGCCGCCCAAGGAGGACATCCACGGCGGCGCCCCGGTGCTAGGTCAGGGCAAGGCCGCGGCGTCGGGCTCCTCGGACACGCCGGGCACCTCGGCCGGCCCGGCGCCGGCGCCGGCACCAAGCCCGGCCTGACCGGCCTGACCGGCGGCGCCCTCGCGCCGCCACATTCCACGCGCCCCGACACGACCGGCGAGCCGTCAGGCTCGCCGGCTCGATTCTGCGTAGGATTCGGGTTCGGGCCACCTGGGCCCGACTCTCGAGCCGACAGCCGATCGACAGCCGATCTACCCCTGCCCGCCACCGGAGGACCCGATGACCGCCACCGCCGATGCCCTGGAGACCTATCTCGACGCCAATCACGACCGTCGGCTCGCGTCATACGAGGCATTCCTGCGCATCCCGTCCGTGTCGGCCTTGCCCGAGAACGCCGCGGATTGCCGGCGGGCCGCCGAGTTCCTGGCGGATGAGCTGCGGACGATGGGAGTCGAGCACGTCGAGGTCGCCGAGACCGGCGGCCACCCCCTCGTGTACGGCGACTGGCTCCATGCGGAGGGAGCGCCAACGATCCTCGTGTACGGGCACTACGACGTCCAGCCACCGGATCCCATCGAGGAATGGGAGAAGGCGCCGTTCGAGCCGCTCATCCGCGACGGCCGGATGCTCGCCCGGGGCGCGGCCGACGACAAGGCCCAGGTGCACATGCACCTGCGGGCCGCGGAGGCCATCCTGGCAACCCGCGGCCGGCTGCCGGTGAACCTCAAGTTCCTGTTCGAGGGCGAGGAGGAGGGGACTTCCGTGAACCTCGATCGCTGGCTCGAGGAGCACCGGGATCGGCTGGCGGCCGACCTCGCGGTGATCAGCGACACCGGCTTCTTCGAGGGTAATCTCCCGGCGATCACGCTCGGCCTGCGGGGCATCACCTACTTCCAGGTGGACGTCCTGGGGACGGCCGTCGACCTCCACTCGGGCGTCTACGGCGGAGCCGTCCAGAATCCGGGCAACGCGCTGGCCCACATCATCGCTGCGCTCAAGAGCGCAGACGGCCGGATCCTGGTCCCAGGCTTCTACGACGACGTGGTGCCGCTGAGCGACCGGGACCGCCACGCGCTTGCCGCGCTGCCCTTTGACGAGGAGGCATTCCGCAAGGAGCTGGGAGTACCGGCGCTGGTCGGCGAGTCCGGCTACTCGGCGCTCGAGCGACGTGGCGCGCGGCCGACGCTCGACGTCAACGGCATCTGGGGAGGCTTCCAGGGCGAGGGCGCCAAGACGATCATCCCGGCCAGCGCCCACGCCAAGATCAGCTGCCGGCTCGTCGTCAACCAGGAGCCGGACAAGATCTATGAGCTGGTCCGCGAACACATCCTGCGGGCCGCCCCGGAAGGCTGCCGGGTGGAGGTCACGAACCTGGGAGGCGGGCTGCCGAGCCTGACGCCGATGGATCACCCGGCCACGCAGGCCGCCGTCCGCGCCCTGGAAGCGACATTCGGTCAGCGCCCGGTGTTCATCCGCGAGGGCGGATCCATCCCGGTCTGCGCCAGCTTCGCGTCGATCCTGGGGCTGCCGGTGGTCCTGCTGGGCTTCGCCAACCCCGACTGCAACGCGCATGCGCCGAACGAATCGATGATCCTCGCCAACTACGAGACGGGGATCCGGACCATCGTCCGATACTGGGACGAGCTGGCGGCGATTCCGGAGGCGCTGCGCGCCTAAGCCGAGGGCCGCCCGGCCGGGGGCCCCGACAGGAGGTGCATCACAGCGCGGGCGGCGGCGGGAGCATGCGCCGCGTCCGAGTCCTGCCACCACGTCGCCCCTCAAGCGGCCCGTATCGCCGACGACGCTATACCGGTGCCTGGCAGGGCTGTTGGCGTTGGGCGGGCGTCGAAACCATCGCCGATGCATGGTCGGCCATGCATGATCGCTGGCGTCGCGCCTGCCGCTGGACCGTGCTCAGCGAGCTTGTGGCTCGGGCAAGGCCGGATGTACTGCTGACAGCGATGCGAACCCGCTCTGCGCCGGGCGTCCGACGCCGTCGGGGGAGGGTAGAGGGGGTTACTTTCGGACGGACGAATACAGGCCCCTTCGGGGGGTGACCGGCGGCACCACGGTGCTACCATGCCGGCACGTCACCACCCGGGAGGACCACCTCGCCTTGAGCACCGAGACCGTCGACACACTGGCAGCTCCCAAGGGCGCCTGGCGCCTGGACACCGCGACCGGCAGCATGAACCCGCGCTCCGCGCTGGACGTGCTGGTGGATCTCAATGACCACGTCACCTCAGGCCGGGTTGGTGAGTATCAGCCGGTGCCGCTTGGCTTCACGCCGCTCGACAAGACCATCGGCGGCGGCCTCCGAGCCGGCGAGCTGCTGCTCATCGGCGGCGCGCAGGGCACCGGCAAGACGACGATGGCACTCCAGATGGGCCGCAACGTCGCGTCCGGCGGACAGGCCAACGTCCTGTACATCTGCTTCGAGCATGAGGAGCAATACCTCCTCAACCGGCTGATCGCGATGGAATCGGCCCTCGCCCACCTGCCTCACAAGACCGGCGCGATCAAGATCCAGGACGTTCGCAAGGAGATCCTGGGGTCGTGGATGGCCGAGGGATCCGGCGGGCCTCAGCTGGCCAACAATCCTCGCCTGCGGCCCTCGCTCGATCGGATCGCCCGCTACGGACAGAACCTCTTCCTCATGCGCGGCACGCAGACCGCCAACACCATCGACAACACGCGCGAGCTCATTCGCCAGCACAAGGCGCTGTCGGGCGACCGGCGACTGTTGGTCGTGGTCGACTACCTCCAGAAGGTGCCGGTCATCCCCGAGCCGCCGACCGAGACGGAGAAGGTGACCTTCGTCGTCAACGGCCTCAAGGACATCGCCCTGTCCGAGGGAGTGCCGATGGTCGCGATCGTGGCCGCCGACAAGGAGGGCCTCAAGGCCGCCCGGCTGCGCAACCACCACCTGCGCGGCAGCTCGGCGATCAACTACGAGGCGGACATCATCGTCATCCTCAACGAGAAGTACCACATCGTCGCCAAGGTCAACATCGAGTTCAACCCGTACCAGGCGCAGCGCTTCCGCGACTGGGTGGTCATCTCGGTCGAGAAGAACCGCGGCGGCCAGGACAACGTGGACCTCGAGTACGAGAAGCACTTCGAGTTCTCCTGCTTCGACCCGAACGGCCGGACCGTCCAGGAGAAGCTGATCGAGGAGCGCCTCTACAACGACTGATCGGGGGCGCCGCTGCACGCTCGGCGGCGCTCACGACCGCGATCAGGGCGAGATTGCCGACGGACATCCGCGTCGCTCGGCGTCGTGCGCGCAGGGCCCCGTCCACGGTTGTATCGTGCGTCCATGCCGGCCCCCGAGCACCTTTTTCCGGACGTCGTCGAGGTCGTCGTCGAGATCCCTCGAGGCAGCCGGAACAAGTATGAGTGGGACGAACAGGCCGGCGTCTTCCGGCTCGATCGCGTCCTGTCGTCGGCCGTCTTCTACAACTTCGACTACGGCTTCGTTGCGGACACGCGCGGCGGCGACGGCGACCACACCGATGCGCTCCTCGTCATCGACGAGCCGACATTCCCCGGCTGCCATGTCTGGGCCCGACCGATCGGGGGGCTCGAGATGCACGACGAGCACGGCTTCGACTTCAAGGTCCTGTGCGTCGCCGTCGGCGACCCGCACCAGGCCCACATCGAGACGCTCGACCAGGTGCGACCCCATCGCCTCGTGGAGATCGAGCATTTCTTCCAGACGTACAAGCTCCTCGAGGCGAAGGAGACCGAGGTCGTCGGCTGGCGAGACCGCGATCGCGCGCGTCAGGTCCTGGAGGCCGATCGGGCGCGGCACGATCGGGAGCGGGACGATCCCCGCGAGCCACCGGCCGGGCCCCGGCGCGGAACGCTCGCCAGGGCCAGAGCACGTTGACAGAAGGCGGACCGGGCGACGGTCGCCCCGCCGAGGGAATTCCCGCCGAGGGGATCCCCGCCGACGGAGGGCGTGAGCCCGCCGGCCGCCGCGTGTTCTTCGCGGTGCCCGTACCGGCAGATACCATTCGCGCCGTTGCGGCGCTGATCGAAGGCGTCCGGGCGACCGATGGCGCGGCCGTCGTCGGTCCGGCCCGCCGTCGCGGCGCCCTGGACGTGCGCTGGGTGCGCCTGGACGACCTTCACCTGACGCTTCGCTTCCTGGGGCCGACTCCCGACGAGCGGCTGCCCGAGCTGACGGTGGCCGTCCAGGAAGTCGCGAAGAACGGCCGGCCCTTCGAGGTGCGGTTGGCCGGGGCCGGCGCCTTCCCCAGTCCCGAGCGTCCGCGGGCGCTGTGGCTGGGCGTCGCGCGAGGCACCGCCGAGCTAGCAGAGGTCGCCGCGGGGCTGGACTCGGCGCTGGTCGCCCTGGGCTGGCCGCGGGACGAGCGTCCTTTCCGGCCCCACCTGACGCTGGCCCGGTCCGACGGCGTGCGAGCCGGGCCACGCCTGGCCCGCCGGCTCATGGCGGCGGCCGAGGGATTCTCCGTCACCTGGCGCGCGGAGCGGCTCGTCCTGTTCGAAAGCCTGACCGGTGGCGGCCGGGCTCGCTACGTGTCCCTCGCCGAAGCCCGGCTGGGCGGCTGAGAGCGGCGTCCGGTCAACGAGACGGCCCCGGCCCATCCCCGGTGGTACCATCCGGCCATACCAGGCAGCGCGCCTGCAGACCGGACCCATGGGAGAGCCCGGAGAGCCGTGACGACCGCCCAGCGTGCGCGCCTCGTCCTCGCCCTGGGCGTCATGAATCTCGTCCTCGCGGTTGCCGCGGTCGCGGTTGGGGGACTCGGCGTCCAGACACCTGGTCCCCGTGTGGGCGGATCCGGGGTGGCGATCGCACCCAGCCCTGCACCCGTTCAGTCGGCGTCCGGGTCGACCTCTCCTGGCTCGAGCCCAGAGACGCCGCCGGCGGCGTCCCCTCCCTCGTCGGTCGAACCACCCGCCAGTCTGGAGCCCGGAGCGCCGTCGCCGTCGGCCGGGTCGACTCCCGGCGCCACCCCATCCGCATCACCGCCCGCATTCGGGCCCCCGGCTCCGAGCGGCCCGCCGGCGGTCGGGCCCACGCCCGCGCCGGCCATTCCCGGCGCTGCACCCACGCCACGACCCACGACGCGCCCCACGCCACGACCCACGACGCGCCCGACGCCGGCACCCACGGCCCAGCCCGCGATCAGCCGCCCGCGGCCTCCATGTCCGGGGACCGCCACGGAGCCGCCCGGCCACGCCAAGGTCGCCAATCCGGGACGGCCGTGCGGTGCGCACCCGCCGCGACGGCACCGTCCGGCCGATGCCGGCAGGGCCGGCGCATCGAGCGGCTGGGCCTGGCTGATCGTGTTCGCTCTGCCGGTCGCCGGCGGGGGCGCGGCCGCCGGCGGGGGCGCGGCTGTCGGCTTGCTGCTCGTCCCGGCCCGGGCCCGCCGTCCGAGGTCTAGCGGAGTGCCGACAAGGCCTCGCTGAGAGATCGAAAAAGGGAGGCGGGCCAGCCTCGGGGGGGAGCGAGACGGCCCGCCTATCAACAACCACCTGCCCGAGTGGTCGCCTGGTCGCCCGGAGGCGAACGACGCGATGATTGCTCGCCGCCGCCCCCGGGCGCATCATCCATAGGACGTAATTTCCGCCGGACCGGTGCCGTCGGGCACCCTCCAAGCGAGGGACGGCCGCACGCTCGACGCCGCCGACGCTAGGATGCGTGCGTGCCTCGCCTCGCGTGCTGGTCCTGCGGCCGTCAGATCTATACCGTCTCGCCGCTCAGTTCACTCTCTGCCGAAGAGCGGCGTTGCCCGCGCTGCGGAGCCTTCCTGAACCCTGAACGACGGGAGCTCGAGCGGCGGGAGCGAAACCGTCGCCAGAACCCGCTCGACGATCCGGGACCCCCCGGTAGCGTCGAACGCCGGAAGGGAGAACGCCGCACGTCGCGCCGACGCAAGCCGACGGATGGAACCGGACGTCAGGTGGGTCGATAGCCGAGTAATTCAATGCGCCGCAGAGCACGCCGGCCGCCGCGCCGGTCCGAGCGGCCTAGTAGAGGGTGTCCTCGGCGCGCGGCGGCTCGACCAGGCGGTGACGCAGTGCGAAGGCGACGGCTTCCAGCTTGGAATGGACCCGAAGCTTGCCCATGATGTTCTGGACGTGGGTCCGGAGCGTGTTCGGGGCAATGAACAGACGCTCACAGATCTCCGGGGTCGACAGCCCGTCCGTCAGTGCCCGGAGGACCTCCAGCTCGCGAGCGGTGAGCGGCTCCACCTGTCGCCGCTCGGTGCCGCGGTCGCGCGCCTCGGCAACCCGCTGGGCGATGCCCAGGATGACCGACCGCGGGAGGAGCGTCTCGCCGGCGTGCGCGGAGCGAACCGCGTTCACCACCTCGTCGACCGCCCGATCCTTGGTCAGATAGCCGTCCGCGCCCGCCTGGATCGACTCCAGAATCGTCTCGTCATCGTTCAGGGCGGTGAGCATGACGACGCGTGCAGCGGGCCAGCGCGCCTTGATCGCGCGAGTCGCCTCGGCGCCGGTGCCGTCCGGCAGACGGTAGTCCATGAGCACGACGTCCAGCCGTTCTCGGGCGAGCGCTTTCGCCTCGCCGACCGATCCGGCCACGCCCACGACCTGGATGTCTGCCTCGTGAGCCATCATCTTGGCCAGGGCGCCTGTCAGCAGCTGGTGATCGTCGACGAGCAGGACGCGGATCGGCTTCGGGTCGGCCTGGCGCACCATCGAGCGATCCTTCCCCCTGTGGGCGGGCCTGCCGCGTGGAACGCCGCACTGCCCAATCCGGACCGTGATCGGCCGATTGTATATCCGCCCGATCTCTCCCGGACGGCGGCGGCGATAATCGGCCGATGCGGATCGCCCTCCTGGGAGCCGGCCTCATCGGCGGCTCCATTGCACGCGCCCTGCGGGCCGGGCCGGGTCCGGCCGCCGGCGGACCGTCCCTGACGGTCGTCGCCTGGACTCCCAGCGGCGCGGGTCCCCGGGCCGCCGTCCAGGCGGGCGTCGTGGATGAGGTCGCGCGCGACCCGGCGGACGCTGTCGGCGGGGCGGAGCTGATCGTCCTGGCCGGTCCGCCGCTGGCATGCCTTGACCTCATCGACGAGCTGGCGGGTCCCCTCCGCCACGCCCTCGACGTCAGCGCGCTGGTTACCGACGTGGCCTCCACCAAGGCGCGGATCGTCGAGCGGGCGGCCGGCGTGGGATTGCCGTTCGTCGGCGGCCACCCGATGGCCGGCCTGGAGACGTCGGGCTTCGGCGCCGCACGCGCAGACCTGTTCGCAGGCCGGTCCTGGATCGTCGTGCCCGGGCCGTCGTCGCCCTCCGGCGGCGTCGAACGCGTCGTGGCGCTCGCCCTCGCCTGTGGCGCACGACCGATGACGATGTCGGCTGCCGATCACGACGCGGCGGTGGCCGGGATCAGCCACCTGCCCCTCGTCGTCGCCGCTGCGCTCGTGGAGGCGGTCGCCGGCAGGGCAGGGGAGCCGGCGCTCCCTGGCTGGCCCGTCGCGGCGGCGCTGGCCGCCGGCGGCTGGGAGTCGATGACGCGCCTGGCACGCGGGGACGTGGCCATGGCCGCCGGCATCGCCGCCACGAACGGACCCGCGATCGCGGCGCGCCTGCGCGAGCTCCGGGAGGCGCTCGATCGCTGGCTGGAGGTGCTGGATCGAGCGGATCCCGAGGCGGATCGGCTGGCCGGCTGGTTCGCCGCCGCTCGGAACCGGCTCGAGGCGGACGTGCCGGACGGCGGCAGATGAGCGTGCCCGACGGCAGCCGGCCACCCGAGCGCGTCCTCGTGGTGCCCCGGTCGGTGGCCGTCCCGGAGCCGTGGCGGGGCATGCTGACCGACCGAGGCACGTTGACAGCGACGATGGCGGCAATCGCCGCGCACGGTCGCTTCGCGCCCCGCGCCGAGATGGAGGACGACCCGACATTCAAGCAGGTGATCCCGTACCTCGTCCTGCGTGACGGCGAGCGCTGGTTCCTCATGCGCCGGACGCGGGCCGGCGGGGACGTCCGGCTCCACGACCGCTGGTCGATCGGGATCGGGGGACACCTCAACCCGGGCGATCGCGACCTTGCGGGAGGACTCAACCGGGAATGGGCCGAGGAGCTCGTGGCCGAGTTCGTTCCGCCCTTCCGGCCGGTGGGGCTCCTGAACGACGACGAGACCGCCGTCGGGGCGGTCCATCTGGGGGTCGTCTACGTGGCGGATGCGGCCGGCCGGCCGGTTGCCATCCGGGAGACAGACAAGCTCAGCGGGTCGTTCGCGACGACGCCCGAGGTGGCTGCCGTCCGCGACCGCATGGAGAGCTGGAGCGACCTTGCCTTCGAGGCGCTGGCCGAGCTGTCCCTGGCCGAGGCGCCGGTGACCGGGCGTCGTTCGGCGGGTTCGGGGGAGGATCGGGTGGTACCTCTATAATCGGCCGGCCGGGCTCACCGGCACGGACAACCGAGTTCGGGGAGCTGATGCCGGCCAAGATCCTCGTCGTCGATGACGATCCAAACGTCCAGCGCCTGCTGACGTACACGCTCAAGCAGGAAGGCTACGAGGTCATCGTGGCCGGCGATGGCGCCGAGGGCTTCCGGTTGTGGGGCACCGAGACCCCGGCCCTCATGCTCCTCGACGTGATGCTGCCCAAGCTCGACGGCTATCAGGTCGCGGCCAAGATCCGGACGGAGGAGGGCACGACCGCCCACGTCCCGATCATCATGCTCACCGCCGAGCGCGAGGTGGAGCAGAAGGTGCGCGGCCTGCGCGCCGGCGCGGACGACTACCTGATCAAGCCCTTTCATCCTGCCGAGCTGCTCGCCCGGATCAAGAGCCTGCTCGCCCGCTTCGCCCCGGCCGAGACCCTGGTGGGCCGGCCCCCGCTCGGCCGGATCCTCGTCTTCTACGGGGCGAAGGGCGGCGTCGGCACCACGACCATCGCGATCAACACCGCGATCGCCCTCCATCGCGAGCTCGGACGGAAGGCGGCCCTCGTCGACGGCAACCTCCAGTTCGGCGACCACCGCGTCTTCCTGGACCTGGGCCTGGACCGCAAGAGCATCGTGGACGTGGTGACCGCGCCGTCGATCGACGTCGACCTCATCAAGCAGGTCCTCGTCAAGCACGACGCCGGCATCGACCTGCTCCTGGCGCCGCCCTCGCCGGAGACCGCCGAGCTCGTGACCCAGGACCACATGCCGGTGGTCCTGGACCAGCTCCGGACGCTGTACGACTACATCCTCGTCGACATCGACAAGAAGCTCGACGAGATCAACCTGCGGATCCTCGACGCGGCCGACACGATCTTCGTCGTCATGACGGCGGATCTTTCGTGCCTCAAGAATGTCCGCCTCGTGCTGGAGACGATCGCCAACCTGGGCTACGAGCAGGACAAGGTCCGGCTGGTCCTCAATCGATCCAACGCCTTCACCGGGATCAGCGTCAGGAACGCCGAAGGCGCCCTCAAGCGCACGATCGATCACCAGGTGGTCAACGAGTATCGCGGCGCCATCAGCGCGCTCAACAGCGGCGCGCCGTTCATGTTCACCAAGGCCGATTCGCTGCTCGGCCGGTCCTTGCTCGACTTCGCCCGGACCGTCGACAAGCTGCCGGCCCGCCGGGCCGGTCGCCTGGCGCCGGCGACCGCTGATCGGACGCCGGCCCAAGCCCCGACGCGGAGATAGGCCGCGTAACCGTCCTCCGGTAAGTCGCAGGTGAGCCGCCGCGCCTAGCCTGCGGAGGTGCTTGCCAGCGTCCTGTCGGCCACCCTCCACGGGCTCGAGGGCCGCGTCATCCGCGTCGAGGTGGACGTCGCCCCAGGCTTGCCCGGGTTCTCCATCGTGGGCCTGGCCGACACCGCGCTCCAGGAGGCACGGGAGCGGGTCCGCGGCGCGATCCGCAACAGCGGCTTCGCCTACCCACCCCGCCGGATCACGGTCAACCTCGCCCCGGCGGACTTGCGCAAGGCCGGCGCGTCGCTGGACCTGGGTATCGCGGCCGCGATCCTCCTGGGGTCGGAGCAGGTCCGGGCCACCGGCCGCTGGGCGCTCGTCGGGGAGCTGTCACTGGGCGGCGAGGTCCGGCCCGTGCCGGGACTCCTGCCGATGGTCGCCGCACTCTGCCGCCGTGGCGTCCGTCGGGTCGTCGTGCCCGTCGAGGCCCAGACCGAGGCACGGCTCGTGGCCGGCCTGGAGATCGTCGGGGTCGCGTCGCTCGGCGAGGCGATGCTCAGCATCCGGACTGCCCACTCGAGCCGGCGGCTGCCACCAGCCGCGGCCCGGGTGGAGCTCGCGGCCCCGAGCGAGACTTGGGGCGGTGCGTCGCCCGAAGAGCGGGGAGCCACCGCGGCGCCACATGCAGCGTCGCCGGTGCTGGCTCCCGACCTGTCGGACGTTCGCGGCCAGCTGGAGGCCAGGCGCGCGCTGGAGGTCGCCCTCGCCGGCGGCCATGCGCTGCTGATGGTCGGCCCTCCGGGAGCGGGCAAGACGCTGCTGGCCCGGACGATCCCGGGCCTCCTGCCGCCGCTCGGCGATGCCGAGGCCCTGGCCGCGACCGTCGTCCATTCCGTCGCGGCCGAGCGACCCATCCAGGGTCTGGTTCGCCGGCCACCGTTTCGGGCTCCCCACCACACGATCTCGTACGCCGGCATGGTCGGCGGCGGGCCCCGCCTGTCGCCCGGCGAGGTCAGCCTGGCCGATCACGGCGTCCTCTTTCTCGATGAGCTGCCGGAGTTTGGACGAGACGTCCTGGAGGCGCTCCGCCAGCCGCTCGAGGAGGGGACCGTGACGATCGTCCGGGCGGGCCGAGCGGAGACGTTCCCGGCCCGGTTTCAGCTCGTCGCCGCGATGAATCCCTGCCCCTGCGGGCGCGCGGGCCAGGATGGCGAGACCTGTCGCTGCCCAAACGCGGTTGCCGCTCGCTACACGGACCGCGTCTCGGGGCCGCTCCGCGATCGGATCGACCTGTGGGTGGCAATGACCAGGGTCGCCCCGGCCGCCGTGGTCGCGATCGAGACGCCAGAATCGAGCGCCGCGGTGGCGGAGCGGGTGGCCGCGGCGCGGAGGCGGCAGCTGGCGCGATCGGGCACCCTCAACGCGACGCTCGCCGGGCGCGCCCTGCGTTTGGCTTGCCGGCTCGACCGGCAGGCTGTCGCTCGCGCGGTGGAGCTCGCCGAGCTCGAGGGGCTGTCGGCCAGGGGAACGGAACGGCTCCTCCGGGTGGCCCGGACCGTGGCCGACCTCGCCGGCGCCGGGCCTGTCGGGTGCAGGGCGCTCGAGGAGGCCGCGCGGTATCGGTCGCCGTCGCGCGTCCTGGACCGGCGGATCGCGGTCTGATGCTCGGCGTGGGACAGTTCGGACCGATCTCCGAGGAGCGTCAACCGGACCGCGAGCGCGAGGCAGAGCGGGACGCCTGGGTGGTCATGGCTTCTGTCGACGGCCTGGGCCCGGTCGCGTTCGGCATCCTGCTCAGGCGGTTCGGGAATGGCCGGTCCGTGCTTGAGGCGGCTCGACGAGCAGACGGCCGGCGGGTCCTGTCAGATGCTGCCGATCCGGCCGATCGGGTGGAAAGCGTGGTCGCCGGCCGGCTGGTCGCCGCGGCACACGAGGCCGACCTCATCGTGGGACGGGCGGCCGAGCTGGGGCTGGCCGTCCTGACCCTCGAGGACGAGCGATTCCCGCCCCGTCTCCTGGCAATCGAGCTGCCACCCCACCTGCTGTTCATCAGGGGCGATGCCGGCGCACTCTCACGGCCGCATGCGGTCGCGATCGTCGGGACGCGGCGCCCGACGGAGCACGGCCGGCGGGTCGCCGCACGCGTGGCGGCGGCCGTCGCCGACGCCGGGGCCACCGTCGTCTCGGGCCTGGCCGTCGGCGTCGACGGCGCCGCTCACGCGGCGGCCGTGGGGGCGGGCGGGACGACGGTCGCCGTCCTGGGCAGTGGACACGGCCGTCTCTTCCCTCGGGCCCACCAACGGCTGGCCGAGGGCATGGTCGACGGCGGCGGCGCGGTCGTTTCGGAGTTCTTCCCCGACGTGGGACCAACCAAGGGCACCTTCCCGCGCCGGAATCGGCTCATCAGCGGCCTGGCCGACGCCACGGTCGTCGTGGAGGCGCCCGTTCGGAGCGGCGCCCTCATCACCGCCAGCTGGGCCCTCGAGCAGGGACGCGAGTGCTTCCTGGCGCCTGGGCCCGTTGACGCGCCGACGTCGGCCGGCTGCCTGGCGTTCCTGCGGGAGCACTGGGGCGCCGCCCGGATCGTGGCCGGGATTCCCGAGCTCGTGGATGACCTCGGGCTGATCGGGGCTTCTGCGGAAGGACCTCGGACGGTTGCCCATGTCGAGCTCGGGTCCGTCGAGCGCGCCCTGGCCGACGCGCTGGCGGATGGGGCCTCGACGACCGATGAGCTGGTCCGGACCGTCCGGCAGCCGGTGGCGACCGTCCTGGGTGGAATCACCGTTCTCGAGATGCGCGGCCTGGTCGTGAGCGCCTACGGTCGTCATCGCCTGGCGGGCCGTCTCGCCGGAGCCGGACCCGCACGTTTGCGCCGCGCTCGGGCCGGGTGATAGGGTACGCCCGACCAACGGAGCCCCAGCTCCCACCGGCCGGACAGCCAACGACGCCGTCGGGCCCCCAGCCACGCGCCAGGAGACTGTCTATTGCGAAGGCTCGCCGCGGCGGCTCTCGCTGTCCCGATCTTCGTCACGCTGTACGTCCCCGTTCTCTTGCGGCGCTCCATCGCTGCCCGGGTCAGCCTGGTTCTCGGCATCGGCGGCCTGCTCGGCCTCGGCGCGATCGGGGCCCTGGTGCCGGGCGGTACCTTGGCGACGGCGCTGTCCACGCCCGCGCCGGTCGCCAGCACCGCCTTCGGGCCGACGGTCGGGACGAACGTCGCCCCAGGCGCTCCGGTGGACGTCACGTTCAGCCGACCCATGGACCGCGCCGCCGTCGCCGAGGCCGTTTCGATATCGCCGAGTCAGGCGGTCCAGCTCGAGTGGAACCCGGCGGGGACCACGCTGACGGTTCGGCCGGCCAAGCTCTGGGAGACCGGCACGTATTACACGATCACGATCGGCGGAGCGGCGGCCGATCGTGACGGACACGCCCTCGGCGCACCGATGCGAGTCGCCTTCGTGACCCGTACCGCCACCCTGGGCCGGATCGTCGCGACCCGGCTGGACGGGCGGGCGGCCAACGTGCGGACGGCATTCCGCGTGTCGTTCGATCACCCCGTCGACGTGGCGGCGGCCGCAAAGGCCTTCCGAATCGCGCCGGCGGTGGAGGGCAGCTTCCTGCTGCCGACAACGGCCAGCGCGAAGGAGCTGACGTTCGAGCCCCTGGCGCCGCTGGCCGCCAGCACCGTCTACCGGGTGACGCTCGATGGGTCGTTCAACGACGCCGACGGCGCCCCCGTGGGGCTGTCGAACGACCTGGCGGTCCGCACCGGCCGGGCCCCGGCGATCGTCCGGTTCCGCCCGCATTCGGGCTCGACGGGCGTGTCGCGGCGGGCGGCGCTCTCGGTTCGATTCACCATGCGCATGGATCGATCCACGACGGCCGCGGCGTTCACGGTCACGGCCGACGGGAAGCCGGTGAGCGGCAACACGAGCTGGGCCGAGGGAGACACCGTACTCGTGTTCCGACCGAAGTCGGCACTGCCGGCCGGCGCCATGGTAAGGATGACGGTCGGCGCCGGCGCGACCGCGCGGAGCGGGGCGGCCATCGCCGCGCCCGGGCAGGGCCGCTTCCGGACCGACAAGCCCAGGGCAAAGGCCCGAGCCGTCGCTCGCGCCACGAGCTCCGTGCCGATCACGCACGCGTCCGGAGGGAGCGTCGGCAGCGGCAGCTGGTATGCCGTGGAGGTCTACTACCTCAAGCTCATGAACTGCACGCGGACCGGCGGCTGGGTCCTCTCGAACGGATCGTGCAGCAGTCCGGGTGGCCTGTCCACGCCTCCGATCGTGCTGGACGCGGGCCTTTCCAGCCGGGTCGCCCGCCCGTACGCCAAGCTCCTGGCCCAGACGGGCGCCTGCACGCATTTCTACAACGGCTCGCCGACCGACCGGCTCCACCGCGCCGGCTACAGTGGCTGGGCCGCCGAGAATCTCGGCTGCCGGAGCGCCGCCAACGCCTACGCATCGGTCCTGGGCTCGCACCTGTACTTCCAGACCGAGAAGCCGTGCAGCGGCTACTGCCACTACGCGAACCTGATGAACCCGGACTACAAACGGTGCGGCATCGGCGTGTGGGTCTACGGCGGCCGGGTCCGGCTGGTCGTCGACTTCTACCACCCCTGATCGCGCGACCGGCTCCACTCCGTCGATGATCCGCAACACCGTCGTCCACCTGGCCAACGAGCAGCCGCTGCTGGCCGACCTGTACCGGATGCCGGATCCCGGCGACGTGGCGCTCGTCTGCACGAACCTGCGGATGAAGAACGGCGAGCGGCCGATCTTCGCCGATGATTCCCGGTCGACGTTCGTCTTCCCGCTCGTCTTCGTGCGTTTCGTCGAGATCCCGGAGTCGGCCATGGCCGGCGTCCAGACGGGCCAGCGCGACCCCGGGGTCCTGGCCCTGTCCGCGGGCCGAACGGAGGAGACGACGCCGGCGGCCGCGGCGGCGCGAGGCGCGGCCACGGGCGCCTCGCCGGAACGACCGGGCGAGCCCGCGCCCACCGCGACAGATGCCGATCTCGAGATCGACGAGGAGTTCCTGCGCCGCATCCGGGACGCCTGACCCGGCCCCTCCGACCGGGGCCGGATGACCGGCCGTGCAGAGGCCGGTGCTAGACTCGGCCGCGATGACTCGCAACCTCGTGGTCGTCGAATCGCCGGCCAAGGCGAAGACGATCGAACGCTATCTGGGCCCGGACTTCACGGTTCTGGCGTCCTACGGTCACGTCCGTGACCTCCCCGAGAAGCTCGGCAAGAACCAGCTCGGGGTGGACGTCGAGCACGACTTCGAGCCGGAGTACGAGATCGTGGCGGACCGTCGCAAGCAGGTTGGCGCCATCCAGAAGGCCGCCAGCAAGGCGGATGTCGTCTACCTCGCGACAGACCTCGATCGCGAAGGAGAGGCGATCGCCTGGCACGTGTCGGAGGCGATCGGCCTGGACCCGGACAAGACGCGCCGCGTGACCTTCAGCGAGATCACCGGCCCGGCGATCCGCGAGGCATTCGCTCATCCGCGCGGCATCGACAGCCACCTGGTGGACGCCCAGCAGGCGCGCCGGATCGTGGACCGCCTCGTCGGTTACCGCCTGAGCCCGCTGCTCTGGAGGAAGGTCCGGACCGGGCTGTCGGCCGGACGCGTCCAGTCGGTGGCCGTCCGCCTCGTGGTCGACCGCGAACGAGAGATCCGGGCCTTCACGGCTCGCGAGTACTGGACTCTCGATGCCATCCTGGCCAGCGAGGGCGGCGAGTTCTCCGCCGACCTCGTGCGGATCGATGGCCGGAAGCCGGAGATCGCCGACGAGACGACCGCCCAGCGGCACCGGGACGCGCTCTCCACGGCCCACCCGGTGGTCACGAGCGTCGCTGTCAAGCCGTCCAAGCGCAACCCGGCGCCGCCGTTCACGACGTCCACGCTCCAGCAGGAGGCCAGCCGCAAGCTCGGGTTCAGCCCGAAGCGAACGATGACGGCCGCCCAGCGGCTGTACGAGGGGATCGCCACGCCGGAGGGCCAGGTCGGGCTCATCACCTACATGCGGACGGATTCGGTCGCGCTGTCGCGCCAGGCGCTGGCCGAGGCCAGGACCGTCATCGCCGGCCGGTTCGGGGCGCGGTACACCGTGCCCAAGGGTCGGGTCTACAAGACGAAGACGCGCGGAGCCCAGGAGGCCCATGAGGCCATCCGGCCGACGTCGTTCGATCGGGACCCGGAGGCGATGGCCGCGACCCTGCCAAGGGACGAGGGCCGCCTGTATCGCCTGATCTGGCAACGTGCCCTGGCCAGCCAGATGGCCGCCAAGGAGCTCGAGACCACGACGGTCGAGCTGGCGGCCGGACCGTACGATCTGCGCGCTTCGGCCACCCGGACGCTGTTCGATGGGTTCGCCGCGGTGTACACGGAGGGTCAGGACGACGCGGCCGAGGAGGCCGAGCGTTCCCTGCCGGCCCTGGCCACTGGCGACCCGACGGACGTCCAGTCGGTGGAGGCGAAGCAGCACTTCACTGAGCCGCCGCCACGCTTCACCGAGGCGACACTCATCAAGGCCCTCGAGGAGCACGGGATCGGCCGCCCGTCGACGTACGCCGCCACGATCTCGACGATCCTCGATCGCGGATACGTCACCGTCCGGGAGCGGCGCCTCCAGCCCGAGCCGGTGGGGGAGATCGTCACGGACCTCCTGGTCGGCCACTTCGGCGAGCTGGTCGATCTCGAGTTCACGGCCCGGATGGAGGAGGACCTCGACGAGGTCGCCAGTGGGAAGCGCGAATGGGTGCCCCTCGTCCGCGCGTTCTATGAGCCGTTCGGGGCGCTCGTGGACCGGAAGGCCACGGAGATCGCCCCGGGTGACTTTCGAACGCTGCCCTCCGACCAGCTCTGCTCGGAAGGTCACCCGATGGTCATCCGTCTCGGCCGCAACGGAGCATTCCTCGGCTGCTCGCTGTATCCCGAGCACAAGGAGACGCGGCCGTTGCCGGATGACGGGCGCAACGGCAGCGAGCCGACCGATGGCACCGGCGGCGAGCACGCCCCCAGCCTGCCCGGCGTCGGCGAGTCGTGTCCGGAGTGCGGTGCGACCGAGGGCGGCACGCTCGTGGCGAGGACCGGCCGGTACGGGGCGTTCGTCGGCTGCGAGCGCTACCCCGATTGCCGCTACATCCACAAGTCGGGGCCGCCGCCGCCGGACCCGCTGGCGTTCGAGGTGACCTGCCCCCGCTGCGGACAGGGCCATCTCGTGACCCGCCGAGCTCGCCGCTCGGGCTCGCTGTTCTGGGGCTGCTCGCGGTATCCGAAATGCGATTTCACGACGTCGCGCGAGCCGCTGGGCGCCGTCCACGATGCGGACGGCGGAGCGGTCGCCCGGGAGGGCAACGCCGGGGCCATCTGCCTGACCTGCGGCGCGGCCATCCAGGTGCCGGCGGGCGGTGTGACGCCGGGCGCCAGGCTGGCCGGCGGCCCGCCGGACCCAGAGGCGCTGACCCGGCCGGCTCGCCGGGGTCGCCCCGCGGGCGGCGGACGCTGCGCCGGGTCGGCCCGCGGTCGGGGGGCGGCGGCCGGGAGCCCGGCGGGCGGCCGGACCCGAGCCGCGCGGCGTGGCCGGTCCACCGAGCGCACGCCCGGGGCGTGACCGACGATCCGGGCGCTCGCCCCGCCCTGGACCGCTTCATCACCGCCCTCGAGGCACGGGACACCTCGCCGAACACCCGGCGCGCCTACCGGACCGCCGTCGGCGCGTATCTCGACTGGCTGGCCAGCCGCAGCGTGGACTGGCGGGCGCCCGCCCGCACCGAGCTGCGCGCCTACCTCGCCGACCTGGGCACGGGCCGTGCTCGCTCCACGGTCGCCCAGCGACTGGCCGCACTGCGGGCGTTCTATCGCTTCGCCGGCCGGAACGGGCTGGCTGCCGGTGACCCCTGGGCCGCCCTGGCGACGCCTCGCCTGCCGCGCCGGCTGCCGCGGGTCCTGGAGGTGGACCAGGTGGAGCGGCTCCTGGGCGTGGTCGATGCCGACCTGGCGGCGGCCGCGGGCAAGCCCCAGGCGGTGGCGATCGCCTTGCGCGATCGGGCGCTCGTCGAGACGGCCTACGCCGCCGGGCTGCGAATCGGCGAGCTGGCCGCCGCCTCCCTGACGGACCTCGACCTGCGGCGCGGCGAGGTCCGCGTCATGGGCAAGGGCCGCAAGGAGCGGATCGGGCTGCTGGGACGTCCCGCCCGGCAGGCGCTGGAGCGATACCTGGCCGATGGACGTCCGGTGCTCCGCGCCCGGATGCGACGAGCCGGCGGGCCCGAGCCGGCCACGCTCTTCCTCAACCATCGAGGCGACCCGCTGGGCGTGCGCGGCCTGCGGTTCCGCCTGGATCGCCTTCGCCGGCTGGCCGGCCTGCCGCTGGGCGTCTCGCCCCACACGTTGCGCCACAGCTTCGCGACCCACCTGCTGGAGGGCGGGGCCGACCTGCGCGTCGTCCAGGAGCTGCTGGGCCACGAGAGCCTGGCCACGACCCAGGTCTACACCCACGTTTCGCCCGCGCGGCTGCGGTCCGCCTACGACGCGGCTCATCCACGCGCGCGCGCCGACCGTCGCCCGGAGGTCTCGGGCGAGTTGAACGGCGACCTGCCCGCGTGACGAACGGCCGCACGCTCGCGCGGGCGGGCCTCATCGTCACCGGCGCCTTCTTCGCGTCGCGTCTGTTGGGTGGCGTGCGGTCGGCGGTGATCGGCGCCGAGTTCGGGGCAGGTCCCGAGCTCGACAGCTTCCTCGCGGCGTTCCGCATCCCGGACGTCATCTTCCAGCTCGTGGCGGCCGGGGCGCTATCGTCGGCGCTCATCCCCATCGTCGCCGGGCTGCACGCCGCCGATGAGGACGCCCGCGCCTGGCGCGTGGCGTCGACGGTGACGACCCTGATGATGGCCGTGCTCCTGGTCCTGGCCGCAGTGGTCGCGCTGGCCGCGCCGGTCATCGTGCCGGCGATCACGTACGGGTTCCCGGCGGCGCAGAGCGCCAAGACGGCCGAGCTCACCCGGATCATGCTGCTGAGCCCGATCTTCCTCGCCCTCGGGTCGATGGCGACGACGCTCCTCAATACCCGGAACCGCTTCGGTGCGTCGGCGGTCGCCCCGCTCGCCTACAACGGCGCCATCATCGGTGCCGCCGTCATGCTGGGACCGACGATGGGAATCACCGGGCTCGCCATCGGCGTGGTGGCCGGATCGATCTGTCATATCCTCGTCCAGCTCGGACCCCTCCGGGCGATCGGCTTTCGCTACCGGCCGAGCATCGACCTGGCCGATCCCGAGGCGCGCCAGGCGCTCCTGCTGATGGCTCCCCGAGCGATCGGGCTGGGGGCCAGCCAGCTCACCTTCCTCGTCGCCACGGCGCTCCTCTCCAGCCAGCCGCCGGGGTCGCTGACCGCGTTCACCTTCGGCTTCACCCTGTTCCAGATCCCGTTCGGCGTAATCGGCGTGCCGATCGGCATCGTCGCCCTGCCGTCGCTGTCGCGCGACCTCGCCCGCGGCGACGTCGACAGCTACCTGACGCTCCTGACCCGATCGATGCGGCTCATCCTGTTCGTCATGCTGCCGATCGTGGGGCTGACGATGGTGCTGCGGACGGAGGTCGTGACGCTGGTCTTCGACTGGGGCCGGTTCAGCGCGGCCGGCGTTGCCGCGACGGCAGTGGCGCTCCTCTTGCTCATCCTCGCCCTGCCGTCAGAATCGCTTACGGCCATCCTGGCACGCGCCTTCTACGCCAGCCGGGATACGGCCACGCCGGTCGTCGCCGCCGTCGTGGCGGTGGCGATCAATACCTCGTTCGCGATCCTGGCGATCGGCTCGCTGGGCCTTGCGGCCGTCGCCATCGGCATCGTCCTGGGCTCGTGGGTCGAGGCGGCGTTTCTGGTCGTGGTCCTCCGCCGCCGCCGACCGGCCTTTGCGGCCGGATCCGTCGCCGCTGCCGCCCCGCCGATGATCGTCGCCGCGGCGGCCGCGGCGGCTGTGGCGGCCCTGGTCCTGGGAGCCAGCCAGGCGATGTTCGGCGTCGATCCGTCCAAGGCGACCGTCCTGGTCGAGCTGGTCGCGGCGACCGGCGCTGGCGGCCTGGCCTACCTGGGACTGAGCAGCCTGTTCCGGGTTCCTGAGGTCAGGACGCTCTTCGACCTGGCCGTCGCGGCCGTGCGCCGGGAGCCCGCCGAGTGAGTCACGACCCGTCTTCCTGGGACGAATTCGTGGCCGCCAGCCCGCAGGCGACGTACCTGCAGGCTACGGCCTGGGGGCGGGTCAAGGCGGCGAACGGATGGTCCGCGGAGCACGTCGAGACGGTGTCCGGCCAAGGGCCACGGGTCGGCGCCCAGGTCCTCCTCAGGCGGCCGGGGCCGGTGAAAGGGCCACTCTCTTCGCTCGTTCCCTGGGCGTTCGCCTACGCACCCCGCGGCCCGATCGCGGCCGCATGGTCGGATCCCGCGGCCGCCGTTTCGGCCTGGACCGCCGCCGTCCGCGACCATCGCTGGGCAGGGCGACCGGCGCTCCTCCGGATCGATCCGGAGATCGAGCGCGACGGCCCGTTCGACCGGGACGGCGTCCTCCGCGCCACGCTTGCGGCGGCAGGCTGGCGGTCCGCGCCCGAAGTCCAGCCCACCACGACCCGGGTCGTGGACCTGCGTGCCGAGGAAGCCGCCCTGTGGTCCGACCTCCGCAAGAAATGGCGGCAATACGTCAATCGCGCACGGGCGGCCGGCGTGACGGTCAACGAGGCTCAGGCCGACCGGCTCGGCGACTTCCACCGGATCATGACGGAGACGTCGCGGCGGACCGGCACCCTGATCCGTACCGAGGCGGCCTATCGCGACATCTTCGAGGCGTACCAGCCGACCGGTGACGCCCGGCTGCTCTTCGCCGAGGAGGCCGACGGCACGGCCCAGGCGGCTCTCCTCCTGGTCCGCTGCGGCACCCGCGTGGTGGAGCCCTACGGCGGAATGACCGCGGCGGGGGCGGAGTCGCGCGCGAACTACCTCCTCAAGTGGGAGGCCATCCGCTCGTCCCGGGCCGCCGGGGCCACGAGCTACGACATGTGGGGCCTCGTCCACCCCGGGATCCGCCAGTTCAAGGCCGGCTTCGGCGGGCGGGAGATCACGACGATCGGTGCCTGGCAGCTGCCGCTCGATCGGCTGGGCGCGAGCCTCTACCGGGCCGGCGAGGCGATCGTGGGCCGGACCGCCCGGCGCCGCCGCGAATCGCCGGGACCCACCGACGACAGCGCGTCGACTGCGCCGGAAGGGGAGAGCTGAGTGGCGATCCACGAGGCCACACCCGCGGAGCTCGATGGCTGGGATGCCCGGACCGTGGAGGTGCCGGGCGGCGACGTGTACCAGTCCGTCGCGTGGGCCAGGTATCGCGAGCGGCACGGCTGGCGGCCGCGCTTCCTGGTCTTCGACGACGGCTTCCGGCTGCTCTCGCTGGAGCGGCCGTGGCCGTTGATCGGTGGGGCCGGAGCGTACCTGTCCCGCGGTCCCGTCGGTGCGGGTGAGCCGGTCGAACGGACGGCCGAGCGGCTCACGGCGGGCGCTCATCACCTCGCCGCGAACGGCGTCGACGTCGTCGCGAGCGACGCCGAGATCGAGGCGGCGACGGGCTACCGCGCGCTCCTTGGGGCGGCGGGCTTCAAGCCCATCGAGGAGGTCCAGGCCTCGCGACATCGGATGCGCCTGCCATTGCCAGACGGCACGGACGAGGACGAGCTGTTCGCGTCGTTCGGGAGCTCGACGCGCCAGCTCGTCCGCGGCGCAGAGAAATCCGGCCTGCGAGTCGTTCGCTACGACGCAAGAAGCGGTGACGGTCCCGCGGCGGGGGTCGGGGATGGCTTCGAGGCGCCGCCCGGCGGCAGTCTCGGCGCCGCTGCCCGACCCGTCTTCGACCGGTTGTACGACCTGCTCCGTGAGGCGGCCGTGCGCCGCCATTTCCACCTCGGCTCGAAGGCCGCCTTCGTCGACTGGTCGATGGCCGGACTCGCCGCCGGCCATGTCGTCTATCTCGAGGTGCGGGATGGCGACGATCGGCTGCTCGGCGGAGCGACCTTCTACCGTCACGGCGGTCGCCTGACCTATTCCCATTCGGGCGATCGAGCGGACCTGCGGCCCACCTACCCGGGCGTCGTCCGGCTCATCCTGTGGCGAGCGATTCAACTCGCCGTGCGCGAGCGTCTCCAGGAGATGGACCTCGGCGGCGTCGACGTGCCCGGCGCCCGGCGGATACCCCGTGAAGGCGAGGAGATGCACGGCCTGTACGCGTTCAAGCGCTCGTTCGGGGCCGAGTGGCTCGAGCTCAGCGGCAACCACGAATGGGTCGCCCGGCCGTGGCGCTACGCCGCGGGACGGGTCACCGGCCGCCTGGTCGGGCTCAGGCCCGGCGGGACCGGGTCTCGGTGACGCCCGCCGGCGAGCCGGCCGCCGCCTCCATCGCGGAGCTCGTGCGGGCGGCCCAGCCAACGAAGCTGCGACCGATCGCCGGCCTGATCGATCGGCTGGCGGCCCTCGGCGAGGCCGGTCTTCGTGGCGCGCGGTCGGAGGGACGGCCGATCGGAACGATCGCCCTCGCCGGCCTGGAGGCCCGCGGAGTGGCGTACGACTCGCGGCGCGTCGCGCCGGGCATGGTGTTCGTCGCGATTCCCGGCGAGCACGTCGACGGCCATGACTTCGTCGGGGCTGCCGCGGCGGCCGGAGCCGTGGTGGCGATCGTCGAGCGGCCGCTGCCTGGAGAGGCGATCGTCCAGATCGTCGTCGGTCGGACGACGCGGGCGCTGGCCGCGGCGGCCGCCTGGTGGTACGGCGATCCCAGCCACGAGCTGGCGGTGGTGGGCGTGACCGGCACGGACGGCAAGACGACCACGTCCTTCCTGGCGGCGGGCGCACTCGAGGCGGCCGGCATCCCGACCGGGCTCGTGGGGACCGTCGAGATCCGGGTCGGCGAGCTACGCGAGCCGAACGCGGAGCACGTCACGACGCCACAGGCGCCCGAGCTGCAGTCGCTGGTGCGAGCGATGGTGGCGTCGGGCAACCGGGCGGCCGTGATCGAGACCACGTCCCACGGCCTGGCCCTCGATCGGGTCGCGGACATCGCGTACGACGCGGCGATCCTCACGAATGTGAGTCACGAGCACCTGGAGCTTCACGGCACGTTCGAGGCGTACCGGGCCGCCAAGCTGTCCCTGTTCGAGCGGCTGGCGGCTCGCGGGCCGGCGATTCGGCCGCGTGCCGGCATCGTCAACCGCGACGACCCGTCGGCGGGCCTGTTCGAGGCTGTCGTCCGGGAGGCCGGAGCGCGCCTCGTCACGTACGGCGCGGACCCCACGGCCGACGTCCACGCAACACACGTGGCGGAGGACGCCCAGCGCCTTCGGGTCGGAGTGGCCGCGCCACACTGGGCCGGGGAGCTGGAGCTCCGCGTCGCCGGTCGGTTCAACGTCCATAACGCCCTCGCGGTCGTCGCTCTTGGTGAGGCCTGGGAGCTGGACTCCGAGGCCATTCGCAGCGGCCTCGAGTCGGTCACCGGCGTTCCGGGCAGGATGGAGCGGCTGGACGCCGGGCAGCCTTTCGGGGTCGTGATCGACTATGCCCACAGCCCCGCTTCTCTGGCGAAGGTCCTCGACCTCCTGGCACCGGTTGCGGCCGCCCGGGGCGGAGATCTCATCGTGGTCTTCGGCTCGGCCGGCGAGCGTGACACGGCGAAGCGGCCGATGATGGGGCGGATTGCGGGGGAGCGCTGCCGCCTGGTCGTCGTGACCGACGAGGATCCGCGAGGCGAGGATCGGGAGGCGATCCTGGACGACATCGCCCGTGGCGCCGAGGCGACCGGCCACCGGCGCGGTCACGACCTGCTGCTCATCGCCGATCGCCGGGATGCCATCGCGGCGGCATTCGAGCGCGCCCGGCCGGGTGACATCGTGCTCCTGGCCGGCAAGGGCCACGAGCGGTCGATCATCGGCCTCGACGGGCCCTCGCCCTGGGACGAGCGTTCGGCGGCTCTGGCCGCCCTGGCCGACCTCGGCTACGGGCTCCGCGATCTGCCGGCCGGCAGCGGCGACCCACGACCTTCCGGCGGTCGGAAGCGCTGACGACGATGCGTGGCTGCCTGACGTTCCTGCTTCTCGTCATCGTCACGATCCTCGTCGCGTCGTGGCTGTTCCTGCCCGCGGTGGCCGGCGGTGCGGTCGTCGCCGCGCTCGGGTCGGCCGGCTTCACGGGCTCGCCAGCCTCGGCGACGGTCAGCTCCGATCCGCCGATCGAGTTGCTCGGCGGACACGCCGACCGGATCGTGATCCAGGCCCGTGACGCCATGTTCCACGAGCTCAGCGCGGCCACGGTCGACCTGACGCTGACCGATGTCGGCCTCATCGACCGGACGGCCGGCATCGTGTCGGGCACCCTCACCGGCATCCGGATGGTGCCCCGGTCCGGCCACGTCCTGCCCGTTTCGTCGGCGAAGCTGTCTGGCTCGAGCTCGGCGATCCAGGCCCGGCTCTCGCTGTCGCTGGCGGACGTCAGCGCGATCGCCGCCTCGGCGATGACCTCGGCGACGGGCGGCGCCCCCTCCAAGGTCACGCTGGCAGCGCCGGACAAGGTCTCGATCGTCGTGAGCGGTGTCACCGTATCCGGGCGGCTTGCCGTGGACGGGCAGGGCGGCCTCGTCTTCCGGTCGACTGCCACGAGCCTGGCCATCACCGGACCCATCGACCTCATCCGGCCGGGTCCGGGCGTGCCGATCCGCATCCGGACCGTCGCGCTCACCGCATCGGGAGCCATCCTCACCGCGACGGTCGACCCGGCGGCCTTCTCCGGCTGAGGCCGAGCCGTGCTGAGCCCGGGCCCTGCTCAGGCCGGGCTCCGATCGGCCGCTGCTATCCTTGGCCTCCATGTCGATCGAACGGGCACGTCCTGCCAACGCCGCCGCCGGCGCCGCCGGCACGTCCGCGACGAGCGCGTCGCGAGCGCCGTCGCGCCGTTCGCCGCGCGTGTCGGTGCCCCGACCCGCCAAACGGCGCTCCGGTCGCTCGCTCGACCACCTGCGCCGGCAGCTGCTCGAATCCGTCGGCCGGCACTACCCGCAGGCCGATCTCGAGAAGGTCGGTTCGGCCTTCGACCTGGCCGTCGAGGCCCACGCCGACCAGCTCCGGGCATCGGGCGAGGCGTACGTGACCCATCCGATCGCGTCCGCCCAGATCGTGGCGGACCTGGGCATCGATCCAATCGCCGTCCAGGCGGCGCTCCTGCACGACGTGCCCGAGGACACGGAGTACAACCTGTCGGACCTGGAAGAGCGCTTCGGCGCCGAAGTGGCCCGCCTCGTCGATGGGGTGACGAAGCTCTCGAAGTTCAGCACGCACACCCACGAGCAGCAGCAGGCAGAGAACATCCGGAAGATGTTCCTGGCCATGGCCGAGGACATCCGCGTCGTCCTCATCAAGCTGGCCGATCGGCTCCACAACATGCGCACCCTGGCCGCGCTGCCGGCCGACAAGCAGCTGCGGATCGCCCGCCAGACGATGGAGATCTATGCCCCGCTGGCCGAGCGGCTCGGCATCTGGCAGATGAAGTGGGAGCTGGAGGACCTCGCCTTCCAGGTCCTGGAGCCGGAGGCCTTCGCCGAGCTGGGTCGGCGACTCGACACCCGGCGCAAGGGCCGCGAGACGTATGTGGACCGGGCGATCGCGGCGCTCCGCCCGGAGCTCAAGGCCGCCGGCATCCAGGCCGAGCTGTCGGGCCGGCCGAAGCACCTGTACAGCATCCACAAGAAGATGCAGCGCAAGAGCGCCGAGTTCGCCGAGATCTACGACGTCTACGCCATCCGGATCCTCGTCGAGGAGCTCAAGGACTGCTACGCGGCGTTGGGCGTGGTCCATTCGCTGTGGCGGCCGATCCCGGGCCAGTTCGACGACTACATCGCGGTCCCCAAGAACAACCTCTACCAGAGCCTGCACACCGCCGTGATCGCCCTCGACGGCAAGCCGTTGGAGATCCAGATCAGGACGCACCAGATGCACCAGGTCTCCGAGGTGGGCATCGCCGCGCACTGGCGCTACAAAGAGGGCAGCAAGTCCGACCGCGAGTACGACGCGAAGCTGGCCTGGTTGCGCCAGCTCATGGACTGGCAGCGCGACGTTGCCGACGCCACCGAGTTCGTCGAGGGCATCAAGCTCGACATCTTCCAGGACCAGGTCTTCGTGTTCACCCCGCGGGGCGATATCAAGGACCTGCCGGCCGGCGCGACGCCGCTCGATTTCGCGTACCGGATCCACACCGACGTGGGCCACCGCACGATCGGCGCGAAGGTCAACAACCGGCTCGTCCCGCTCGACTACCGGCTCAAAAACGGCGACATCGTGGAGATCGTCACGACCAAGGGCGAGCACGGGCCGTCACGGGACTGGCTCAATCTGGTTCGGACCTCCCATGCCCGCGAGAAGATCCGCCAATGGTTCAAGCGCAAGGATCGCGACGAGAACGTCGTCCATGGCCGCGAGGCGCTCGAGCGAGAGCTGCGGCGCCTGGCGCGCAAGTCGATCCAGTCCGTCGGGCTGGACCGCATCGCCGAGATGGCCAAGGCCTACAACTACGACGCCGTCGACGACTTCTACGCAGCCATCGGCTATGGCGCCGTGGGTGCCCAGCAGGTGGTCACCCGGCTGGGCGTGGTGGACGACGCCGAGCTCTCGGTACCGGCGGTCGCCCCGCCGACCGTTCCGGTCCGCACCGGCGGAGTTCGGGTCAAGGGAGTCGGCGACCTGCTGGTCCGGTTCGCCAAGTGCTGCCACCCGATCCCGGGTGACCCGATCACCGGCTTCATCACCCGCGGCAAGGGGGTCACGGTCCACCTGACGACCTGCCCGACCGTCGTCAACGAGCGGGAGGTGAGCCGGCTCATCGACGTGGAGTGGGAGGCGGCGCCGACCCAGACCTACCCGATCGCGATCCGGGTCGAGGCGTACGACCGGACCGGCCTGCTGTCCGACATCACCCAGGTGGTCGCCGAGAACAAGGTCAACATCCTGGCGGCCTCGGTGCATGTTTCGCCGGACCACACGGCGATCGTGGCGGCGACGCTGCAGGTCGCGTCAGTCGCGCAGCTCGCCCGGGTGATGGGCCGGATCGAGCAGCTCAAGGACGTCATCTCGGTCCAGCGCGACCTCGGCTGAGACGGCGGCGGCGGGAACGGCCGCGACCCTGGCGTCGGCCTGAACGCGGTGGGCTGACGCTAGACTTCCGGCCATGCCCGCGTTTCGAGCCCCTCGCGGTACGCACGACCTGCTCCCCGCCGACCGGGCCGCGTTCGCCCGCCTGGAGGCGATCGCGGACGACCTGACCGATCGCTACGGCTACCGCCAGATCGAGACGCCGCTGTTCGAGCAGGCGGCCGTGTTCGAGCGCGGGCTGGGCGAGGTCACCGACGTCGTGGAGAAGGAGCTCTTCCGGATCGCGCCGCGCAGCGACGAGGGCGAGATCTGGGCGCTGCGGCCGGAGCCCACGGCCGGAATCGTCCGGGCCTACGTCCAGCACGGCATGCAGACCTGGCCGCAGCCGGTGAAGCTGACCATGACCGGCCCGATGTTTCGCTACGATCGTCCCCAGGCCGGTCGCTACCGCCAGTTCTGGCAGTTCGACGTGGAGGCGATCGGCGACCCCGGTCCGGCCATCGACGCGGAGATCGTCGAGCTGGCGATGCGGTTCTACGCCGAGGCCGGCCTGGGGGAGGTCGAGCTGCTCCTGAACTCGATCGGGGATGAGGCCTGCCGGCCGGGGTATGTCGACGAGCTCGCCGCCTACTACCGTCGCCACCTGGACGAGCTGCCGCAAACCGAGCGGGCACGGCTCGAGCGGAGCCCGCTGCGGCTGCTCGATTCGAAGGATCCGGCGATGGTCGAGCTGAACGCCGGCGCGCCGGTCATCACCGACCACCTGTGCGGGCTTTGCGCCGAGCACTTTGCCGGGGTCCGCGCCCATCTCGACGCACTGGGCCTGGCCTACCGGCTCGAGCCACGGCTCGTACGCGGCCTCGACTACTACACGCGGACCGCGTTCGAGGTCTATCCGGCCGGGGCCGGCGGCCAGCAGTCCGCCGTCGGCGGCGGTGGACGGTATGACGGCCTGGTCCAGCTGCTCGGTGGCCGGCCCACGCCGGGCATCGGTTTCGGGATCGGGCTCGACCGCGTGCTCCTCGCGCTCGACCAGGCCGGCGTCCCGAAGGCGCCCGAACCGTCGCCGCTGGCGGTCGTGGTCAGCGCGGATCCGGCGGCCACGGTCGAACGCCTGCGGATCGCGACCGTCCTGCGGGCGGAGGGCCTGCGCGCCCGAGCCGACCTGGGCGTCCGCAAGCTCGGCCGCCAGATCGAGGGCGCGGCGCGGGACGGCGCCCATTTCGCCGTGATCGTGGGCGACGAGCTGGCCGCCGGTGACGTCCGGCTCAAGGACCTCCAGGCGGGCACGCAGCGAACCGTCCCGCTCGAGAGCCTCACCCGCGAGCTGCGGCGAGCGTCCGCCAGTCACCGCCATGGCGAGAAGGGCCGCGGCTGAGCGACTCCGGTGGCCGCCGGGCGATTGGCGCGGCCTGTCATCTACCATACGGCGGCCATGACCGACCTCTCCACCCCGTACCGGACGCACACCTGCGGCGAGCTTCGTGCGACCGACGCGGGCGCGGCGGCGCGGCTGTCGGGGTGGGTGCATCGGCGGCGCGACCACGGCCACCTGATCTTCCTCGACCTGCGTGACCGGCATGGCCTGACGCAGGTCGTGATCGACGAGGAGGAAGCGCCGGAGGCGCACGCGGTCGCCAGCCGGGTCCGCTCGGAGTTCGTGGTCACGGCGGACGGGGTCGTCACGGCGCGCGACGCCGACAAGGTCAATCCGCGCCTGGCGACGGGCGAGGTGGAGCTCCGAGCCGCGTCCATCGACATCCTGGCCGAGGCGAAGAACCCGCCCTTCTACATCAACGAGCCGGACGCGCCGATCGACGAGACCCTCCGACTCAAGTACCGCTACCTCGACATTCGGCGCGAGCCGATGCAGCAGCGCCTCCAGCTCCGGAGCCGGCTCGTCCAGGCCATCCGCGAGGCCCACCACCAGAATGGCTTCGTGGAGGTCGAGACGCCCGACCTCATCAAGAGCACGCCGGAGGGCGCCCGCGACTTCATCGTTCCGTCGCGCCTCCAGCCGGGCACGGTCTACGCCCTGCCCCAGAGCCCCCAGCAGCTCAAGCAGCTGCTCATGGTCGCGGGCGTGGACCGCTACTTCCAGATCGCCCGCTGTTTCCGCGACGAGGACCTCCGTGGGGACCGGCAGCCCGAGTTCACCCAGCTCGACCTGGAGATGAGCTTCGTGACCGAGGACGCGGTCATGGACTTCGTCGAGCGGATGATCGAGGAGGTGAGCGCGGCGACCGTCCCCGAGCGGCCCATCCGGACGCGGCCGTTCCCGCGCTTCACGTTCGCCGACGCGATGGAGCGCTACGGCACAGACAAGCCGGACCTGCGGTTCGGGATGGAGCTCGTCGACGTCGGGCAGGCGCTGGTGGACGAGGCAGGCGCGCCCACCTCGGGTTTCCGCGTCTTCGACGAGACCCTGGCCGGCGGCGGGCGGGTCAAGGCGATCGTCGCGCCGGGCATGGCCGGATCCACGCGTCGGGAGATCGACGACCTGACCGAGACGGCCAGGCGATTCGGTGCGCGCGGGCTCGCCCACCTGGCGATGGAGGCCTCGGGGGAGGCCCGTGGCCCCGTCGCCAAGTTCCTCGCCGACGATGCCCTCCGGGGCATCATCGAACGCACCCGCGCGAACGCCGGCGACCTCGTCCTCGTCGTGGCCGACGACGCGGAGATCGCGAACGACGTCCTAGGCCGCCTGCGGACGGAGCTCGGCGGCCGCCTCGGGCTGGCCAACGCGAACGAGCTCGCCTACTGCTGGATCCACCGGTTCCCGATGTACCAGTGGGACAGCGACAACGGGCGCTGGGACGCCACCCACAACCCGTTCAGCGGGGTCGTGCCCGAGGACGCGGGCCTCCTCGAGACCCTGTCCGGCGATCCGTTGCGGCCGTCGCCCGACGACCCGGCCGGGCGCGCCCGAGCAATGCAGTACGACGTGGCGCTCAACGGCTGGGAGCTCGGCGGCGGCTCGGTCCGCATCCATCGCCGCGACCAGCTCGAGCTGAGCTTCGCGCTCCAGGGCTACACGGTGGAGAACATGCGCGAGAAGTTCGGGGCACTCCTGGAGGCCTTCGAGTACGGCGCTCCGCCCCACGGCGGGATCGCGATCGGGATCGACCGCTGGGCCGCGCTCCTGACCGACCAGACGAACATCCGCGAGGTCATGGCATTCCCCAAGACCCAATCCGGCTCCGACCTCATGCTCGAGGCACCCTCCCCGCCGGAACCGTCCCAGTACGCGGAGCTCGGCCTGCGCTACGTGGGGGACGCCGACAAGCCCGCCAAGCGCTAGGCGCGGCGTGAGGCTGTCCGCAGCGGTGGCGACGAGAGGTCCACGAGGGCGGGGTCGACCCCTGCGCCTCATCGCCGTCGCCCTGGCGGGCCTCGTCGTCGGGGTCAGCGCCTTCTGGATCGTGAGCGCCATCAGGCAGCCGCGTCGCATTGCCCCCGCGTACGACCCGCCGGTCCTCGCCGGCCAGCAGCTCTGGGGAGCATGTGCCGGCGGGTTCTATGCCCGCCACGGGGATTCGATCGTGCTCACCTCCACGGGTCACTGCACCACCGAGGGCACCGTGGCGTACGACCCGGACGGCATCACGGTGCGCGGCGTCTTTGGCCCAGCCGCCCGGGATGCCTCGTGCCCGTATCCGGGGCACCGGTGCGCGGCGTCTGACCTGAACTACCTGGTGGTCGCCAGGGACCGCATTCCGTGGGGGCACCTGAACGTCGTGGACCTGGGCACGGCTGGCTACCGGATCATC
>DASPWU010000025.1:0-15471 GCA_035637675.1 Candidatus Limnocylindria bacterium | reverse complement strand
CAGGTCGCGAGCAGCGTGCCGGCAGGGTGGCGCTCGCACCCCTCGCGGCATTCGACCGGAGGAGGTCCGCTGTGACGGCCACACGAAAGCCCGCCAAGTCGACGCTGTGGATCGGCAGCCTCGCGCTCGTCCTGTCCGCGTCGCTTGGCCCCGCCGCTCCCGGCGTCGTTGCCTCATCCAAACAGAGCACGAACGTTGATCGCGCGATCAGATCGTACCAAGCGCTCCAGCAGTACTTCTATCTCGGCGATCCGCCGCTCTACCTGGAGGAGTACCCGTACACCAGCGGCAACCCGTATTCGTATGTCTGGCCGTTCTCTCAGGCAATGGCCGGGACCATCGATCTGGCGGGCATTCGATCGCTGCGCGGCAGCTACCAGACGGACGTCCAGGATCGCCTGGCCGGCCTGGCGCTGTATTGGAACAGCGAGACGACACCGCCGGGATACGACTCGTACGTTCGGCCGCCGCTCGGCTTCGGCGGCGACAAGTTCTACGACGACAACGAGTGGATCGGACTGGAACTCGTCCAGTGGTACCGGATGACGGGCCATGCGTTCGCGCTCGAGCGTGCACGGCAGATCTTCGAGCTGGTGGTCTTTGGCTGGGACACTGACACGACTCATCCGTGTCCGGGCGGCGTGTTCTGGACACAGGCGCCGTGGAGCCAGGACCGCAACACGGTGTCGAATGCGCCCGGGGCGGAGCTGGGGCTGCAGCTCTACGAGCTGACCGCCGATGCAGCTCAGAAGGCCCATTACCTCGAGTGGTCCACGAAGATGTATGACTGGGTGAACGGCTGCCTGTTCGCCCCGAACGGACTCTACTGGGACCACATCGACCTCGCCGGCAACATCGAGAAGACGCAGTGGAGCTACAACCAGGGCACGATGATCGGCGCGAACGCGCTCTTCTACCGGATCACGGGTCAGCGCGTCTATCTCGATCGCGCCAATGCCATCGCCGATGCCGCACTCGACTACTACGGTGGTGGAGGCCGCCTCTACCGGCAGGACCCACCGTTCAACGCGATCTTCTTCAAGAACCTGCTGCTGCTCGATTCCGTCGACCACAACCCGCGCTTCCGGCAGGCGATGCAGGCGTACGCCGACGAGGTCTGGCAGTCCGCCCGTGATCCCGAGACCGGGCTGTTCCGGTTCGAGGCGACCAAGCCGGTGAAGCTCCTGTTCCATGCCGCGATGATCGAGATCTACGCGACATTGGCCTGGGATGCGCGGGACTACCCATTGATGGCGTGATGCGGCTTGATCCGGCGTGAGCCTGCCAGGCTCGGCAACCGGCAGCTCCTGGGCCTAGAGTCACGGGGAGGTATCACCATGTTCCGCGTTCCGATCGCGCTGGCCATCGTCGCCGCCCTGGTTGCCGGTGCCACGCCGGGAACCGCAACTGCAGATAGCCGAAGCGGGATCAGCTGGCCGCAGGGCCAGGCGCTCCCGCACTTCGCGGTTGCCAACCATGTCGACGCCGCCAGCATCGACGGGCTGCCGGCCGACCAGCAGCTCATGTTCACGAGCCTCCAGGGCGTGGTGAACCGCACGCGGCCACGCGTCTACCTCGCCCAGCCCGGAGACGAGGGAACGTTCACCTGGCTGCAGAACGGCCTCGGCGTCGGGTACATGCTCCTCGACAGCCCGTGGCAGCTGCTGACCGAATACCGGGACGAGGTCCGCGGAACCGTCGTCTACGACCCGGCGGTGCCGGACACCTTCAACGTTGCCACCACGCTGGCCGGGCTCCGGGACGCGCTCGCCGTCAGCCCGCAGCTCGCCCAGCAGCTCGCCGCGCCGCCGTACTCGTTGCCGGTCATCGAGGACCTTCGCGGTCGATTCACCAGCCGCCTGGATGCGTACACCTGGCAGTACGAGCACCTCTGGCCGGAGGCCACCCACCGGATGCTGATCGCGCTCGACCCGCGGGCGCACTTCGGGTTCCTGCGCGACTACGCGGTGGCGAACCGGGCCATGGTCTTCTGGCTCGACTCCAACATCCCGGGGGAGCGGGCACTGTTCGAGCGCATCCTGGGCGATGTCGCTCCCTACACGCCGTATCTCGGCTGGTTCGCACAGGACGTGGCCGGTGAGTTCAGCGGGACGCAGCTCTGCTCTGAGCACAGCGTCTACGTGCTCGCGGCCGACTGGTTCTCCAACATGACCGTCTGGTCAGGGACCCGGGCGTCGACCGCGGCGCCACCGGCCCCTCCGACTCCCGCCTTGGAGAACAAGATCTACGTCACCTTCACCATGAGCGAGGGCGACAACCTCCAGTACAACCAGCGGCGGATGCGCCTGATCTGGGGCGATCCTGCCCGTGGCAGCGTCCCGATCAACTGGACCACCAGTCCGCTGCTGGTGGACGCGGCGCCGGCCATGCTCCACTACTACGAGAGCACGGCCACCTCCAACGACCTCTTCATGGCCGGCCCGTCCGGGGCCGGGTACATCTACCCCACGCCGTGGCCCGACGCGACGTTCCCGACCTACACGTCGCAGACCGCCAAATACATGGCGGCAGCCGGGCTGAACACCGTTTACGTGCTCAACCGCGTCGACGGCGTGGACGTTCCGCTGTCGAGCTCGGAAGCCGACGGCTACGTCAACGGCGTGAAGCCCAAGGGCATCATGATCCACTGGGCGAGCTATACCCAGACCACCATCCTCAACGGGACGACGCCGCAGTCGATCATCCGCGGCACCGGCAACGTGGCCGAGGTGAAGACCGCGATCGCGGATGCCTCTGCCAAGTGGAAGGGCAAGTCCCCGCTGTTCCTGTCGATCGGCATCCTCGCGTTCAACATGCGCCCGAGCGACCTCGCGGGAATCGCGTCGACCCTCGGGCCGGACTACAGGGTCGTTCGCGCAGACCAGTTCTTCGACCTGGTGCGCCAGGCGAATGGCCTGCCGGCGGCGCCCTGATCGAGGGAGCTGCCATCTCGTCCCGCCGGACGGCAGCGGCACAGCCGCTCGAGCCGGTTGGCAGGCCCGCCGCCTCCGCCGCGGCGCTTGGCAGGCCCGCCCGCTGGCTCAGCCGCGCCGCTTGGCAGGCCCGCCGCCTCAGCCGCGCCGCTTGGCAGGCCCGCCCGCTGGTTCAGCCGCGCCGCTTGGCAGGCCCGCATTGGCCTGATCATTATCTGACCGCAGTCCGGCGCCTCGGACATGGCGATGGACCGGCGGCGTGGCCGTAAGGCGCGCGAATATCGACGACGTCGATGGACTGGTGGATATCGACCACCTGCCGCCTGGGGTCAGCCGGCCTTCGTCATTCGGTAATGATCAGGCCGATGCCGCGACCGGACAGGGGTCACCAGCGGACTTCCCGCCGGGGCGCGGTCGCGTGCGTGCAGGCTAGCGATCCGCGAGCAGCTCGACGATGGGCGCCATCGCCTCCATCGAGCCCGCCGAGAACGTGTATGAGTTGAGGCCCCATGCGTCTCGCCGGCGCAGGAGGATGTCGCGGACCCGGCCGGTCGTCCCGTGGAGGACGTATGGGGTGCCGACAAGCGCGGCCGCGCCGGCCAGCGCGGCGTTCTGGGCGGAGGCGACGATGCCCGCGGAGGCCCCGACCAGACCCGAGTAGCGGACGAGGACGTTCAGGTCGAGGTCGTCAAAGCGTTCTCCGGCGGCCTCGCGGACGCGGGCGGCCTTGGCGGCGGTGGCTGCCTCCGTCGCCTGGCTGGCGATCGGCCGGCCGCGCGGGCTGAACTGGGGCAGGAGCCCAACGATGTCGGCCTCCCGCGCCGCCAGCCGCAGCATGCGCGGGCCGCCACCGCCGATGAGGATCGGCGGATGCGGTCGCTGGGCCGGCAGTGGTGCCAGCTGGGCGCGGTCGAGGCGGTAATGGGCGCCCTGGTGCGTGACGATCTCGCCGGCCATGAGTCGCTTGACGATCCCGACGGATTCCACGAGCCGGTCCACGCGGATGCGCGCCTCGTCATAGGGCATGCCCAGCTGGCGGTAGTCGGGGACCCGCCAGCCGGCGCCCATGCCAAGAATGAGCCGGCCACCGGATAGAACATCGAGCGTCGCCGCCTCGCCGGCCAGGATCAATGGGTGCCGGTAGTCGTTGGCGAGGACGAACGGGCCAATTCGGATCCGGGTGGTGGCCGCGGCGACCGTGGCCAGGGCAGCGATCGGGGCGAACTGGTGCCCCAGGTGGTCCGGCATCATGAATGCGTCGTAGCCCAGCTGCTCGGCGCGCTGGGCGAGCCGCACCCAGGCCTCGGCGCTTCTCGCGCGGCTTGCGGTGATGGAGAAGCGGAACGGACGCATGTGGCCGCCAGCGTAGCCGTCCCGAGCTCCGGCCTGCCTTCGGGAAGCGCGGGGAAGTCGATGGCGGGCATTCGCCAGGCGCCGGCCGCCCGTGGTGGACCCCTACCGCCGGGGGCCAGGTTTGATGAGCCCGGTCCAGTGATGGACCGGGCTCAGGTGTCGCTCGGGCTGCGGTTCGCGATCGCTCCCGCCGCTACGGCGTGCCGATCGCCACCTCATTGGCCTGTTCGGCGCCGTTGGCGTCGTTCAGACCGATCACGAGCCAGCCCAGCTGTGGCGTTCCGGCGATCTTGCCGCGATCGACGGTCAGACTCAGCGTCGCGCTTCCGCCGGGGGCGAGGTCGAACTGCTGACCGGTGGAGACCGGCGGCTGATGCGACCGGAAGCTGGCGGCCGACGTCGTATCGACGAGGACGCCCGGCACGATCGAGAAGGCCGCGACCGCGTACCGGAACCTGGTCGAGTTCACCGCGGGATCGAGGCCGATCTCGCTGGCCAGTGCCGGCAGGAGCACCGTCGAGCCGTTCATCGGGGCGCTCGCAACCCAGACATCGAGGACGTTGCCGGCCGCGTCGAAGATGAACGACGCATACCGGCCGTCGAACGTGCCCGCCGTGACGGCCCCGAAGTCCACGCCGACGACGAAGTAGTCGGCGCGCCCGTCGGCCTGAAGGTCGATCGGGATGTCGATCTCATTGACCGCCGGGTTGGATGCCTGGCCGTAGAAGTTCACCGCGAACACGAGTGATCGGTCGTCCGCCGCCGAGCAGACGCCGGTCGTATCCGTGCCGCACAGGAACGACTTGGGCTGGACCTGGACGCCCGCGTCGCGGACGTCCATGCCGTCCTCGCCGCCCGATACGTCGTTGGCGTCGTGGATCCCCCACGCGTACGTGTCGGCCGACCCGGCGTGGATGCCGGTGTTCGAGAGCGGGACCGTGGCCGAGGAGATCATCCCGGTGCGGGTATAGGCGCTCCTCGCGCCGGTCGTGATCGCGGACGTTCCTCGCGGAGCGAGGAGGTAGGGAACGCGGAGGGAATAGATCCCAGGGCCCGCCGAGGTGGGTGTGGCCACGACGGCCCCACGAACGGTGACGATCGAGCCAAAGTTGGAGGTCGTCGCGGACGGCAGGGCAGCGATCGCGCCCGCCGTCAGCGACAGGGTCACATCCACGGAGGCCGAGTCGCCGGCCGGGACCGTGATCGAGGCGGGCGAGAACGTGACCGTGGTCCCGAGCTGGCTCCCGTTGGCCCCCGCGCCCAGGTTGTAGGTGATGTCGGCTGCGCTCGTGTTGTGTAGCGTCAGCGGGAGGGTCTGCTGGTACGCCGCGTCCTGGGCGTGGTACCCAAAAGACAGCGTGTCGGTCCCGCCCGTGGTCGTGGCATAGCCAACCGTGTCCGCGGCGCGGTTGGCCTGCACGACGCCGGCGCCTGACGTGCGCAGGTTGTAGCTCCCGATCAGCGCAGAGCCGGCCTCGGCGGTGTCGAGGATCGCGGCCTTGATGGCCTCGGTAGACCAGCCGGGATGTGCCTGCGTCACGAGCGCGGCGACACCGGCGGTGATTGGAGCCGCCATCGAGGTGCCCGACATCCGGGCGCCCTGGTTGCCGGTGCCCACCGCCGTGGACTTTACGCTCACGCCGGGTGCGATGACCTCTGGCTTCACGGCATTGTCGACGTTTCGCGGTCCGCCCGAGGTGAACGACGCGGCGAGCTTGTACGCCGTGTTGGCGACGGTCGCCGGTGCGAAGCTGGTGGCACTGCCCAAGTCGGCAGCGACCAGCTTGTCGGCGTCGCCACCCCCGCCGAGCAGTCCACGCACGCCGAAGAACGGGATGGTCACGTGGTAGGACTCGCCCGTGTCCGGGTTGCCCAGGATATCGCCCTCGTACGGCGGGAAGGTCGTGGACGTATTGATCATCGCCACAGCCGCGGCGCCGGCCTTCTGGCCGAACACGGCCCGCGCGACACGGGCGCACGTCCCACGGACGGTGACGACGAGCTTGCCGGCCACGCCGCCGGGGTAGTTCGTGTACTCGGCCGGGTCACAACCAAGCGACACGGGCCCGCTCGGGTAGCTCGTACGAAGCACGGCAATGCCAAGTGCACCCGAGGGCAACGCCGGCCCCGGATCGCCCTGGAACGGTCCGTTCGCCTCGATCATGATGACCGACTGGCCGGTGCTGAGCGAGACCGTGGCCCCCGGGAAGGTCGGGCTCGACGCGTCCATCGCGGCAACCGACAGGACCCGATCGCCCGCGGCGGGTGAACCCGTGATGTAGCCGCCCGCACCGCTGTTGCCGGCCGAGGCGACCACCACGATGCCGTTCTCGGCGAGCGTGTTCGAGGCCACCGAGTCCGGGGCGTCGGCCCGGCCGAAGACCGATCCCAGCGACATGTTGACGACGTCGACGCCGTCGTCCATCGCGCGATCGAGCGCGGCAACGATGACGGCATCTGTGGCAGAGCCCTCGCAGCCGAAGACGCGGTACGCGTAGATCGTCGCCTGTGGCGCCGCCCCCGGGCCGACCCGGAAGGTATGCGCCGCATAGGTCGTGGCGTCATACGGACCGGCGTACGTCGTGCCGTCGTCGAGGACGCCGTAGCCGGCCGCACTCCCCGCCGTGTGCGAGCCGTGGCCGTTGCAGTCGAGCGGATCGGGGTCGGGGTGCGGTGTGTTTCTGGTCGGATCGGCGGAGCCCGAGTCGTACTCGTCGCCGACCAGGTCATACCCGCCGGCCACCTTCGCGTTCGGGAACGCCGGGGTGCCGATCGTCAGGCCATTGTCGGCCGCGAAGTCGGCGGGGTCACCGGAACCGCCGAAGTTGGCGTGGTAATAGTCGATGCCGGTGTCGATGACGGCGATCTTCACGCCCACACCGGTCAGCCCCAGGTTCGACCAGGCGAGGTTCCCCTTGACATACTGCACGGCAGCGACGTTGTCGCGCTCAACGACCCGGTCGGGATAGAGGGCCGCGACACCCTTGAGGCGGCCCAGGGCGGGAACGGCCTTGAGCGGGACCCGCACGGCGAGGCCGTTGTAGGCGAGCTGATAGCGCTGGGAGACCCGACCGCCAAGGCCCCGGATCTGCCGGGCGAGCGCCGCCTGGCGCTTCGTGAGCTCGTTGCGGATGGCCGCCTCCTGTGCGCTGGAGAGCTCGCGGCCGGCGCGCTTCGCGTCCGCGCGAGCGCGGCCGATGGACTTGCCGGTGAGCTGAACGATGAGGCTGACCGTCCGGTTGCGGGAAAGGCTGGCCGGCCTGAAATCGCCGTTCAGCGCGACGTTCGAGAGGTCGATGCGAGTGAAGGCACTCGGTGCCTTTTCGGGGTCTGCGGCCAGCGCGCCGGTTGGCCCCGTCAACGCGGTGATCGCCAGCATCGACGCCGCGAGTGCGACGCGCAGCCGCGACCGCGTGCCACCGCCGGTGAGACTGGAGCGAATCATCTGTCCCTGTCCTCCTCTTCCCGGTTACCGGCGTCGCCCGAAGGGCGAGCGGCGGCATCGGAGCCGCGCTGACGACGGCATGCCGAACCCTGAGCCCGGCAGGCATCAAGCGGTCGGCTCGTCCATCCTCCCTGCCCGGAGCATGTCCGGACTTCACCGCGATGAGTGCGAGAAGCACCGCCCGGCCTCCCAACAGCCCCGGGCGCGCTGGTGCCGGGACGGTACTACCCGGATTCCGGCCGGTCAATTGCCGCCGGGTGCAGCGGTGCCTCCTGGCACCACGCTCGCGCCGGGCGATTAGACGAGCGCGCTCAGGGCGCTCCCGGCCGGTTCAGGCGCTGGCCTTGTCGAGGTACTGGAGGAGGTCGTGAGCCGCCAGCTCGATCTCCTTGTGACGCCACTCGGCCGCCCGGTAGTGGGAGGCGATGATGCCGGACCGATGGACCCGCCGGAAGTCCCCGAACACGAATGCATAGCGGGCCTTGGTCTCCTCCGCCGCACCCCCGGTCAGCCCCAGGTGCCAGAGGGCGTACTCCTCCCACGAATGGGTCTTGAGGAACTTGTTCTCATCCTCTGCGCGCGGCTGAACTTCGCCCCAGTCGCTGTCCAGGACGTACTGGCGAGCGTCGATGAGCCGCCGGGCGTGCGCCACGGCACGGTCGTTGACGTTGTACCTGGCCATACCCAAATTATGGGCCGCGTCCCGGGACGAGCGAGGTGTCCGGTTGGCTGAGCGCGGACAATGAGGCCCCACGTGCCGTCACGGCTCGGACCAGTAGGGGCAGGCGACTGATGTCCCTCGGCATCGATCGGATCCCGCGGGTCCCAGGGTGGCCGCTCCTCGGCCAACTGCCGGAGTTTCGCGTGGCTCGCCTGGAGCTCCTCGCCCAGGTGCCCGAACGATACGGACCCATCGCGCGGCTGCGCCTGGGGCCGGTCGACGTCGTGCTGATCACGGACGCCTCCCTGGCCCGTCAGGTCCTCGTCGAGCAGGCGGACGCATTCACGAAGAGCCGGGCCCTCAGCCGGTTCGCTCGACCGCTGCTGGGCAACGGCCTGCTGACCAGCGAACACGACTTCCATCGCCGGCAGCGCAAGCTTCTCGCACCGCTCTTCGTGCGCCGTGACGTGACGAGGTGGGCCGACGAGATGGTGGCGCGTGGGGAGGCGGCGGTCGCCCGATGGCCCGATGGGGCCGTCCTCGACGTCGCCGACGAGATGATGCAGCTGACGCTGGAAATCGTGGGGCGAACGCTGTTCGACCTGGATATCGCCGCCGATGCGGCCTGGCTCGGCCACGCCCTCTCCGCGGCCAATCGATACACCTCGGTCGAAACGTCGCGACTCGCGCCGCTTCCCCTGTCGTGGCCGACGCCGGGTCGCGTCAAGAATGCCCGGGCCATCGCCCGGGTCGACGTCCTGGTGGCCCAGATGATCGCCGACCGCCGGCGAAGCGGGGCGACCGGCAACGATCTCCTGTCGCTCCTGGTCCGTGCCCGCGACGAGGACGACGGGCGCACGATGTCCGACCACGAGGTGCGCGATGAGGTCATGACGATGTTCCTGGCCGGCCACGAGACGACCGCCAACGCGCTCTCGTGGACCTGGCTCCTGCTCAGTGGCGCGCCGGCGATCCGGTCGCAGTTCACGCAGGAGGTGGACCGAGCGCTCGACGGCAGATCGCCCTCGACCGACGACCTGGAGGCGCTGCCGCTCACCCTGCGAATCCTGAAGGAGTCCATGCGCCTCTATCCGCCCGCTTATCTGCTCGGCCGCATCGCCGAGCGCGACGTCGTGGTCGGCGATGTCGCTCTGACTGCGGGCACGACGGTCGGCATCAACGTGTACGGCATGCATCGCCGGCCCGACGTGTTCCCGGACCCCCTGCGGTTCGACCCCGATCGCTTCACGCCCGAGCGCGAGGCTGCCCTGCCGCGATCGTCGTATCTGCCCTTCGGCTCGGGGCCGCGGGTGTGCATCGGGAACCATTTCGCGCTGATGGAGGCCCATCTGCTGCTCGCCACGATCGGCCAGCGCGTGACACTCGACCGAATCGCCGGACGGGAGCCGCGACCCGAGCCCCAGCTCACGCTTCGTCCTCGCGAGCTGCCGATGCGCGTCGCGCCGCGTGCTCCGGCCGTCCCCGGCCGAGATGTGGCCTGACGATTACGACTCGGGCGCCGCGTCGCCGAGAGACGGTGCGTCGAGCCTGACGACTTCACCGCAGCCCACCGCCTGGCAGCGGTAGATGCGTTCCGGGATCTCGCCATCCGGCGTGATCGTCTCGGCGCTCCGCTCGGGCAGCATCGGCCACCACTCGGAGAGGCCGTGCCTGTGCTTGAGCTCCGCGGGAAACTGCGTCTCGGTCGCCCTCTCGGTCATGGCCACAGCCTAGTCCCGACGGGCATTTCCGGCTTGCGCCGGCGAGCCGTCAGCCTTCCGACCCCGCGTAACCGTCGTCGCTCCACTCCTCGCTGCCGACGCCGTGATGGGCGAAGAACAGGCCGCCAGGATCGTACCTACGCTTCACCGCCGCCAGCCTCTCGTAGTTCGATCCCCAGAATGCCCGCTGCCAGTCGCGCTCGAAGAAGTCACTCTCGGAGACATACGAGCCGTAAGCCGGGACGAGCTTCACCACCTCGGCGAACGCTTGTCCAACGGCCGCGGCGTCGCGACGGGCGGCCGTCAGGTCCGGGTCCCGGCCGGGCATGTCCGCGTAGGCCGGCGGGCCTTCGGCGGCAACCACGACCAGCGCGAAGGCATCCAGGACGGCCGGATTCATCGCCGTGTCCCGGGCCGCCGCGCGATCGGCCTCGGGCGCTCCACCCAGTGCCTTGTTGACGTGCAACGCGATGCCCCAGTGGCGGCTGCCGACGAACAGCGCATCCACGAGCGCCATCTGCCGGTCCTCCTCCAGGAGCGACACGGGCAGCCACGCCGAGCGGTAGGCGTGGAAGAATTGCCCGGCCTCGTTCCGGTTGCCGGCCCAGAAGAACTCGCCCGGGCGGGCATCGGGGCGGGCATCCACAACGATGCGCTGTGGAGCCAGCCGCCCGAGAGCCTCGGCGTCCCAGAACTGACGAGCCGGAAGATCGACGATCGACAGCGGGGCCTCCCAGGCCACATCCTCCGACGCGCTGGCGACCCAGTCGACGAGTGGCTGCCACGCGTCCTCGGCCTGCTGCCGGCTCAGCCCCTGGAAGACCATCCCGATCCGAACCGTGTTGTCCGGCGCCAGGCGGATCTGCTCGCCCCAATGCGGGTTGAACAGTCGCTCTCGATAGAAGCCGACGACGCGGCCGATGAGGCTGCGGAAGGCGACATCCGAGTGGGCCTTGATCCTTCCCGACGCCTCGCCGAACCGCTCGGGGAGGTCGCGCGTCCTGAGGGTGAGCCTCGTCACGATCCCGAAGCCGCCGCCGCCGCCGCCCCTCAGAGCCCAGAACAGATCCGGCTCGCTGCCCGCGTTGGCGATCCGGACCGAACCGTCCGCGGTGACGACTTCGGCCTCCAGCAGGCCCGCCGCCGCCAGGCCATACGCCTTCGAGAAGCTGCCGAATCCGCCGCTCTGGATGAGCCCCGCGACGCCAACGGTCAAGCAGCCACCGCCTTGCACGTAGCGGCCCGCCCGGGTGGTCACGGCGTTGTAGACGCTCATCCAGATCGCGCCCGGCCCGACGGTCACCGCGGGCTGCGGGGCGAGCCGCCCATCGCAGCCGTCGGGGACGAACGTAGAGTGGAGGTCGATGCCGTTCATCGCTCGCGTCCAGATCAGGAGCGAATCGGCGGAATTGGAGGTGCCCTGGTAGCTGTGGCCGCCGCCCTTGACGACCAGGCGCAGGTCGTGCGCTCGGGCGAAATCGACGGCTGCGACCACGTCTTCGGTCGTCTCCGCAGCCACCGCGTACGCGCTGGGGGCCGACTGCCAGGCGTCGAGATAGCCCGAGGCCTGGGTCAGCGCCGGCTGGTCGCCCAGGTAGTACGGGTCGTCGAGACGCTCGAGCGCAGCCACACATGCCGGGCCGTCTGGCGTCGTCCGGCAGGCGGCCAGCGGCGACTCCAGCCTGATCAGCCGGCCGCCGAGCTGCCTCTCCAGGTCGGCCCAGTCCGCCTCCGACGGCCATTCGCCATCGCCCGGACGGACGCGACGGCGGTGCGACATCTGGGTCCTCACGACCCGGACTGTGCCACAGCCCATCCTCTCGGTGCTTCATCACCACCGGCGAGTGACTGCCGACTTCGAAGCAGGAACTCGCGCTCGGCCGCGTTCTCCGTGCGGGCGATCGCCGCCTCGTACGCGAGTGCCGCCTCGGCCTCGCGGCCCAGGCGCCGCAGCAGGTCGGCGCGGATGGCGTGGAACAGGTAGTAGGCGCCCAGCTCCAGGTCGTCGACGAGACTGAGCGCCGCCTCAGGGCCTTCGACCTCGGCCACCGCGACCGCGCGATTGAGTGCCACGACCGGGCTCGGGGCGATCGACTGCAGCTGGTCGTACAGCTGCACGATCTGCCGCCAGTCCGTGGCGGCTGCGGTGGGCGCGTCGCTATGGACGGCGTTGATCGCGGCCTGGATCTGGTACGGGCCCGGTTGGTTGCGGCGGAGGCATTGCCGGACGATGGCCTGGCCCTCGGCGATGAGGTCGCGACCCCAGCGGCCGCGGTGCTGCTCGGCCAGCTGTACGAGGTGGCCATCGGCCGTCGTGCGGGCGGCCCGCCGCGACTCGATGAGGAGCATGAGGGCCAGCAAGCCCAGAACTTCCGCCTCGTCGGGCATGAGCTCGGCGAGGAGCCGTCCGAGTCGGATGGCCTCGACGCAGAGATCGTCGCGGACGAGCCGCTCGCCCGAGCTCGCCGTGTAGCCCTCGTTGAAGATGAGGTAGGCGACGGCCAGCACGGCCCGAAGGCGGCCGGGGAGGTCGGCCTCGCCGGGGATCCGGTAGGGAATCCTGGCATCGCGGATCTTGCCCTTGGCCCGAACCAGCCGCTGGGCCATCGTCGGCGCGGGCACCAGGAAGGCGCGGGCGATCTCCGCGGTCGTGAGCCCTCCCAGGAGCCGCAGCGTCAGTGCGACCTGGGCGCCGATCGCGAGCGCGGGATGACAGCAGGTGAAGATCAGGCGCAGTCGGTCGTCCGGCACGGCTCCCTCCTCGGCCGGTTCCTCGCTCGGTTGGTCGCGCTCGTGCAGCAGGGCGGCCTGCGCATGCCGGTCGTCGCGCGACGCCTCCCGGCGGAGGCGGTCGATCGCCCGGTTGCGGGCGGTCGTGATGATCCATCCGGCCGGGCTCGGCGGAAGCCCGCTGGACGGCCACCGCTGCACGGCCGCCGTGAACGCGTCCTGGACCGCCTCCTCGGCGACGTCGATGTCACCGAAGCGACGGACCAGGACGGCCACCGCCCGTCCGTATTCCGCGCGGAATACAAGTTCGATCTCGGAGGCAGCTAGGGCCGGCACGCCCGCTATCGGTCCTCCGCCTCGTCCCGGAACGGACGGACCTCGATGGGGAGCGTGATCACCCGAGCGGTCTTGCGGCCCCAGTCGAGCGCCGCATCGAGATCGGGCGCCTTGATGACGACGAGCCCACCGACGTGCTCCTTGCCCTCGGTGTACGGGCCGTCGGTCGTGAGCACCTCGTCATCGCGGAGTCGCAACACGGTCGCCGTGCTGGGCGGGTACAGGCCGCCATTGAAGACCCACGCGCCGGCGGTCTTCATCTCCTGGATCAGGGCGTCGACGTCCCGCATCACCTTGTCCAGGTCCACGACATCGGGCGTGGGCGGCGCATCGGGCTGCTGGATGCTGAGCAGGTACTGCTTCATGTGATGGTCCTCCATGAGGTTACCGGGGCACCGTGCCGGGCTTCTCACCCTCTACACGAACGCGTGTCGTCCAGATCGACACGGAGCAGATCAATCGCCGGCGAACGTGGATGCGGAGCCGGCGATGCACTCACTCAGCACCGCGATGATCCGTAAGCCGGCTCGCAGGGTCCGGTCGTCCACATCCAGGTCCGGGTTGTAGACGGCGACGTCGACCGCACGCAGATCGAAGCGAGCCGCAACCGCTCGGATCGCTTCCTCGGCTTGCTCGAGCGACAGCCCGCCGGGGACCGGCCGATCGACGACGCCGGGAGCGACCTCAGGATCGAGGGCGTCGATGTCGATGTGCAGGTAGACCTCCTGCACGCGCGTCGCCAGTCGATCCAGCGCGTCGTGCAGGTCGGCCTGAGGCTGCCCGTCGCGCCAGGGCACGACGCCCGTGGCTGAGGCGTTCAGGCGCGTTCGCTCGGCCGGGTCGAGCTCACGCACCCCGACCAGGAGGGCCGCGTCATCCGCGATGGGCTCGGCGTTCCCGATCTGGGCCCAGGCGGCGCGATAGCAGTGCCCGGTGATGACGGCCAGCGACATGCCGGGGAAATAGCCGGTGGTCGTCGATTCAGGCGTGTTGAAGTCGCCGTGCGCGTCGACCCACACGACGCCGGTCGACGCATGGTCGAGGCCCGATAGCACGCCCTTCGCGGCGTCGCAGCCTCCCGCCAGCACGAACGGGAACTCGCCGTCGTCGACGGATTGTCGGACGAGCCGCGCCAGGTCCCGGCAGACGGCGAACGACGCGCTGACGGTGTCGCGGAACGGCCCGCGGCGTTCCGCGCGGACGACCCGCGTCGCGTTGCCCTCCGTCGCCACGAGGCGTTCGACCCCGGCCGCCACGTATTGATCGGGTCCGCGGGCGGAGCCGGGCCGTTCGTCACCGGCCATGTATGGGACCTGGATCAGACAGACCTTCATGGGGACTGTCTTACCACTCACCGCGAGATGCGGCCCAGCGCGCCACTGAACGGGGGTGCGCGATTGCTGGGCGTGCGCCATGATGGCGCGGTGTACACCGCGATCATGTGCTGCTGCGCGTGTCTCGAGCGGGTTTCGGACTCGCCCAGCGTGCGCGCCCCTCTGCGGCGAGGCGCCTTGATCGCGTAGGGCCGTCGTCCGGTCCGGAACCCGCCAAGCCGCCGTCGACAACATCGTCCGCATTCGACGGAGGAATCCCATGGCGACCCAAGCGCCAAGCTCCGAATACGCACGCGCCCTGGCCGAGAACGAACGCTACGCGGCGCAGTTCGACCATTCTTCGCTCCCGCTGCCACCCGGGCGCAAGCTCGCCGTTCTCGCGTGCATGGATGCTCGCCTGACGGTCGAGGATGTCCTGGGCCTTCGGACCGGCGATGCCCACATCATCCGCTACGCGGGCGGCCTGGCGACCGACGACGCGATCCGCTCGCTGGTCATCAGCCAGCAGCTCCTGGGGACCGAGGAGGTGATCGTCATCGAGCACACCGGCTGCGGCATGCTCACCTTCCGGGACGAGGAGGTCCGACGCGACCTCGCGGCCCGGACAGGCAGCGACGTCGATTTGCCACTCCACGCCTTCGACGAGCTCGAGGCGAATCTCCGCTCCCAGGTGTCGCGGATTCGCACCCACCCATGGATCAAGGACGTGCCGGTCCACGGCCTGGTCTACGACGTCGAGTCGGGCCGCCTCAAAGAGGTCGCCTGACAGAGCGAGGGGAGAGCGGCTCTTTGTGGCCGCTCTCCCGTATCAGTACATTTCATCCATGCGCAGGACCAGCCGCCCAGGCCATGACGACGGTACATCCTAACCAGGAGCTTCTCAGCAGCTTCTACAGGGCGATCGAGCACGGTGACCTCGAAGCCGTCGGCTCCCTTCTGGCTGAGGGAGTCTCCATCC
>DASPWU010000024.1:0-11933 GCA_035637675.1 Candidatus Limnocylindria bacterium | reverse complement strand
AGCCGAAGACGGCGTTGACCAACTCGCCCCGTGACGTCGTCAGGGGCGGGAGGGCAAAGTATCCGCGGTAGATGAGCCCGTTGCCGTCGAGCAGCATCAGGCGTTCCATCGGCAGGGCCTCGGGTCGTGCAGCTTGATCCAGGGATTCGGTCCGGATCGAGGGTCTCAGTGTACCCGCCGAAGCCTCGCGGCCGGCCCGTTTGATGGCCCCTCGGCGCACCCGCCGAAGCCTCGCCGCCCCCGGCGCGCGCTCCTGCATCGGGCGCAAGGCACCGTTCCGGCTTGCATCCCATGGCAACAACCGCGGGTTCTCACGCTCGCCGTGCCGTGTTGTTGCGTGGCATGCAAGATCCATGCCCGGCCGACCGAATCCTTGCGTCAGGTGCAAGAGATCGGCAGACTTCGGGCCGGATCACGCCCCGACGTCTCGTTGTTTGCATGCGGTGCAAGGCCCGCCGGACGCGTCCTTCGGCTCAGGGCTGATCCGGACTCCGGTTGGTCAGCTTCGTGGCGACCCACTGGGTGCCGAGGATGCCCAGGCCGATCAGCAGCAGGACGAGCGACCCGACGAGGAGCAGTGGCGGACCAGGCGATTGCGACGAGAGGCTCAGCAGGCCGCCCGGCGTCTGCTGGCCGCTCCTGGTTGACTGCGGGGAGGGAACGGCGGCGAAACCCTCGTATGGCGCGGTCGACGGGGCCGCGGACGCCGTGTCGTGCTGGGGTCCCGGCGAAGCGGCGGCGGGATAGAGCACCGTTGGGGCCGGCGAACCAGCGGCCACGGCGGCCTGACTCGCCGGAACCGGCTCGCGGGCGGCGGGCACGGCCGAGGCCGGCGGGACGCTCGCACCCGCGCGGGCGCCGCTCTGGTTCTCACTCACGTTGTAGGCGTTCCCGTTGGCCGGCTGGGCTGGGGCGCCACCCGAACCGGCGCCGCCCATCGCGCCGGGAATCGATCCGGCAATGACCCCAACCAGGCCGAGCGTCGTGAGCCCCACGGCGAGCGGACGACTGAAGCCAAACCGCGTATCGGCGAGGCGCACCAGGATTCCGCGCCAGCCCCGCGCACTCAGCCGTTCGGCGGTATCGGGTGAAAGCCGAAAGTCGGTCGGGCGTGGCAGCAGCGGCAGCGCGGCCGTGGCCGCTGCGATCGTGCGGATGTCGGCGAGCAGCTCGGCGCAATCGGCGCAGGCGACGACGAGCTCCTCCGCGTCGGTCAGGGCCCGTCCTTCGAGATCGCCGGCGGCGAGCGCGGCGACGAGGAATCGATCGTGGCGATCGTGATTGTCGTGCATGTTCATCATTGGTTGGACGGCCTCAGCCGCGGAACAGTTCCATGCGATCCTCCAGCAGGCTTCGCAGGGCGAGCCTTCCACGGTGGATTCGGGACTTCACCGTGCCCAGCGAGACGCCCGTGAGCGCGGCGATCTCGCCGTAGTCGTAGCCTTCGATGTCGAACAGGACGATGGCATTGCGCTGGTCGGTCGTGATGAGCGCCAGGGCCTGGTCGAGCGCGCGGGAGCGTTCGGCCGTCAGTGCCAGCCGCTCCGGATCGGCCTCGTCACCGGCCGGCGGCTGCCAGGTATCGTCTTCCAGCTCGGGATAGGGACTGACGGGCCGCCGCTTGCGCGCCCGCTGCGCGTCCATTGCGGCGTTCACGCAGATGCGGCTGAGCCAGCTCCGAACGCTGCCGCCCCGGAACGACGCCATGTTGCGATAGGCCGAGAAGAACGCCTCCTGGACGGCGTCCGCGGCCTGGTCGCGGTCGGGGACCATTCGGACGACGAGCGACCAGAGATGGTCCTGGTAGCAGTCGACCAGGTCGTTGAAGGCGTTCAGGTCGCCGGCCCGAGCCCGCTCGAGGAGGATGAGATCCCGGCGCTGGATCGGATCCGCGAGCGACCCGGCGTCGGCCGCGGTCGGGCGGGGTGCGTCCACGGTCCGGCGGCTCCTCCGGGCGAGGTGGTGAGGCGGGCGGAGTCTAGCATGCGATCCCGGCGCAGACGCCCCAGGTGCCGGCCGGGTTCCGCAGCCTCCCGCCGGCCTTACCGGCGGTACGATGACGACGCCCGAGCGTGCTCAGGCGTGTCGGTGCCGAAGTGGCGGAATGGCAGACGCGGCGGTCTCAAACACCGCTGGCCGCAAGGCCGTGTGGGTTCGACTCCCACCTTCGGTACCACGGAGCACCACAGGACCGACCGCCACAGGATCGAGCGCCTTCACGGCCTGGTGACCGCGTAGATTCGGCCCGAGCCCGACAGCGTCCAGGCCTGGCCAAGCCCCGATTCCCGTGGCTTGATATACACCGCCAGAAGGGTGCCCGTCGCCGGGTCGAGCCGAATCACGGCGGCCAGGACGGACGCCGCGCTCACCTTCGTTCCTCGCCACGCCCCGCCGGGGAGCTTCGTGTAATAGCGGAGCCCGGCGGCGCCTACCAGGACGTGGACCTGGCCCGTGATCTCGTCGACCTGGAGCGACGTGCCGCCCTGGTGCGTGGTGATGCGGCCCGATTCCCAGGTGCCGCTCGCGTTCGTTGCGTAGTACGTCCCATCGTCGGGGCTGGGCCCCGGTCCGGCACATCCGCCCGGAGACGGGCTCCGAGTCCACACGACATGCGCGTGGTTGCTTCGATCGAGCACGAGCGCGGGAGCCCAGTCGTCCTCGCGGCTGCCGCCGATAGCCGATGACGAAAGACCGGAGCCCGTGAACGTCGCATACCGCAGTCCATCGACTGTCTGGTATGCGATTCGGGCGCGGCCGTCCGTGCCAATCCGCAGGGAGACGCTCGCAAAGGCCCCTGGAATGGGATAGCGGTGAGAGGAGGTCCCGTCGACGGTCTCGTAATACCTGCCAGCCTCGGTGCCACGGGTGATTGCGTGGATCGTTCCGCCGGACACGCGGAAGGACTCGAGCGCTTCGGCCGCCTCGCCGATCCGGGTCGGGGCGGACCATGACCCATCGGGCTGAGAACGTCGGTAGAAGACGCCAATATCCGGTCCCAGACTCCCACACCCACCGTCGGGCGAGATCCTCGTGTACGCCAGGTAGACGACGTTGCCCTGGAACGCGATCTGGGGATCAAGATCGAGCCGATTGGCCGGATGGGCGAACACCCTCGAGGACCAGGCGCCGCGGCCATCGGAGACGGAGTAAACGATGTTGCCGCCGCAGCCGGCAGCGACGTGGAGACGGCTGTCGACGTCGATGCCCGCAGTCACGCTGGAGCAATCCGCGGCAGTGCCAACCGGACGGGGCTTCGACCAGGTCGCGACCGGCGTCGGCGTGGGTGTCGGCGTGGGTGTCGCCGTCGGCGCCGAGCTCGGAAGGAGCCCGACAGGCGACAGCGCCTGGGTGGGTGCCGAGCTGCCGCCGGCGCTTGCCGCCGGCGACGCTGGCGAGGCGCTCGCGGTGCAGCCGCTGACGACGATGGCGGCGGCCGCGGCCAGGACTCGGCCCCTGTCGATGAGCTTGGACACCGTATGACCCCTCACGGCGCGGCGTGCCTCGGTCGAGGCCGCCGCCACCAGTTACGGCGCCCTGCATTCGGGACGCCCGTGCACCTGTGACGCTCCGGCGTTCGCTTCGTGACGAGGAATGACCGGTTGTCGGGAAGGCGACAGGAGATCTGTCGAGGGCTTGGCTGGTCGTCGGCCGGCCGGTCGGCGATGGTTTGCCCGGCGCCGGGAGTCCCCTGACGGTCACGGCGCCTCCAGCCTCGAATGCGTGAAAGGGATTCTGGCGTGAGTGACGAGCACACCGAGCAGGTCAAGGAATACGACGCCGAACAGGCGAAGACATACCTCGAAGTCGCCGCCGGCGCGGGCACCGTTGCCAAGGCTGCCGGCGTGGTCGCAGAAGTGGCAGGCGGCGAGGCGGCGATGGGCGTCGCGGCTGCCGAGGGCGCCGGCATCCTGACCGAGGCGGCCATGACCGCGGGCGTGGTCACCGAGGTCGAGGCGGTTGCCGCCGGAGCGACGTTGCTCGGCGAGGGCGCGGCGCTGGCCGGCGGAGCGGTTGCGGCCGAGGTCGCCGGGGCGGCGGCATTCGCCGCAGCCGCGGCTCCGATCGTCGCGGGCGTGGCGGTTGGCGCGGCGGTCCTGTACGGCATCGATTACCTGACGGACGGCGCGCTCAGCGACGGCGCCGAAGCGGCCGGCGAGGCCATCGTCGACGCCGGCGAGGCGGTTGGCGGGGCCATCGCGGACGGCGCCGGGGCGGTCTGGGACGGCATCACCGACCTGTTCTAGCTCGGTCTCTCCTCTTGGGGTGGCCTGAGGGGCGAGTGAATCCAGAGGCGGGCTAGTCGCCCGCCTCTGTCGATTCCGCCATCACGGCCCGCAACCATTCCCGCGACGCGAGCAGCAGGAGGACGGACCCGGCCAGGGCCAGGGCGCCCGTGAACACGAGTCCCAGCACCACGAGTGCAAGGCCGAGCCCGACGCCGAGCGGGGCCGCCGTGGGGGCCGGCAGGCGGCCGGACTCGTCTCCGAACGGCCCGTCCGGCCCGGGTTGAGCGGCCTCCGCGGAAGGGTGCTCCCCGCGGACACCGAGGCGGAGCACGATCGCCACGAAGGCACTCGCGAGGGCGGAGCCCGCCAGGAGCATCGACCCCGCCACCTCGTAGGTGAGGAACCAGTAGATCGTGCCGATCGCACCGAAGTAGACCGCGCTTCGCGCGAAGACGACGATCTCCTCGGCCATCCCGCCTACCCGCGGCTCTTGCGATTGGGCCGGGACGCCGGGCCGGCCACGCTATGCTCGGCTGCCGCCAGCCGCGCGTCGAAGACCGGCCGCTCCGACCGGATCGGCGGCAGGTGACGGAAGTTGTGAGACGGCGGCGGCGAGCCGGTGGCCCATTCCAGGGAGTTCGCCTCCCATGGATCGTCCGGCTGGTCCGGAGGACGGCGGAGCGCGAGCACCACCGCCACCAGAAACGGCAGTGTTCCTAGCCCGAGTAGCAGCGAGCCGAGGGTCGACACCATGTTCAGCTGCTCCCAACCCGTGCTCGAGCCGTAGTCGGCGATCCGGCGTGGCATCCCGTCCAGGCCGAGCTGGTACTGCGGCAGGAACGTCAGAACGAAGCCCACCAGCCAGGAGGCGAAGTGAATCCGGCCGAGCCGCTCGTCCAGCCTCCGACCGGTCATCTTCGGGAACCAGAAATAGAGGCCGGCGAACATCGCGAAGACCGTGCCGCCGATGAGCACGTTGTGGAGGTGGGCCACCACGAAATACGTGTCCTGGAGATGGAAGTCGAGGGGCGGCGAGGCCACGATGACCCCGGTGATCCCGCCGATGACGAACATGTACAGGAACCCGAGGCACCACAGCATGGGTGTCGGGAACGTCAGCCGGCCGCGCCACATCGTCGCGATCCAGTTGAAGAACTTGATGCCCGTCGGCACGGCGATCGCAAACGACGCGAGGCTGAAGAACGGCAGCGAGACGGCCCCGGTCGTGAACATGTGGTGTGCCCACACGGACAGCGACAGCGCGGCGATCAGCAGCGTCGCGAAGACGAAGGCCCGGTAGCCGAAGATCGGCTTTCGCGAGAAGACCGGGATGATCTCGGTCACGATCCCGAAGAACGGCAGGATCAGGATGTAGACCTCGGGATGGCCGAAGAACCAGAACAGGTGCTGCCACAGGACGGCGCTGCCGCCCATGGCGGGATTGAAGAACGAGCCACCCAGATGGCGATCGATGAACAGCATCGCCAGCGCCGCGTTGAGCGGCGGGAAGGCCAGCAGGATGAGCACGGACGTCACGAGGATGTTCCAGGTGAAGATCGGCAGGCGCCACATGTGCATGCCGGGAGCCCGTCGAGCGTAGATCGTCGCCATGAAGTTGATCGCTCCGAGGACCGTGGCGATGCCGGTCAGGCCGAGGCCCACGATCCACAGGTCCTGGCCCACCCCCGGCGCGTAGACCGGTCCGGTGAGCGGCGCGTAGCCGGTCCAGCCGCCCGCCGCCGCTCCGCCGATGGTGAGGAACCCGGAGAGCACGATCAGAGCGCCGAAGAGGAAGAGCCAGAACGACAGCGCATTCAGGCGCGGGAAGCACATGTCGGCGGCGCCGATCTGGAGGGGCACCAGGTAGTTCGCCAGCCCGATCGCCATGGGCGTGCCGAACAGCAACAGCATGATCGTGCCGTGGATCGTGAACAGCTCGTTGTAGGCCGGCCGCGATACGACGCTCAGGCCCGGGCCGGTCAGCTCGGCGCGCATGATGAGGGCCATCAGCCCCGCGACGAGGAACAACAGGAACGCGGTGGACATATACAGGACGCCGATCCGCTTGTGATCGGTGGTGGTCAACCACTCGGCCAGGCCGGCGCCCAGCCGGCCGCGTGATGTCACGATCGTGCCGGCTGGCGGCGTCACGGGCAGGTCCACCGCCGTCACGGGGCGGACCCTCCCGGCGACGGCGGGGCCGAGGACGCCGGTCCTCCGGCCGCCAGCCAGGCATCGAACGTGCTCCGGTCGACGGCACGCACCGTGAACAGCATCGTGTCGTGCTGGAGGCCGCAGAACTCGGCGCACTGGCCGGGATAGACTCCCGGCGCGACGACCGTGAAGTCGAACGTGGACGGGTGGCCTGGGATCGCATCCCGCTTGAAGAGAAAGGCGGGAACGTAGAAGGCGTGATCGACGTCGGCCGACACGAGCGTCACGCGGACCGTCTCGCCGGCCGGCACCACCAGCTCGGGTGGGCGATCCCGCTGGCCGATGACGGTCACGTCGCTGCCCTCGTAGTGGAAGCTCCACTGCCAGGTGAAAGCGGTCACCGTGACCGGCACGGCCGGCGGTCCGGCGCTGGTCTCGACCGCACCGATCGTGCGGTACGTCAGCACGAAGAGCCCGGCCACGATTGCGATCGGCAGCGCGGTCCACGCGATCTCGAGCCCAAGATGCCCGTGCGTCTGGACCGGCAGCTCACGGGACCCCCGCGCCCGATAGCGCAGGACGGACCACGTCACGAGACCCCACACCAAGAGGCCCACCGCGGCCGACGCGACGCCGAACACGACCCACAGGTCGGCGATCGATTGGCCCTGCGTGGTGGCAGGCCGGGGAACGCAGCCCACCGCGAGCGTGGCCAGGCCGGCACCGAGCACGAACGAGCCACGGGATCCCCGCGACATACGTTCGCCGGCGGTCATGGGCCCGATCACCCGACGTCGACCTCCTCGAAGCCGCCGTCAGGTGTGCGTCGCACCACACCGCCGTGGCTGCCCGGCTGCGGCTCGGTCTCACGCTTCGCTCGCGGGACCAGGAGCACGTAGGTCACGATCCAGGCGAGGATAGGAACCGCGACGGTGAGGAGGCGCAGGGCATTCGTCAGGTCCTCCACCCGGACGTTGAACGTGGTCGCGAGGACATCGTTGCCGCCGGCCACCGTGAGCATGGTCAGCACGGCCAGCATCGCGACCCCGGTCGCGCTCCGCCGGGGAGCATCCCAGGGCATCTGGAGCACGTGATGCTCGGCCCGGTCCCCGGTCCGCCACGCCTCCAGGAACGGCCACAGCGCGATCGCGCCGAACAGGATCCCGGGAATCACGATGCCGGGCACGAAGACCGACGGGATGGTCACTCCAAGGATCGTCGGCTCGAAGTTCGGGCCCAGCCGCAGAGCGCCTTCCAGGAAGCCGAGGTACCAGTCGGGCTGGGCGGGTGAGCTGGCAATCGACGGCACGAACGGTCCGTACAGCCAGACCGGGTTGATCTGGATCAGTCCACCGATGAGCGTGGTCACCGCCGCGGTCAGCAGGAACAGCCCGGTGGACCGCAGCGCCTGGGTCGGCCAGAAGCGTTGGCCGATGACGTTGTGCTCGGTTGCGCCCGGCCGCCGGTACTGGGTGTGCTTCTGGATCCAGACGATCAGCAAGTGGACGGAGATCGCTCCGATCAGCAGCGCCGGCAGCAGCATGATGTGGAGGACGAACAGCCGGCTGATCACGGCCGGTCCGGGGAAAGGGCCGCCGAACGCGAGGAAGGCCAGGGCGGGTCCCACGAACGGGACGCTCAGGAGCACCGAATAGGCGATGCGCAGGCCCGTGCCCGACAGCAGGTCGTCGGGCAGCGAGTAGCCGGTGAAACCCTCGCCGATGGCGAACGTGAGCAGCCCGAACCCGATGAGCCAGTTGATCTCGCGCGGTCGCCGGAATGCCCCGGTGAAGAAGACCCGGCACAGGTGGACGACGATCGCCCCGACGAAGATGAGCGCGGTCCAGTGATGCACCTGGCGCATCAGGAGCCCGGCGCGAACGTCGAAGCTGAGGCGGAGGACCGACTCGTAGGCGCTCGAGACCGAGCTACCCGCGATCGGCCGGTACGAACCCTCGTACGTCACCGGCGCCTGGCTGGGCACGTAGAAGAAGGTCAGGAACGTGCCCGTCGCGACGAGGATGATGAAGCACGAGAGCGCCACCTCGCCGAGCAGGAACGACCAGTGGTCGGGGAACACCTTGCGCAGCGCGGTCCGGGCGAAACCGCTCAGGCCGGTCCGACTGTCCACCCAGCCGGCGAGTCGCTCGAGCTCCGTCGCGGGCTCGGCGGCTGACTCGGCGGGCTCGGCCGCGGAAACCGAGGCGCCGGGTCTCGACACGCGGCTCATCGGTACAGGTCCCAGAAGCTCGGGCCCACCGGATCGCTGAAGTCGTCGAGGGCGACGAACGTTCCGTCCGCGGCCTGCTGGATCGGCAGCTGCGGCAATGGGCGGGCGGCCGGCCCGAACGTCGGTTGCGCACCGGCGAGCACATCGAATGTCGACTGGTGGCACGGGCAGATGAGCCGCCGCTCCGCCGCCCGATAGAGACCGACCGGGCAGCCGGCGTGCGTGCACACCTTGGAGTACGCGACGTAGCCGCCGGGGGCTCCCGCGAGCCGGTCGGCCGGCAGCCGGAGGCTCCCATCCGGCACGCGGATGAGCAGCGCCGGAGCGCTCGCATCATCGAGGCTGCCCTCCGGGAAGACCGTCGTCACCGAGTCGACGTCCAGGCTCGCGGCACGAACCGGCTGGCCGTCCTCGCCGACCAGTCGCGTGCCACGACGCCATCTGGTGTGGCGCAGCGTGTCGCCCGGCGCCGGACCCAACGACAGGACCGGGATGGCCAGGGCGGCTGCCAGGCCAGCCAGGCCCGCGCCCAGCGATCGGATGAGCAATGCTCGCCGGGTGATCGGCGGGGGCGTCGGCCCGGAGTCCGGCGGCGTGGCGAGCGATTCACGCGTCTCGATCACCTCTTCGGCAGGCGTCAAGTACCTGGCCACCATTGCGATGCCGGCCCCCAGACCGGCCAGGCAGATCGTGAGCAGGATCCCTTCGAGCTGCGTCTGCCCACCCGCCGCGTACAGGACCAGGAGCGCGCCGCCGGCGCCGGCCGCGACGAGGAATGCGATCGACGCCAGCCACTCCGCTCGACGGGCGGCGCCCGCATGGGCCGCGCCCGCGCGCTCGGCCGGCAGCGATCCGGTCCCGGGGTCGACATCCGGCTGGGTCATCGGGCGTCTCCGTCCCGCCTGTCGCTTCCGTGGCGCCGAACGCGAGGGCCCGGCTCGACCCAGCGGACCATGACGATGAGCAGCCCGAGTCCGATGACGACGGCCACGAAGCCCTCGACCACGGGACCGACGAGGGGCGGCTGGACCCCGCCCGGCGTCGGAGGATTGCGCAGGAACTGGACATAGGCCGCGATGTCGGCGACCTCGGCGTCGGACAGTCCGGCCTCGTTGAACACGGGCATGGCGCCGGGACCAACCCGGACCGCCTCGCCCACCGTCCGAGGATCGCTCTCCATGAGCGACGGCGCGGACACGCCTCCGCCGATGGCATCGCCGCCGCCGGATGGCCCGTGGCACGAGGCACATTCGGCGGTGTACAGCGCACGTCCTCGGGCAACGTCGGCGCCGGAGACGACGACGTTGGGGATGGGCGGCCCACTGCCGAGGGACGCGACATAGTCAACCAGGACCCGAATCGTCGCGTCGTCGTAGGCGGCTGGCCGGCGGCGCGTGGGATCGCCCGGGAGATTGAGCGGCATCCGTCCCGTGCGGAGCATGAAGTCGGCGGCCGCGGCCCCGCTGCCCTGGAGGCTCGGACCGTCGGCCGTCCCCTCCCCCTGCGGACCGTGGCACGAGGCGCACCCGCGCAGGTAGATCGCCCGACCCGAGTCCGACGTCGCGACCTGGCGCAGGCCCGCGGCGCGAGCATCCACCGACGGCCGACCGGGCGCACTCAGCCCGGCCCAGCCGGCCAGCACGAGACCGACCACCACGAAGGCCCCGTAGGTTCGCGCCCAGCGGGCCGCGGCTATCATCGCCAGCCTGGCGGCCCGTGCCGCAGCCCGGTTCGCGTCGGTTCGGTTCGGGTCCGGCCGGCAACCATCGGAGGTCGAGTGCTCGCGATCCACCTCGCGCTCACGGCGGCGACGGCGCTGGCGATGGCTCTCACGCTGGCGGTCGGGTTGCTGACCCTGGTGCGCGACCGGAGTCCCCAGCCGTGGCTCGATCGGATCATCCTGCTCGACCTCGCAGTGGGCGCGCTGGCGGCCCTCTCGGGTCTGGCTCTGGTGCTCGCGGGCGGCCGCCCGCATGACACGCTGCACCTCGTCTACGGCGTCGTCGTCCTCGCCGTGGTGCCGGGTACACGATACATGGCGCGGGCCGCACGGTGGCGCCGGCGGGCCGGCTGGATCTCGCTGGGGGCGGTGCTCGGCATCATCCTCGTCGGACGCCTGGCGATGACCGGCTGATGCCTGCGGACGGCCCCAGGCGATCGGCTCGGGGCGGTGCGATACTCCGGGCCATGGTGACTGCCAGGGCGCCGAGCCTCCAGCAGCGCTTCGCCCCGGCGAGCACGTGCTTCGGCTGCGGGCCGGCCAACGAGCTGGGCCTTCGCTTGGAGAGCCGCCCCAGCGGCGACGGCCTCGTGGCGAGCTGGATGCCGGCCGCCCATCACGAGGCATTCACGGGCGTCCTCAACGGCGGGATCATCGGCGCCCTGCTCGACTGCCACTCGAACTGGACGGCAGCCTGGGAGCTGATGAGGCGGCGCGGGGCGGATCGCCCGCCGGTCTGCGTGACCGCCGACTATCACGTCCGGCTCGTCCGCCCAACGCCATCGGACCGGCCCGTGACGCTCAGCTCGCGCATCGTCGAGTCGTCCGACAACCGGGCCATCGTGGACTCGACGCTGAGCAGCGGCGGCGCGGTCACGGCCAGCTGCCGAGGCACGTTCGTGGCCGTCGGGCCGGACCACCCGGCGCACGGAAGCTGGGGCTGAGGGCGTGTTCCGGCGCTTCCTCGGGCTCGATCGAGCGGCGGATTCGCCCGCTCGCCGAGCCGGCGGGGAGCCGCCCGTCGTCGACGTCGCAGACCAGGCCGAGACCGAGACCGTGCGGCGCATCGTGGCCCGGCTCGAAGCCCTCCCGCCCAGCGAGGCGCGCTACCTGGCGTCCTTCGCCTACGTCATGAGCCGCGCCGCCGAAGCCGATCTCGAGGTCAGCGACGACGAGACCGCGCTCATCGAGCGCTTCATCGTCGAGTACGGCGCCGTCGATGCGTCACAGGCGGTCCTGGTGACCGAAATGGCCAAGTTCCAGGCTCGCCTCCAGGGCGGGACGGAGGATTACGTGGTCACGCGCGAGTTCCGCACGATCTCGACTCCCGACCAGCGGGTCGCGCTCCTCCGGTGCTGCTTCGCGATCGGCGCCGTCGATGGGACGATCACGGCCGAGGAGGCATCGGTCGTCAACCAGATCGCGCGCGAGCTCGACCTGGAGCCAGATGTCGTCAACAGGATTCGAGCCGAGTTCCACGATCAGCTCTCGTCGGTTCGGGCGCTCCGTCGCGCGAGCGGGTCCTCCGGCCCATCCTGACAGCCTGGACCCTCGTAGAGGCCCCGCCGCGGGCGCGACGGTCAGGCGAGTCGCAGCTCCACGA
>DASPWU010000023.1:0-37585 GCA_035637675.1 Candidatus Limnocylindria bacterium | reverse complement strand
AACGATCGTCTCGGTACAATCGATGCGTGACGACCTTCTACGGCCTCGACGAGGCGAACGCCAGGATTCCCGAGATCCGCGATCTTCTGACCCTGCTCCGCGACGAGCGCGACGAGCTCATCCGGCTGCGCGATCGGAGCCAGGAGCCGGACGCCGACGACGAGGAGCGGCGCCGCATTCATCTTCGCATGCAGGGGATCGTCGACCAGATGCAGGCTGCGGTCGTCCGAATCGACGAGTGGAGCATCACCCTTCGCGACATCGGATCGGGCCTCATCGACTTCCCCGCCCTCGTCAACGGCCGCCAGGTCTGCCTGTGCTGGCGGCTCGGCGAGGGCGACGTCGAGTGGTGGCACGAGCTGGCCGACGGCTTTGCGGGCCGCCGTCGCATCGGCGAGCTGGTGTGACCGCGCCGCGGCCGGGGACCGTCCTCCAGGGCGGCAGAGCGAAGGCGTACCGGCCGCTACCGATGGAGGCGCGGGCGGAAGCGGCCAGGTCGGGGTTGGCGGCCTACGAGCGGGGCGACTTCTTCGAGGCTCACGAGCTCCTGGAACCGGCCTGGATGGGCAGTGCCGATCCAGCCGAGCGCGAGCTCGTTCAGGGCCTCATCAAGCTGGCAGCGGCGTTCGTTCACGCGGCCCGTGGCAACCCCCTGGGCATCGACAAGAATCTTCGCGGCGCCCAGGCCCGCCTGGCGGAGCATCTCCGGCTGGAACGGTCCGGCCCGCTGCCGGAACCACTGGCCGACATCGACGCGGCAAAGCTGCTGGCCGCGATCGAGGCTCTGCTGATCGAGCCCCTGACGCTCTCGGTCGAGCCGCCGACCCTGCCTCGAGCCTGATCGCCCGTCAGGCTGAGCCGCGGCGCCGGATCCGGCGCCACATCGCCAGCGTCTGCTCCTTGTGAGCCATCGCCCAGCCGATCAGCAGGAGCAGGACGAAGTTGACCGTGGCCACGCCGGCGGCGTTGAGGTAGCCGATCTGCTGGCCGATCTCGCCGTCGATCTTGAGGGCCGGCACCGTCAGTCCGAACGGGCCGCCAATCTGGAAGAACGGCGGCTTGGGCGCGAGGTTGGTGCGGACGCTTGCGTTCGTGACGCCGGCGGGGCTCTGGCCACCGATCACGAAGGCGTTCGCTCCGCTGGCCAATGAGCTGCCGCCGGCGAGGCCCTGCCCGGCCGGTAGGTCGCCCTGCGGCAGGTGCTGCCAGGCGACGATGTTGCCGTTGCCGTCCGGGGTCGTCCACCAGACCTCGGTCTTGGGCTGCGTACCGTCGGTGCCGCCGACGAGGTAGATGGCGCCGTTGGCCGTGAAGCCCGCAGCATCGGTCCGGGGTGCCGGAAGGTTGGCGCTCGCGTTCGTGGGGGTTCCCCAGCGGATGACCTTGCCGACGTCCGTCCCCTTGCCGATGTCGCCGCGCATGACCAGGCTCGTGGGTCCTTTCGCGTCGACCCCGCCGTACAGGAAGATGACGTCGCCGGACAGGACGGCCGAGGCATCCGCCCGTGGCTGGCCGGGGACGAGTGGTGCCTGCGCCTGCCAGGGGTGGAGAACGCCCTTCGCATCGACGGTGGACTTCCAGACCGTCTCCGTGGGGCCCTTGCTGTCACGACCGCCGATGAGGACGAGGCCGTCGGCCGCCGCGACGAAGGCCGCACCGCTGCGCGCGCCCGGCAGGTTGAGCTTGGGAACGTCCTTGACCGTGCCGTCGGCGGCCTGCCACTTGCCCAGCTCGCCGGTCTTGGGATCCGGGGTCAGGACGTAGACCGTGTCGGTCGGCTTGCCCGATCCGTCGTTCCCGCCCATCGCGTAGATCGAGCCGCCGAAGAACCCGGCGGCCAGCCTGGTCCGTGGCGCCGGCAGGGGCGGACCCTCGCGCCAGGCCGAGATGTTGCCGTTGTCGTAGAGATCCGCCTCGAAGACCGTAGCCGCGGCCTTCTCGCCGTCCGTGCCGCCGATATAGAGCAGGTGGGTACCGATCTGCACGGCCACGCCGTCCCGGCGCGGCGCCGGAAGGAGCAGCTCCTTGGGCGACAGCTGCCAGGGCAGGATCGCGCCGCCAGGTGCCGGGCAGGGCAGGGTCTCGTTCTCGGGCGGGCAGAAGTTGACCGGAGTCAGGGCATCGCTGCGGAGTCCCAGGTCGATCTGCGAGAAGACCGTGAAGTAGTACGCCCGGTCCGGCAGGTAGCCCATGAGCAGGATGATCAGGAGGAACCAGAGCATTGCCTTGATTCCGGCCCAGGTCCAGCCGTCACGGTCGACCAGCCCGAAGAGGGCTCGCCGCCGCACCGGTGTCCCGCTGCCGAGCGCTCGCTGCGCCATCGTCCTCCGTCCTCATCCGTGACCGATCGGCGGTCTCCGGCGCTGGCTACTTGACCGTCAGGGTCCCCGTCATGTTCGGATGGACCGAGCACTGGAATGGGTAGGTCCCGGCCTTGAGCGCCGGGACGCTGTAGGTCCTGGTGGCGACGCCCGGGAAGATCTCGCCCTTGAACACGTCCGCGCCGGTCGAGTCCTTGATCTCGACGTTGTGGGGGACGGACGCGTCCTGGTTGTCGAAGGCGATCGCGAACGCCTTGTCGGCCGGAGCGGTCAGCTCGGTCTGCAGGAACGCCGTGTTCTGGGCGGTCTCCTTGATCGTCGTGGCGCCGGGCGGCAGAGACGCCGCCGCGCTGGGCGATGCGCCGCCGCCCAGTGCCGAGCTCCAGCAGTCGGGATACGGGCTGGAGCCGGGCGCCGGCTTGTAGTTCGGATCTCGCCAGCCGGTGAAGGTCTGCACCTTGCCGGTCGCCGGGTCGACCACCGGCTCGTTGGTCGCCGGGTCGCGAACCGTGTAGGTCGTGTCGTTGGTCGCCCGGAGGAAGGCGATGAGATTGTCGATCTGCTCGTAGTTGAGCGGCCCGCCGTTGTCGTTCGACCAGACCGGCATGAGGCTCTTGGCATTGCCACAGACGTATCGACCGCCCTCGCGGAGGACGCTCTCGAGGTATTGCGGGTTGAGGTGCGCGAAGAGCTTGGCCTGGTCGTTGAGCGGCGGGGCGCCGGCCTCGTTGGCGAAGCCCTCTCCGTTGGCTCCGTGACAGCGGGCACAGTTGGCCTGGTAGATGTTGTAACCGCGCTCGACGGCGACCACCTGCTGGTGCTCGATCTCCTTGTCCAGGCGCTTCGTGCCGGCCAGACCGGGCACGCCCAGCTCATAGAAGTAGTAGCCGATCACGAAGATCACCACGATGAGGGTGGCCAGGAATCCCACCCAGCGGGCGCTATCGGACTGCCGGACGATCGTCGCCGCGCGTTGAGGAGTGAGCTCGAACGCATGCGCACTCGCCGGCGCCGTGAAGCGGGGAGCCGGCTCCGGCTGGGCATCGGGCCTGCGGGCGGGCAGGCGCTGCTCGGGCGGGATCTCGGGCGGGGTCTCGGGCGGGGTCTCGGGCTGATCGGTCATCGCGACGCTCGTCGGTCAGCGGAACGCGGCACGGTCAGATGCACCCGGTCGGGGACTTGGGCGGGATGAGGCCCGGCTGGCCGAGTGCGACCGGCAGCGGACCCAGGGTGATCTTGCCGGTGTCGAGCCAGAGGGTGCCGTCGCTTTTGACGTTGGCCGAGAACCGATCCATGCCACGCGGCGCGGGACCGAACCGGGCGCCATCCGCCTTGATGCCGAGACGGTCGTAGCGGGAACCGTGACAGGGGCACTCGAACCAGTAGTTCTTGAGGCAGGGATTGGGCCGGCAGCCCAGGTGCGGGCAGCGCTGGTAGAGGGCCCTGACGTTGAGCGGGTGGCCATCCCCGGTCGTGTCCTCGCCGGGCACGAACTGCTGGCGGTTGGGATCGATGAGCACGATGTAGGCCCGCGCGTCGGGCACGTAGGCCGGGAAGCCGTCCGCGATCGGGAGGTTGCCGTTGGCCAGCTTGAGATCGCCCAGCGTGCCGATCTTGACGATGCCTCCGAAGCCGCCGGTCAGGTTTGGCCACACGAAGCCGAGGGAGCCGGCCGTGACTTCGAGAAGCCACAGGGCGACGCCACCACCCAGCGATCGTCGCAGGAGGGTCCGTCTCGACATCCCCTGGACCTGCTCGTGGCGGAGAGCCTTGATGGCCTCCTTCGTCAGGGCCTGGGGTCGCGACGCGGGTTCGACGGCGTAGTTGCTCATGGTCTGATGGATCCGCTAGAGGTTGAAGTGGAGGCCGGGGCTGTCGATGTAGGGGATGACGAAGCTGTAGCCGGGCCCGCGGAAGAAGACGCCGATGAAGGTGACGATCAGGCCCAGCGCGCAGAACAGCGTGAAGAGGACAACCGCCGTCTTGCGGTCGGACGGCCGGAAGGCGAGGAGGTTGCCGCGATCGACATAGGGGATGAGGGCCGCACCCACAAGCACGAAGATCGGCGTGAGGGCTCCCGCCACCGTCGGGTGGAAGTAGGCCAGGAGCTCCTGGAGACCCAGGAAATACCACGGCGCCTTGGCCACCGCCGGCGTCACGTTGCCGTTGGCCAGCTCCTCGAGGGGGGCGTTGACGAAGAGGCCCATGAGCAGGAGGAAGATGCTCATCATCGCGCCGGCCAGGAACTCGATCGAGAGCAGGTGCGGCCAGGTCATGACCGTGTCGTCGGGCTCTTTCTGGACCCGGACGACGGCGTCCTGCTTGACCAGCGCGAGCAGCCGGTACGGCCGCGCCGACATCGGCACCCGCTGCTTGTCGATCTCCGTTCGCCGGGATGGATCGACCGGCGCGACCACCCGCCGCTCCGTGCGCGTCTTCTCGTCAGTCATTGCGCGACTCCAGCGGGCCGAGAGGACCGCTCAGCGCAAGGCGCTGGCGAGCACATGAGCGAGCGCACTTCTGTGTGCGTGAGCGAGCGCGCGCAGTCGGCAACACGGCGATGGGCGGTCATAGCGGCCCCGAGATCCCGCCGTCTTTACGGATCCGCCAGAAGTGGACCGCAAGGAAGACCGCCATCACCAGCGGCATCACCATGATGTGGAGCACGTAGAAGCGCAGGAGCGTGTTCTGGCCGACCTCCAGCCCGCCCAGGAGGATGAGCTTGGACGGCGTGTTGAAGAGGGGCGCGTAGCCGGCCATGTTCGTGCCGATCGTGATCGCCCAGTAGGCGATCTGGTCCCACGGCAGGAGATAGCCGGTGAAGCTGATGAACAGCGTGGAGAACAGGAGCACGACCCCAACCACCCAGTTGAACTCCCGGGGTGGCTTGTACGCGCCGTGATAGAAGACGCGCATCATGTGCAGGAACACGAAGAAGACCATCAGGTGCGCGGCCCACCGGTGGACGTTGCGCGTCAACAGGCCGAAGACGACCTTGCTCTGGATGTCGAGGATGTCCGTGTAGGCATGCGTCGTCGAGGGCACGTAGAAGAACATCAGGTAGACGCCGGTCACGGTCAGGACCAGGAACAAGAAGAAGCTCAGCCCACCCAGGCAGAAGGTGTAGGCGAACTTGACGGCGTGCTGCCGGACACGGACCGGGTGGATGTGCAGGAACACGTTGTTCATGACCGCGTACGCCCGCGACCGCTCGTCGCTGGGGTACGGCTGGCGGAACAGCGAACGCCAGGCGGCGCTTCGGCGGATGCTCTGATCCATCCGCTCGAGGAAGCTCAACTCGATCCTCCTGCGACCCCCACGACCCCGGCCAGCTGCGCGTCCCGGTACGACTCCTTGTAGAGCCGCCCGTCGGTCGAGATCTCCTGGAGCTCGAACCGCTCCATCGTAATCGCGTCGAACGGGCACCGCTTGACGCACAAGGCGCAGCGAATGCACCGCTCCTCGTCCAGGATCATCGCCCCGCCCTGGCTCCAGCCGTAGGCTTCCTCGATCTCCGGCAGCAGGCCCTCGGTCTTGAGCTGGTTGACGTCGACCATGTGGATGACGCCCTCGGGGCAGACGTCGGCGCAGGCGCCGCAGAGGACGCAGCGGAACGGGTCGAACCAGATGTTGAAGTTGCACATGAGGCAGCGGATCGATTCCGCGACGGCCTGATTGGCGTTGTAGCCCAGCTCGACCGGCGTCGTGAAGTTGACCTCCGGCTCGGTGGAGGGCATCCGCAGCTGGAGCGGCATCATCGGGATGTGCTGGCGCGGGAGCATGTCGTACAGCTCGGGCATGTCGTGGCGCCAGGAGCTGGTGATCTTGACGTTGGCCGCAACGGTCACGTCCTGACGGCCGACGAGATATCGATCGATGGCGTAGGCGCACTTCTTGCCGTGGCCGGCGGCCTCGATCAGGGTGGTTGGCCCGGTCACGAAGTCGCCGCACGCGAACACGCCGCGGACGTTGGTCGCGTACGTCGCCGGGTCTACCTTGACCCGGCCGCGGTTGATCTCGAAGCTCGCCTCGACCGGCAGGAAGGTGAGGTCAGCCGCCTGCGAGACGGCCGGGATGACGGTGTCGGCCGTGACCACGAACTCCGATTCGGGGATCGGCACGGGCGAGCGGCGGCCCGAAGCGTCCGGCTCGCCGAGCTTGTTGCGGATGAACTTGACGCCCGTGATGTGGCCGTCCTCGCCGAGCACCTCCACCGGGCTGACCAGGAACTCCATGCGGACGCCCTCGCGCTCGGTCTCACCCAGCTCCTCCTCGTCGACGACGAGCTCCGATCGGGTCCGGCGGTAGGCGATGGTGACGTTCTCGGCGCCGTGACGCAGGCTGGTCCGTGAGCAGTCCATGGCGGTGTAGCCGCCGCCGATCACGACGATGTCGTGGCCCACCGTGAGCGGCTGGCCCAGGTTTGCCGTTTTCATGAAGTCGACGCCGTACTGGAGGCCCTCCAGGTCCGCGCCCGGTACATCCAGCTCGACGGCGTTCATCGCGCCGGCGGTGATGGCGATCGCGTCGAAGTCGCGCTGGAGCTGCTCGAACGAGATGTCCACCCCGATCGTGGTGTTGTAGACGAACTCGACGCCGAGTCGCTCGATGAGGCGGACGTCCATCTCGATCGCCTCGCGCGGCAGGCGGAAGGCGGGCACCCCGATGAGCATCGTGCCACCGCCGTACGGCAGGCTGTCGTAGACCGTGACCCGGAAGCCCTGCATCGCCAGCTCGCGTGCGACCGACATCCCTGCCGGGCCCGCCCCCACGACCGCCACCCGCTCATCCCGCGGGTTGATCTGGGGCATGACGTCCGGAATGCCCGACGCCTCGTGCCACTCGACGAGGAACCGCTTCATGGCCCGGATGGCCAGTGGCCGGTCGATGTCGCCGCGCCGGCAGGCGCGCTCGCAGGGAGCAGAGCACACGTATGAGCACATCGCCGCCACGGGATTGGGTTCCCGCGACAGGATGTAGCCCTCCTCGAAACGTCCCTCCGCGGCGAGGTTCAGGTAGCCCCGGCAGTTGGTGCCGACCGGGCACGCCTCCTGACACTCGATGTTGCACTGCAGCCAGGACGCGTCGACCGGCTGGACGAGGAATTCCTGGTAGGGATCGATGGCCACGTGGCGGACGTGCCTTTCCTGCTGTCGGTTCGGGCAGGGTGGACCGGGGGCGGTGACGCCGTTCAGCGAATCTACCATCCGCGTCGGAAGAGGCGCAAAGTGCCGCCGGACCCGAGCACGCGAAGTCCGGCGCGAGTTGACGCTCGCCAGAGTGGCAGCTACGCTGCGATCCCAGGGCTGCAACGCCGCGGAGGCACGGTGAGCGCGAGCGAGTTCGCCTTCCTGGTTCTCGGGTTGATCCTGGGGATTCCAAGCGGCGTCGCGCTGCTCGTCGTGCTCCGTGCCCGACCGCCCGCGCCACGGCAGGTCCGTGTCACCGTCGCGCCCGACAGCGTGCCGCGCCGCCGTTCGGCCACGCTCGCCGAGGACCCATTCGCGGAGCGTGAGGGCGCCCCCGCGAAGGGCGGCCCGGCCGATACCGGCCAGCGGGCCGGCCCGGCCAGGATCGGCAGCCCCGTGCCTCTGGGCGACACCCCTGGTGCGCACGGCGGGACTGCCGTGGGGAACGGCGAGATGCGCGCGCCGGGCATGGCTCGAACACCCGTTCTTTCGATTGCCGGCGGGGCAGCCGGGGAGGTGGTCTCGGCCGCCCGTCCGGAGGTGGATGTCGCCCGGGATGCTGCTGCCGCGGGTGGTTTCGTCGTGCGAGCCGGCGTGGACCCGGTGTTTGCCTCGTTCCAGCGTGGGGCCGGCACCCAGACGGCAGGGGCCGCCACCGGAATCGGGGCAACGGCCCCCGCCAGGGAAGCGACCTCGGGAATGCCGGGAATCGCCCTGCTCGAAGCGGCGGTCGAGGCCCGCGATGCCGGACACCCGCCGGAATCGAATCCGGCCTCCACCACGGCGGGTCCGGCAGTCGTGCCGATGGCCACCCAGGGGCCGTGCGGCGCCGAGCGGCGAGCCATGACCGAGTCGTGCGCCCTGGCCGAACGGATGCGAAACCAGGCGGAGGGCGCCGCCGACAGGCTCCGCCAGGCGCAGCGGACCTACGACGCTCACGTGGGCGCCGCGGACCAGGCGGAGGCGATCGCCGATCCACGCGTCCAGCGCGCGGCAAAGGATGCGGCCCAGCATGCCTTCCGCAGGGATCGCAGCCGCGCCGGCTCGCGGGAGGAGGTGGAGGCCGCCGCCCGGACCTGGCTGCAGGAGATCAATCGGATCAACGGGGTGGCGCGCGAGGCTGCCGCCCGGCTGACCCAGGAACGGCGCGCGGCGACCGCCCAGGTCTCGACGATCGAACGGCTGACCGTGGAGGCCGACGCGGTCCGGGTCCAGGCCGAGGCGGCCCTGGAGGCATGTCTTCAGGCGCGGGAGTCGCTGGCCGCGTGCGAGGAGGCGCTGGTGGCCGAGCCTCCGGCCGCCCGGATGCCCCTGGCCCCGTCGCTCGCCCCGGGAGAAGCGCCGCCGGGCCCATTGCCGGAGACCGAGCCCGCGCTATCGCCGGCCGCCCTCATGGCACGGGCTCTGCGCACCCAGCCACTGGCTGACGACGCCGAAGCCGATGCGCTCGCGGCGCTGATGGCCCGCGGCGAAGGCCGGCCGGCGATCCTCCGCCTGCTGTCGGGCGATCGCGCGGCCTTCGAACGGCTCGTGGCCGACGTCGGCGGGCAGGATGAGGCGGAGCGGCGGCGATGGCAAGTCCACCTGGCCGGCCTGGTCGATGCCCTCGTCGCTCGAGCCATCGACGCGTGCGCCTTCGACTTCCCCGAGGATCACCCGTTCTGGGGCCCGTTCAACCGCGGCCAGTGCCGCGACATCGCACTGGCGCTCTCGTCGCTCGGCTTCCGTTTCGACGGGCTCGGCGGGTTCACCGACGACCGGGTGCCGACCCAGCGCGACCTGTCGCTCGCCGTCGGCTACGCCGGGCTGGACCCGATGCGGATCAGGCGCTGGCCAGGCGAGGCGGAGATGGTCGAGCTGTTCCAGGATGTGACCGTGGCCGCCGACGAGTACATCGCCGCGGAGGCCGGCGGCCTGACCCTGGGAGAGCTGGTGACCCTCCTCGGCCACCGGGCGGATGGACTGACCGAGGTCTGGAATGCCTGGGGCCGGATACGACCGAGACTGCTCGAGCCGATCTGACCGGGGCTCAGTCGGACGGACCTTCGTCCTCGTCGTCGTCGATGACGACCAGCCGGAACGCGTCGCCGGCCGCCGCTGCGATGCGCTCCCCCTCCTCCGCGGCGCGACGGCGTATCCGCTCCTCCAGGTTCTCCGGCTCGTGGATCTGGCTCGGGTGGGCACGGAGGGCCTCGATCTTGCGATCGATCGTCGCCGACACGTCGACCCACGCGTTCGGCCGTTCCGTCCAGAAGAGGTACAGGCGGCGGACGCGATGCGGTGCCAGGCCCTCCCGGACCAGCCACGGGAAGGCCATCGGGTTGCGGGCGGCCGGATACACCGCATCGACCGCGGCAATGCCCGCTGTCCGGTGGTCCGTATGGTTCACCCCGCCATCCGCCCAGAAGATCATCTCCGGATCGTTGGCGAGCACCGCATCGGGGCGGAAGGAACGGATCTCCCGGACCAGGAGCTCACGCAGGGCGAGCTCGTTCGCCAGGCCGCCGTCGGGATGGTGGAGGAAGGTCAGCCCGGCGTAGCCGATGACGTCGGCGGCCGCCTGCTGCTCGGTCTCGCGCAGCGCCGCCAGCTCGAGTGGATCCATCTCGGCGTCCTCGCTGCCGGCATCGCCGCTCGTGCAGCAGACGAGCCAGCCAACCGAGCCCTGATCGATCCATCGAGCCACCGTCGCGGCTGGCCCGAAGTCGGCGTCGTCCGGGTGGGCGACGATCACCATGAACCGGGCCGGGCGCCACGGGTGCGCCGTGGGGCGGGTTGTGGCGTCGTCGGGCGAATCGATCACAGCCGGTGCGCCGAGGCCTCGGCTTCGGAGCCGGGGGTGGCCCAAACGTCTTGCAGGGCCAGCACTGGCCGTATAGCATCCTGCCGAGGCTTCGCACGTCTCCCCCCACGCGCGAAGCCTCTAACGATTCCCAGGGCCGAACGAGGCATCGTCGTCTCAATCATCTGCCATCGTCCTGCCTGAGGCTGCCGGAGTCGCCGCGAGATCAGACCGGCTGACCGGCCCGCAGCCGCTGATATGTCGACTGCACATCAGCCGCGTGGCCGTCCGCCTTCACCCGGGGCCAGGCGTGGGCGATGCGCCCGTCGGGACCCACCAGGAAGCTCGACCGGACGATGCCCTCCCGCGACTTGCCGTACAGGTTCTTGAGCTGCCAGGCGCCGTAGGCGTCGGCCACCCGATGGCCTTCGTCGGACAGGAGGGTGAACGGCAGCTCGAACTTTGCCCGGAACTTGGCGTGGCTGGCGGCACCGTCGGGGCTGATCCCCCAGACCGTGAGGCCCTCGTCCGCCAGCATCGGGTGCAGGTCGCGGAACTGGCAGGCCTCCGTGGTGCAGCCAGGCGTGTCGTCCTCCGGGTAGAAGTAGACGAGCGTCCAGCGGCCGCGCTGGTCCGCCAGGCGATGGACGGTTCCGCTGTCGTCGGGGAGGGCGACGTCGGGCGCCGGATCTCCGGTCTGTGGACTGCTCATCGCGAGAGCGTAGCAGGGGATTCGACGATGAGCAGCCGGCCGGCCTGGACGGTGACACGGGCCGTTTTGCCCAGCCGGACATTGGACAGGCCGCGAGCCGGGCCGGCCGGCAGCGGCTCCTCCCGCAATGGGAAGGCCAGGCCCTCCGTCGTGACTCCCGCGACGCCGTCCCCGAACGGCAGCAGCGAGACCACGCCGCCCGGCTGGCCGGGTAGCTCGAGGGTCCCGGGCCCGGTCAGCAGCCTGACCCGCGCGGCCGGATCCAGCAGCGCGCACGGACGATCGCCCAGAGCCGGCAGGGCAAGGAGCGCCACGTTGGCCAGGGCGTGGTCGAAGCGCGAACCACCCAGCGCTCCGACCACGGTCACCGTGGCGGCGCCTCGCTCGATCGCGGCGAGCACGGCGAGCTCGGTGTCGGACTCATCCTTGTCGGCCGGCGCGCGACGGATCTCGATGCCGGCGGCGGCCAGGCGGACCAGATCGGCCTCGCCCAGCGAGTCGCAGTCGCCCACGACCAGGTCGATCTCGAAGCCCAGCCGCTCGGCGCCCCGTGCGCCGCCATCGGCTGCCACGACGAGCCGGAGGCCGTCGGCCCAGCCGGGCCAGACCGCATCGAGCGCGGGCCGCGTGGGGATGTCGCCATCGGCGACGACGAGGGCGCGCAGTGGGCCATCGGCAGGGGCCATCCATCGATCCTACCCGCCTTCGGGCGCACGAGCCGGGCGGCCGAGCCGGCTCGGGGCCCATGGTAGACTCGGGCCGTGCCCGAGACCGCGCCCCACCCCGCGATCCAGCGCGTCCTGGACGCAGCCGCTCGCAAGGGCGTTACCCTGGCGGTCCGGGTCTTCGACGCCGGCACCCACACCGCCGCGGACGCCGCCAGGGCCGTCGGAGCCGAGCTCGGCCAGATCGTGAAGTCGCTCGTCTTCGTTGCGCCGGCGGACGACGGCGGTCTCGAGCCCATCCTGTGCCTGGTATCGGGCCCGAACCGGGTCGACATTGCCCGCCTGGCCGCCGTCACCGCGGAGCCGGAGATCCGCCGGGCGACCGCCCGAGAAGCCAACGAGCTGACGGGCTTCAGCATCGGCGGCATCCCGCCCATCGGCCACGGCCGAGCGATGCGCGTGATCATGGACCCGGATCTGGGCCGGTTCCGCACGGTGTGGGCCGCTGCCGGCACGGACACCGCCGTGTTCCCGGTCCCGCCGGGCACGCTGCGCACGCTGGCGAACGCCATGGTGTCGCCGATCACGCAGGACCAGACGGACCGGGCCGAACGGCCGGACGCATCCGAGACGGCATCCGGCTACGGCAGTGGTCACGCCGCGCAGGGCGCCGGCGCCTGAGGACGGAGCCGCCCCGGACCCAGAGCCGCGCCGGCCCGTGATCGCCGAGCCCCGCCACACCGTCGTCCATTACCCGGGCGGCATCCGAGCCAGCATCCGCTGGGTCGGCAGCGGCCAGGCGGCAGCGCTGTTCGCGTTGTCCGAGAGCGGTGGCGCGCTCGCCGACCTCGGCGCGCTGGCGGGCCCCGATCCGGATCGCCTGTGCCGGGCCGAGCTGCGAGTCGAGCATCCAGCCGGCGTCTGGACCGTCCGTCTCTCCTCACCGATCTACGACGAGCCCCGGGGCACCCTCTGGGACTCGGCGGGGCTTCTCGTCATCGGCTACGGGCTGCTGACCTACGCCATCGCGGCACGCGAGGGCGCCCTGCGCTGGCACCACCGGAGCGGGAGCCCGCTCGTGGCCGTGCTCGGCTCGTCTCGGCTGGATCACGTGATCGTCCAGGCGGAGATCGAGACCTTCGCGATCGACGCCGACGGTGTCGTCGCGTGGCGGCTGGCCCACTCCGACGTCGTCACGGCGGCGGAGCTTCTTGCCGGCCGGCTGGTACTGACCAGCTACTCGGGCGAGGTCAGGGCCCTCGACGCAGCCACCGGGCGGGCGATCGGCTGACGAGCCACCGCCGGGCCGAGCCACCGCCGGGCCGGGCCCCGCCCGCGATTGTGGACGGGGCGTGGAAAGGCGCGCTCGCGACAGCCGATCCTGTGGGCAAAGGACGTTGACGCCGCCCCCCGGCCGGCCTACCGTTTGCGCCAGCCCGAAGGGGCCGAGCCCACGCTAACGGCGGCGATGACATCAACGCCCACGCGTCGGGTACGTTCCTTCGGGCCTTTCGCTGTCCGGACTATGATCCCGGCCGTGATCCCCCTTCCCGTGCTCCTGGTCGGTGGCGGCGCTGCCGCCCTGCTGGCGGCGGGCCTCGTGCTCCGGTCGTTTGGCCCCGGCTACCGGCTCGGCCGGCTACTCGCGGGCACGCCCCATGTCACCGTCGAGGAAGCGTTGAGCCAAGCGCGCCAGGGCGACGGCCGGTACGTCCGGGTGGACGGCCGCATCGACTCCGCCGCCGAGTTCGAGGACGAGCATCACCGGCCTCTCGTTTTCAGGCGGCGCCGCATCCAGGCGCGGCTACGGGATCGCTGGGAGACCATCGACGAACGCCGCGAGGCCGTCTCGTTCGAGGTCCGCGAAGGCCTCGCATCGCTGGCGATCGACACCGATGGCCTGGGCGACGGGCTCGTGGTCATCCCCCGCGAAGCGAGCGGTACCGCGGCCGACGTCCGCGACCATGTCGCCACCGATGTCCCGGACGGCACGCCGGTCCGGATGCGGATCGAGCAGGTCTCGTCCGTGGAGCACGCGATCGTCCTGGGCGTGCCGGTCGCGGCGGGCGACGGCTCGGTGATCATCGGCCCCGGGCGCGGGCGTCCCCTGGTCCTGACGACCCTCGACGTGCCGGAGGCGATGCGCCTGCTGGCCGGCGGTCGCCGCGCCCGGACGGCGCTCGCGGCGACCCTGCTTGCGGCCGGCGCCGTCGCCATCGTGGCGGGCCTCGCCTGGGCCCTGCTCGACGGCCTGCGCTGATGCCCTTGCCTGGGCGATACCCATGCCTGCACTGACGCTCGTGGAGGATGCGGCCAGGCCTCGATCGTCCCCAGCAGGCCGGCGCCTGGCTTCCGTCGTCGTCCCGGCCGGCCTGGCAGCGCTGACCCTCCTCCTGGTCGGGCCGGGACCCGATGACCGTGGCGGTCGAATGGCCGGGCTGGCCGTGGGGCCGGCGATCGTATCGGCCGCATCGCCCACGGCCAGCCCGGCAGCGGGCGGAGATACGCGGTCGGCGGGCGAGGGTCCGGGGCTGGTCGGCTCGCCCCTGCTTGCGGTCGGGGGGGTGCTGGCGCTGGGCTTGGCGGCCGCCGCTCTCACGCTCCTCTACGTTCGGGCAACCGGCGGACCGGGGCCGCCCTCATGATGGATCGTCCAGCGGCGAGTCGCCGGGTCCGTTTCGGCATCGTGACAGCGATCATCGCCGGGCTGGTCGTGCTCGTCGTCGGCGGCGTCGTCGCCGCGACTGGCGGGCTGGCGGGCCTGGGCGGGCCTGCGGGGCCGGCCGGCGCCACCGCGTCGGGCCAGGTCGTCACGCCCTCCACATCGCCCTCGCAGGTCACCGGGCCTGCCAGCGCATCCGCAGCGTCGGCTTCGCCGTCGGCCGGTCCCTCGGCCCCGATCTCGGCGACCGGGTTCCGGCTGCGCCACACGGTGGTGCCGATGGGCTTTCCGCTGCCGGCCGCAGGCAACTACCGCTACGGCGATCGATGGCGGGTGCCGCGCGTCGGCACGGTGTACCCCTACGAGGAGGTCCGCGGCAGAGCGGCCGACGGGACGCTGCTGCGAGCGCACGACGGGGTCGACCTGGTCGTCAAGACCGGGACCGCGGTTCTCGCCACGTTCGATGGGATCGTCATCGATCCGGCGCCGATCTGGCGGCCATGGGATCCGGCTCGCTACGGCAGGGTCGTCGTCATCCGGAGCACGGAGAGTTCGTCGCCCGGCTACATGGCGATCGTCGCCCACCTGTCGAGCCGCGCGGCGAAGGTCGGTGACGCGGTCCATCGTGGCCAGGTGGTCGGCTGGACTGGACGCACCGGCAACGCGGCCGGGACCGTTCCGCACCTCCACTTCGAGCTGCGCGCGCCGTTCAGGATCCCTCAGACCTGGGCCGGGATCAGGCGCCTGCTCGACGTGTTCGACCCGCTGCCGTCACTCCTGGCTGCCGATCCCGGCAGCTGAGCGCGACCGAACCACACCGAACCAAACACCGGGACCAGGGGTAGGACTTTCGTCCTATTGGCACGGCCTCATGGCTTACCTACTGTCGGCTCGTCGAACCTCACATTTCCTCCACTGGAATCCCGGTGACCCCTGCCGCCCCGTCTCGCCCGACCGACGCGACCCTGTCCGTGACGAAGGCCGCCCGGCTCCTTGGCGTGCATCCCAACACGGTCCGGGCCTGGAGCGACCAGGGTCGACTGCGCTACTACCGGATCAATCCCCGCGGCGACCGGCGCTACCGCCTCGGTGACCTGCAGGGCTTCCTGGCCGCCGCCGAGGTCGAGCCAACACGGCGCGAGGGCACCGACGGCATCGCCGCGGGACCGATCCGTGCCCTCCGCCGGAACCTGAACGACACGGCCATCGCGGCACCTCTGCCGGCCCGTCGCCGTGGCGACCGCCTGCAGGCAGGCGGGCCGGCCGTGACGGTCGCGCCGGCCCGTGGCTCCAGCCAGATGGCATCGTGGACGGCTCAGCTGCAGTCCATCCAGCAGCTGGGAGCCCGCCTCAATCGGCTGGCCAGCGCTCACGAGATCGGCATGACGATCGCGACCGAGCTGCGCGGCCTGCTCGACTTCCACAACGTCCGGGTCTACCGGCTGGACGGCCGCGAGCTCGTTCCCGTGGCGATGCAGGGTCAGGTCGGGGAGTACATCGACGAAACGCCGGAGCAGCTCCGAGTGGAGCTCGGCGAAGGAATCACCGGCTGGGTGGCGGAGCACAAGCGGGCCCAGAACCTGCCGGACGCGGCCAAGGACCGGCGCGCCCGAACGATCCCCGGCACCGAGCCCGACCTCGACGAGTCGATGCTCCTCGCGCCCATGATCTTCGAGGACCGCGTGCTCGGCGTCCTCGTTCTGTCCAAGCTCGGCCTCGGCCAGTTCAGCGACGACGACCTCCGGCTCCTCGTCATCTACGCGAGCTTTGCCGCGCAGGCGATGGCGAACGCCGACGCGACCGAGCGACTGCGGTCGAAGTCGGCCGCCCTGGAGCGCCAGCTGCGCAGCCAGCGGGAGCTGCTGCAGATCACCGAGTCGATCCTGACCACGCTCGACTCCCGGGCGGTCCTGGACCAGATCACGGATCGCCTGGGCTCGCTGGTCCGCTTCGACAATGTCGCGATCGAGGTCGTGGACGCGGTGAGCGGGATCCTCCGGCCGCTGACCGCGCGCGGGGTTCACGCCGACGAATACCTCGAAGGCTGGGAACCCGGCGAGGTGGGCCTGGCGACCTGGGTCGTCGCCAACAACGAGCCGCAGCTCGTCGTCGATGAGCTGGCCGACCCGCGGGTCAACATCTTTCGCGCCAGCGGACCAACCGAGGGGAGCCTGATCTGCGTCCCCCTCCGTGGCCGGCAGGGCGCGACCGGCGTGCTGACGATCGAGCGCCTCGGCTCGGATGACCGTTTCAGCGAGGAGGAATTCGAGCTGGTCAAGCTCTTTGCCGCCCAGGTCTCGATCGCCCTTCAGAACGCCGAGGCGCACCGGGTCCTGGCGGTCCGGGCACGGACGGACGCCTTGACCGGACTCCTCAACCATGGCACGTTCCAGGACTGGCTGATCCGATCGGTGGACGAAGGTTCGCCGTTCGGACTGATCATGGTCGACCTGGACGACTTCAAGGCGGTCAACGACGCGCTGGGCCACCAGGCCGGCGACCGGCTGCTCCACGAGATCGCGGCGGCGATCGTGACGTCAGAACGTGATTCCGATCTCGTCTTCCGCTACGGCGGTGACGAGTTCACCGTCATCGTTCCGTCGACGGATCGCCTGGGCGTCCTGCAGGTGGCCGAGCGCATCCGGCTCGCCGTGCACTCGGTGGGCGCTCCGGGGACCGTCTGGCACGACGAGCGCCTCGACGTCAGCTGCTCGATCGGCCTGGCCACGTTCCCCGACGACGGCGCGTCCGCCGAGTCCGTGTTGCTGGCTGCCGACCGCGCCTGCTTCGTCGCCAAGCGCACCGGTCGCGGCCTCATCGCAACGGCCGATGAAGGCCTCGCGCTGGCCGGCGATCTCACGCTCCAGCGGCCGACTCCCGTCGATCCGCCGAGCCTGCCCATCTGATCGGCGCTCGCCGCGTGCAACGGACGGGCCTGCCCGACCGTCCCATGAGCGTGATGCACCGCTACGTGTCGACTCCTCGGCCAGCCCGGGCCCTCCTGTTGGGGGCCGTCGTGACCCTGCTCGTCTCAGGCTGCCAGCTGCTGGGCGCGGTCGAATCGCCGTCCGGCCCGACCGACGCGACCTCGTCCGGGTCGCCGCCCGCTCCCACACCATCACCCCGCCGGACGGTGAGCCTGCCCGAGGCCACGCCCCTGCCCGCATTCACCCTGTACACCGTTCGCAGCGGCGACACGCTCCTGGCGATTGCCGCCCGGTTCCGGACCTCGCCTCTGAGCCTGAGCTACTGGAACCGCGACAGGTACCCGAACCTCGATCCGGACACGACGACGTACGCACCCAATCGCATCGAGGCCGGCTGGCGGCTCCGGCTCATCCCCGGCGTGGAGGCCGACCCTGAGGACTTCCTGCCGGTTCCCAGTGAGGTGCCGAGCGAGTCGGCGGCCACGGTGCCGAGCCCGCGGCCGATCCCGGCGACGTCGGCCGCTGCACCGAGCGTCACGCCTGCCCCGTCCACCGCGGCCGGACCTAGCGTTCTCCTCTACCACGGCCCGCGCACCTCGCACGACGTCGCCCTCACCCTGGACATGGGCGGGCGGCTGCAGCCTGCCCTCCAGATCATGGATTGGCTCATCGCCCACGAAGTGCCGGCGACCATCTTCCCGACCGGCGTCATGGGCACCACGACGACCGGCAAGCTGGTCCTCGCCAGGGTCAAGGCCCACCCCGAGCTCTTCGCGCTCGGCAATCACTCCTGGAGCCATCCCGACTTCCGTACGCTCGAGGCCGTTGCCATCGCGGACCAGCTGGATCGCTGCGAGGCGGCCATCGAGCCGCTGGCCGGCCGGTCCACGCGCCCGTTCTTCCGGCCCCCGTTCGGCGGTCAGGACGCGAACGTGCGGGCGGCGGTCGGAGCCGCCGGCTGGCGGTACATGGTCATGTGGGACGTCGACACGATCGACTGGCGGCCCGAGTCGGACGGCGGTCCGACGACCGCGGCGATCGTGGCAAAGGTCCGGGCCAACGCCCGGGGTGGATCGATCGTGCTGATGCACCTCGGCGGGTACCACACCCTGGCGGCGCTGCCGGGCATCGTGGACGGCCTTGCCGATCACGGCCTGCGTCCGGTCCGGCCGTCCGACTGGTATCACTGACCGGGCCGCGGCCCGGCCTGCCGTCCGACTGTGGCGCGCCGCTTGACCGTGACACGCCGCCTGACCGCCCGCGGACGGGCGACTATGCTGCCACCATGACCGACGCGCCACGGATCGTCGTGACCATTACCGCCACCGCCAACCGGCCCGACGCGGAGACGATCATCCCCAGGATCAAGCTCTACGGCGACGCCATTCGCCGTCATGGCGGGGAGCCGATCATGCTCGACGCGACGAGCCCGGCCGCCGCGCGCGCGGCCGCGTTCGCCACGATGGAGGGGCTCCTGCTCTCTGGCGGAGTGGACGTGGATCCCGCGCGCTACGGCCAGCCCAACCGAGGCTCGGCGGACGTCCAACGGGACCGCGACGAGCTGGAGGCGGAGGCCTGGAGCGCGGCGGCCGATCGAGACGTACCCGTGCTCGGGATCTGCCGCGGCTTCCAGGTCATGAACGTCCTCATGGGCGGCAGCCTCCTCCAGGACGTGGACGGCCATCGCGTGGGCGTGGGCACGGGGCCGCCCGCGCACCATCCGCTGCGCGTCGCGCCCGGCACGCGTCTCGCCCGGATCCTCTTTCCCCGAAACGTCGGCGGTGGAGTCGTTCAGGTGAACTCGTTCCACCACCAGGCCGTCCGCGCCGGCGACCTCGCGCCGGGGCTCGTCGCGAGCGCCTGGGCCGCGTCGCCGGCCGGGGACCTGGTCGAGGGCATCGAGTCGCCCGGCGCGGCACGACTGCTGCTCGGCGTGCAGTGCCACCCCGAGCGGACCGACTCGACACCGGCCGCCTTCGAACGCATGTGGAGCGTCTTCGTGGACGCCTGCCGAGGTCCGGCCAGCGGCCGCGCCCGGCGGGCCGCGACCGCGCTCTCGACTACAACCGGCCGGCCTGGATGATCCGATCCAGGAACTGAGCGGTGCGCGCCTGGGTGGGAGCGCGGAAGATCTGCTCGGGCGGCCCCTGCTCCAGGATCCGCCCCGCGTCGAGGAAGCCGACCCGGTTGGCGATGTCCCGCGCGAAGCCCATCTCATGGGTCGCGATGATCATGGTCATGCCGCCGGCCGCAAGCTCGCCGACGACGTTGAGCACCTCGGCGACGAGCTCCGGGTCCAGCGCGCTCGTCACCTCGTCGAGCAGCATGAGGTCGGGCCGCATCGCCAGCGCCCGAACGATCGCCACGCGCTGCTGCTGCCCGCCGGACAGGCGGTCCGGGAACTCGTCGCGCTTGTCGGCCAGGCCGAACCGCTCCAGGACGTCCAGCGCCCGTGCCTCAGCTTCCGACCGGGACAGCCCAGCACCTTGCGAGGCCCGAGCGTCACGTTGTCCAGGACCCGCATGTGGGGAAACAGGTTGAACGCCTGGAACACGATCCCGATTCGGCGCCGGATTCGGTTGACGTCGATCATGAGCGCGAACGGCAGGATCAGGACCTCCGCGAGCAGGAACAACTGGACATTGACGGCCACGGCCGCCACCTGCCGCGGCCGCGCCTCCGCAACGTACCGGCCGTTCAGGAACGCCTCACGAACCAGGGGCCAGCCCGCGCGTTGAAGACGATCGCGCCGAGCAGCCCGAACACCGCTGTCGTGCTGACGATGGCGACGAGGATCGCCCGCCGGCCACCCGGGCGGCCGCCGAGGAACCTGCCGTGACCGATCGGCTGGCCAGACATTCGAACGACGGCCGCGGCCTACTGGAGGACGGGAACGCTGCCCTTGCTCTCGATCCACTGCTTCCGCAGCGCATCGAGGGTGCCGTCCGCCTTGAGCGCCCCGATCGCCACGTTAACGCAGGCGGTCAGCGGGCTGCCCTTGTTGAGCACGGCGCTGAAGTACTCCTGTGGGCCGACGGTCGGCAGCGAGCCGACGATCGTGCCGCCCGTCAGCTGGGCATCGCGCATGTAGAAGGCCGTGCCCAGGTCCACGACGATGCCGTCGATCTGCTTCGCCTGGAGTCCCTTGATCGCTGCGTCGTTAGTCGTGTACACGCGGGGCTGGGCGGTGGGCTGGATGTTGTCGGTGATGTAGGCATAGCTGGTCGTGCCGACCTGGGCGCCCAGGCGGTAGGCCTTGAGGTCGGCCACGGACGACGCTTTCGCGATCGCGTTGCTGGTCAAGGCCACGACGGCCTGGTTGTTGTCGGAATAGCCGTCGCTCAGATCGACGGCCTGGGCTCGCTCGCTGCTGTACGAGACCTGGTTGACGTCGAAGTCGAAGGCCTTGGCGCCGGGCTTGATGACGTTGTTGAGTGGGACCGCGACCCAGATGACCTCGGCCTTGCTGAAGCCGAGCTTGTCGGCGATGCCATACGCGACCGCGCTCTCCAGGCCCTCGCCGCTGGCCGGATCGCTGACCTGCCAGCTGGACCCCTTGGGAGGGGTGCCACCGAACCACGGCCCGAAGGCTGGGTTGTCCGTGCCGATCGTGAGCTTGCCGGCCGTATGGAGGGTCAGCCTCGTCTTGGCGCACGGGTCCAGCGACGGCGACGCGCTCGCGACCGTGCTGGCCGGAGCGCTCGTTGGCGGCGCGGACGGTGACGGCGTGGCGGCGGCCGAGCAGCCGGCACCGACCATGGCCAGGACGGTGACGGCGACCACGATCGGGGCGCGCGGGGTGAGCTCCATGGAACCCTCCTCTTTCGGGACCCGCAGAGTGTACCGACGGGCGCCCCCACGCCCGTCGGGGTTGCACGGTTGGCGGACGTGCCGCCCACGGGGCTGCCCGCCGGACTCTTGCAAGGCCGGCAACCAGTCAGTTGAGCGTTGCATCCCACGGCAACAACCGTGCATTCTTGCCGTCGCCGGCCACACACCTTTCGCACCCCGCAAGATCTGTGTCCGCCGTCACGCGTCTGGCTGACTTCTTGCGTCGAGTGCAAGAAACACGCCGATTTCGTCAAGGGCCGGGGCGTGACCGTCGGTTGCTTGCATGGGGTGCAAATGCCCCGCCTCGCCGGGCGACGATGACCGGCAGGTCGTCCACCAGGCCCAGCCGGCTGACGGCGTCGCCCTGGTTGTCGGCCAGGCAGAGACGCCCGTACGAGTCCTCGTACAGCACGGGAACGCCCGGCGGAACCGCCCCGAACGTCAGCTGCCACGTGACCGGCTCGACGCGAAGGGCTTGCCCCGCCCTCGCGGAGCCTCCGCCCAGGGTCACGACGAGCGGGTCTCCAGGCTCCAGGGGGCCGAGCGCCGCCGCGAGATCGCTGGCCAGTGCCCCGAACTTCGCGTTGCCGAACGTGTCGCGGTAGAGGACGAACGTCTCCAGGCCAGCCGTGGTCCGCCTCGGCGCGGGCCACCTGGGCCGTACCAGGGTGCCCGGATCCAGGGCCGGCCCCAGCGATTCGAACGGGACGCCGCGGGCGAGGTGGGCCGCCGCGGGCGCAAAGATGTCCCGGCCATGGAAGCTGGCACTCACCGTCGGCAGTCGGTAGCCGGGCTCGGCCAGCTCGCGGACCTCATCCATGCCACCCAGCCGCTCGGTGGCCGGGAGGAGCAGCCCGTTGTCCGGCCCGATGAGGACGTCCCCTCGCCCGACCCGGATGGCGATGGGTCGGCGGGCCGTTCCCACCCCCGGGTCGACGACACCGACGTGGACGCCGACGGGCAGGTAGGGCAGAGCGCACCAGAGCAGGAGCGCGCCGTCACGGACGGCGTACTTGCGGACCTCGTGACTGATGTCGATGACCTGCGCCTGCGGCACGAGGCCCAGGATCACGCCGCGGCAGATCGCCGCGGACGGATCGCGCAGGCCGAAGTCGGTCAGCAGCGAGATGACGGCCGAGCCCACCAGTGGATGGTATCGGAGCCGGAATCCCGAAGCGGCGCCTGGAGGAGGTAGGCGCCGCTTCGGGTGGAGTGGCCTCCGCGACGGGAGGAGGGAGAACGTCGCGGCGGCCGGGATATTCGATTTGGAGATCGACTACCTGGCGAGGGCCGTACCGTCGGTCTCGCCGAAGCATCCCGATCGATTGAGCTCCCGAAGGAAGAGCAGCTGATTTACCTGGTTGAGCTTCCAGCCCTGCCCGCCGACATGGATGCCGGACATGAACGCCGTGAGGTTGGCGGCCTCGTCAGGAGCCAGCCCGCGCATGAGCAGCAGCCGGTACGTCGACTTCGTCCGGACGTGGTGCGAGGTCGACGGAGCCATCGTCAAGGCCGTGATGCCAGTGCCCGATCCAGATCCGGCCGCGGAGCCCGCCGCGAGCACCGGCCAGGACGGATCGGCCCGCAAAGACCGTTCGCGACCCCGTGTACCTCGCCTGCGCCCCTGCTCTGCCATGGCTCACGTTCCTGCCCAATTCTCCTGACCGCCTCTGGCGGTTTGGCATCGGTGACGGTGTGGTTCGTCTTCGTCTGGTGTCTGTGTCACCGCTGCCGTAGTGGAACTTTCGGTGCTGTCCGCCTCGATGACGATGCCCCTTGCGTCCTATCCCTACCGGTACTTGCGGCGATCATCTGGTACCGATGCCGTAGATCGCCCGGGTAGACTCGCCCCGATGCGGGTCAGATCCTTCGAGTTGCGCCTCATTGCGGCCGGTTTGACTGTCCTATGGACGCTTGTCGCAGGGCTCGTGTTGCTCGGCTACCGGCCAGGCGGACCGATCGACCTCGCGGTGGGCCTGGCAGCAGCCCTGCCGGCGGTCGTCGCGGCCGCGGCGCTCTTGTGGCCGCCCGCGGCGAGAGGCGATCGAGCGTTCGTCCTCACGGTCTGGCTCGGGCTCGGCGTCGGCCTCCTGCTCGTGCCGTCGATCGGGGGGATCATCGGCCAGCTCGTGGCGCGCGGCGCCCAGACCCTTCTGCCATCGCTCGAGGCGGCCTATCCCTGGTTCCTCGCCCTGGCGGGCACCTGCCTGTTCGCCAGCCTGGGGATCGTTCGGCGCGTCCTGGCCGTGGGCGCTCCCCGCCGGACTCGCCTCGTCCGCGGGCTGGCCCTGGCCGCCGTCCTCACGGCCGCCTGCGGCTTCCCCTTTGCCGGGGCGGCCATCGCCAACGAGCTGGCCCTCCGCGACCGGCCGGCCGTCAGCTCGCGCTTCGGCCCAACCAACCCGGCCCTGTTGCCGCCGCCGTGCGACGGGACGGTCGCCGCCGGAACGAGCGCCCAGCTGAGCCTGGGCATCACCGGCGAGATCGACCTGCGACCGATCGGCTCGGTCCAGATCAACGGGGTCCGATCCGGCGGCGATGTCCGCTGGACGGCCGTGGTGGCGACCGACATTGCCCTCGGGCGGTACGGCGCGGCCCGCATCGGCAACGAGGCCTGGCAGCTCGAGAGCCGGGGCGGCTGGTTCAGCGTCCCGGCCGGGCAGATCGACCCGTTGACGGTCGACCGGTGGGCGATCGAGGTCGCCCTGACGCCGGGCTACCGCGCCGCGGCGGAGGATCGGGGCATCGAGTTCGTCGAGGGCGCGCGGGCGCGGCACTGCCGGATCGCGATCGACGGATCGACGTTCAGGCGCGCATTCCCCCAGGTCCGCTGGCTGGTTGGCGAGGCCGACCTCCGTAGCTGGCGGGGCCAGCTGGATTTCTGGGTCTTCACCGACGGCCAGGTGGGCCGGCTGGCCGCCACCGGCAACGGCGCGGCCAGCGGTCTCCCGGGAACCGGACTCGTGGGGGCGGGGCTGCAGGGTACCGTCCAGATCACCATGACCGCCACGGACCGGGGGCAGCCGGTCGTCGTGGCTCGACCGGTATGACCGGCCGAGCGGTGCGCCGCGCGAACGCGGACCGCCGGGCCCGGTTGCCCCGATGACCGACGAGGTGGAGCGACCGTCGGCCAAGCGCGATCGAGCGGCGCGCTTCTACCGGATCGTCCGGTTCCTCGAAGAGCGCGGCGACGCCGGCGCCCGGCCCGAGGAGATCGCCGAGGCGGTGGGCATGTCACGGCGCACGGTCTATCGCGACCTGCGCCAGATCGACGAGGAGATCGGCGTCCCCGTCTGGGCGGACGGCGGCCGCTGGGGAGTGGAGGCCAAAGGCTTCCTGCCGCCACTGAAGCTGACGCTGGCGGAGGGACTGGCCGTCTTCCTTTCAGCCCGGCTCATGGCCCGCTATGCAACGACCCACGATCCCGACCTGATGGGCGCCTTCCAGAAGCTCGGCTCAGGGATGCCGGAGGCCCTGGCCGACCACGTGGCGAGCACCCTGGAGGTCATGGCCCGCCGGCCGCCCGGCGAGCAGAACAGACGTCGCGTCCAGCTCCTCACGCAGGCCTGGGCGGAGCGGCGGATCGTCCGACTGACCTACGACACGGGCGCCTATGCGCCCGGCCGGGGACCGCGGCAGGCGCGCGTGCACCCGTACCTGATCGAGCCATCCTCGACGACGCATGCCCTCTATCTCATCGGCCACGATGAGACCCGCGGAGCGATCCGCACCTTCAAGATCGAGCGAATCCTGGATCTCGCGCTCACCAACGATCGCTTCGAGCGACCGGAGCGCGGCGCCATCGAGGCGACCATGGCTCGGGCCTGGGACATCATCGCCGACCAACCCGCGACGACCGTCGAGCTCCGGTTTGGGCCGGCGGTGGCGTCGCGCGTGGCGGAGACGAGGTGGCATCCCTCGGAGGTTCGGGAACCCCAGCCCGACGGCTCGCTCGTGTGGCGCGCCGACGTCGCCGGCACGATCGAGATCCGCCTGTGGATCCTGTCGTGGGGCGCCGACGTCGAAGTCCTCGCCCCACCCGAGCTGCGGGCGGACGTCGCCGCCACGGTCCGCGCGGCGGCCGACCTGTATCGCCCCTGAACGGCCCTCGTGCCGTTTCGCATCGCGGGGCCGTTCCGCACAGCGGGCTGTCATGCCGCCGACTGGACCTCGCCCGGCGAGCTTTGGTACCCTCCTCCCCGTCCGGGTCGCCCACCGGCCGCGGACACCGGAGGCGGACCGGTCGTTCGGGTCGGTAGTGAGCACATGCGCTCGCGCGCGTGACCCGTCCGCGGCGTCGTCGCGTCGCATGCAGGCCGGTCGCTCCGCGCAGGCTCGGCGCTGCCGCCCCAGCGTGGCGTCCCCTGCGGCAACGGAGACCGCGCATGTACCACCGCGCCCGACCCCTCTATCGGCACGCCCTCATCGGCCTGCTCATGGCGGCCATGGCGGCCTCGACCATCGTCGGTCCGGCAGTCGTCTCCGGGGCCAGCAACACGCCGTCCGGCTCGACCAGCACCCCGACCTCGCCCACCGCGCGGACGGTGGAGGGTTACCTCATCACCTGGACCAATCGCGATCGGGTGGCTCGAGGGCTGCGCCCGCTCAGATACTGGGGCGCGCTGCGCAGCGTGGCCACGACGCGTGCCGAGACACTCGCCTCGCTGGGGACGCTGAGCCACACCGCCGCCGGCAGCCTGTCGTCGCAGTTGACGAACGCCGGCGTCCAGTACTACTCGTGGGGCGAGGACCTGGGCTGGTCCAGCTACCCATGGGGCTACGACGTGGCGAAGTCCCTCTACAGCATGTGGAAGCACAGCTCCAGCCACTGGGCCCTGCTGATGAGCAGCAGGTTCAACTACTTCGGCGTGGGCCTCGCCTACCGCTGGTCGGCCCACGCGACGTACGCATCGATCGTGTTCACCGAGTCGCGGGACCACACGCCCGCCCGTGCCGCGATGACGGGCCACGGCCGGACCGGAACCACCGCCTGGTTCACCTGGAGCGGCTACGATCCGCGTCTCCAGACGCACACCGCGGGACTTGCCAACTTTGACGTCCAATACAAGGTCGATTCGGGCACCTGGCGGATCATCCGCAGCGGGACGACGAGCACGTCCATCAAGCTGTACTCGAGGGCACGTGGCCACTACTACGCCGTCCGAGTGCGGGCTCGGGACCGGAACGGCAACGTCGGCGCCTGGAGCAGCCTGTCACGCGTCTGGATCCCCTGAGCGGGGCGATCGCCCGGCCTGCGACCGGGTCGCTCGATGAGCCGCCATCCCTTCGGGGCGGTCAACCTCATCAGCGACCCGATCCACGGCTACATCGAGCTCACCAAGCGGCTGACCGCGGCTGAGTCGGCGGCGGCCGGCCTGCCAATCGAATCGGCCGCCGAGGAGGACCTTCTCGACTCGGCGTGGCTCCAGCGGATGCGCCGGATCTCGCAGCTACAGAGTGCCCGGTGGGTCTTTCCGACCGCCGAGCACTCGCGATTCACGCACGGGCTGGGGGTCATGCACGAGGCTGGCCTGTGGGCTCGACACCTGTACCCGTCGCTTCGGGCGCAGCTCCTGTCCGATGGGGTGGCGCCGGACCAGGTCCCATCCGAGGGCCTGGTCGTGGAAACCCTGCGGGTTGCCGGCCTGCTCCACGACGTGGGTCACGGGCCATTCGCACACTTTTTCGACGAGCACGTCCTGTCGTCCTTCCCCGCGCCGACTGACGCCCGCCGGCAGGCGGGCAAGCGCCTCAGCCACGAGGACCTGAGCCAGCTCATCATCGAGCGGGAGCTGGGTGCGATCCTGGCCGGGCTGCGACGGGCCCCCGGGGCGATCCCGGAGCGCGACGGGTTCGCGCCCGGCGAGGCGATCGACCCGCGCTGGGTGGCCTTCCTCGTCTCCAAGCCCGCCCTGGCGGACACCTCGATGCCGCGCTGGCTGTGCTGGCTGCAACCGCTCCTGTCGGGCGTATTCACCGTCGACAACCTGGATTACGTTCGGCGCGACGCTTATCTCGCCGGCGTCTCGACGGGACCAGTGGACGTGGAGCGCCTGCGCCGGTACGCGTTCATCGGTCCGGCCGGGTTGACCCTATACGAGCCCGGCGTTGGCGCGCTCGAGATGTTCCTGACGGCGCGCCTGTTCATGTACCAACAGATCTACTTCCATCGGACCGTCAGGGCCATCGATCTCGATCTTGGCGAGGTCTTCGCGCCGAGCATCCAGGCGCTGTTCGGGATCGGCTCACCGGCCGAGGCGCTGTCCGCGTACGCCGATCTCGACGAGTACGCACTCCTGCACCAGGCCGCGCTGTGGACGCGCAACGAGGCGATCTCCGAGCGACCGGTTCCGGGCGACGGCCACGTCACGCCGGAGGTGGCCGAGGGCTGGCGGGCGATCCTGCTGCGGCGGCCGCGCTGGAGAGCTGAGGCCGAGATCCGCCTCTCGTACGAGGATGTGCCCCCCGCCGACGAGATCGCCGCGCTGGGGGCGGCCGAGCCGGGTCGGGTGGCGATCGACCTGGCGGTCGTCGATGCACGGCCGGCGGACGCGACGGCAACCGATTCGCTGCTGGCGATCGAGGGACGGGACGGACGGCCTGGCCCGCCACTCAGCCGAACGCTCGCCCGGTTGCCGGCCTATGCACTGATCGGGCGCCGCTACCGCCGGGCCGGGTAGCGCCCGAGCTCGACAGTCTCAGCGGGGCCGGCTCGGGATCCCCGGTCGCGCGGGCTCAAACGTGGGGTCCCGCCCCTCGGCCGGCGTGGCCGGTGCGCCGGGATGCCCGCGACCCCGCGGCGGGAGGACGAGCAGCGGGTCGATTCGGGCGACCTCCAGGGCCGGCAGCTTCGTCCGCTTGGCGATCCGCGGCTCCAGCGCGAAGGCGCGGGTCTCCAGCGGACTGAACAGGCCGTAGTGGAGGTGGCAGCCGGTGGCGAAGCCGGTCGAGCCCTCCCAGCCCAGGAACTGGCCGGCGCGCACCCGCTGGCCGGCTCGCACGTTGAGCGCGTTCAGGTGCGCGTAGATGCTCCGGTACCCGTTGCCGTCGTCGACTACCACGATGATCGGCAGGCTGTACCAGAGGTGGTGTCGATCGCGGCGGGCGACCGATGGCGCCAGCGAGCCGATCCAGCCCATCCATGGGTCCACCTTGCGGCCGGCGGCCAGGACGACGCCGTCGTGCGCGGCCACGACATGGTCACCGCAGAACGTGGCGATATCCAGGCCGTCGTGGAAGGGCACGCCGTCGACGCGGAGCGTTCCCGCCCAGCTCGGACCGAACGGTTGGGTGATCCTGCCGCGGGGCAGCGGCCAGACGTAGCCCGACAGCAGGCCTGGATCGGTAGGACCGGGCCTTGGACGGAGTGGCCGGTCCGGCACTTCCGGCACGAGCGGCGCCGCGATCTGGCGGGAGATCGGTCCGGCTGCCGGCTCTCCGGCACGCGCGGCCTGGCCCGGGCCGGGATCGACCCGGCCGGCGCCGGCGGGCAGCGTCGCGTCATCGGGCGCGCCTATCCACCCGCCTGCGACGGGCTGAACCAGGGAGATGGCCACGGCCGCGACGACGGCCCGGAGCCCGGCGGTGGGGTGATGGCGCACCAGGGGTTTGTACCAGAAGTCAGGCCGCCGCGGAAGGCGACCTCGCGACATTCGGTCCTGCGGGCCGACGGGAGAATGGTCCGGGGCACCCGCGCACCAATCGGGCACTCGGAAATTCTTGACAAATCCGCTTGAATGGTGGGCAGGTCTCCGACAGGATCGATGAGGTCCACGAGAGGGCGGATTCCAAAACGTACGGGCGAGGGAGCCCGGACCGATCCCGGGGGTCGCGATGGCGACGCCAGCCAAGCAGGGGAAGCTCGTGCGCCGTCCGACTGGTCTCGTCTTCGCTCTCGCGTTCGTCCTGGTCGCCGTGCTCTGGCCGGCCAGCCTCGCCGCGCCGGCCCCGACCGCCGCCGCCGGGCTCAACCCGAAGGTCGTGGTCATCGCCGGGCCGGTCGGCTCGAGCAACACCCACTATCGAGCCGATGCCGACGCGATTGCGGCGACCGCCCGCAAGTACACATCGAACGTCGTGCTGCTCAAGACGCCGCGGGCGACGTGGTCGCGAGTCAAGCCCGCCCTCCAGGGCGCCTCGATCGTCGTCTACCTGGGCCACGGCAACGGCTGGCCGTCGATCTACGCGCCCTACCAGCCCTACACGAAGGATGGCCTGGGTCTCGACCCGGAGACCGGTGCGAACGGGAGCGCCCACGTCTACTACGGCGAGTACTACATCGCCCGTGACATCAAGCTCGCCCCCAACGCGATCGTCCTCTTCCATCACCTGTGCTACGCCTCTGGCAACACCTCGGACGGGCTGCCGATCGGGACGCTCTCGGACTCGAAGGCGCGCGTCGACAACTACGGCGCCGGCTTCTTCGCGGCCGGGGCACGGGCGGTCATCGCCGACGTCTCGCATCCCCACACGGCGTACATCACCGCCCTGTTCACGGCGAAGCAGACGATCGACCGCATGTTTCACATCTACCCCACCTACCACGGTAACGACATTCCGTTCGCGTCCGTGCGGACTCCTGGCTTCCGGGCGATCCTGGATCCGACCACGAGCCACGGCCCCTGGTATCGCTCGATCATCCAGGACCCGTCGCTCACGACGGTCCAGGTCACGCGTACCGCCTATCCGCGCAGCGACACGAACCCCGCCGGCTTCGTCGTGCCAGGAGCTGCCGAGGTAGGCGCTCTCGAGGGGGTGCCCACGTTCCCCGGCGCCGACCTGGTCGGCGATCCGACGGGCACGCTCCCGACCGGCACCCGGCTGCGGCTCAGCGCCGAAGTCGCGCGGCTGGCCGACGGCAGGCGGGTGTTCGCGGCGGCCAGCCTGGACGGCAGTTCTTCGGGCTTCGTCGCGGCGACCGGCCTGCTCCCGCGGGACAGCACGCAGCCCAGGATCTGGACGCTCGACAAGCCGTACTCGACGGCGTCGGTCGACGGAACCTATCGGTTTGCGCTGCGCTACCGCGCCTCGGAGAGCGTGACCGCGCAGATGACCGTCCGCAACGCGGCCGGTGCGGTGGTCCGGACGCTCACGACAACGTCCGACTGGACGACCATGACCTGGGACCTCCGCGACAGCGCCGGTGCGCTCGTGCCCAACGGCGTGTACAGCTGGTCCCTGACCGCCAGCGATGGCTGGGGGAACGCCCCAGCCGTCGCGTCCGGTTCGGCGGCGATCGACGACACCGACCCGCAGAGCCGCTCGGCCGTGGCGGGCACGCTCGGGCTCAACGGCTGGTTCGTGGGCCCGGCGACCATCAGCCTGTCCGCCACCGACACCGGCACCGGCGTGTCGTTGCGCCGCTACGCCATCGACGGCGGCCCGACCCGGATCTACAGCGCACCCTTCGCGCTCACCTCGCCGCTGGCGCACAAGGTCGCCTACTACGCGATCGACCGGGCCGGCAACCGTGAGGCGACACGGTCGATCACGGTCAGGGTCGACGCGGCGAAGCCGGTCTCCAGGCCAGCCATCACCGGACCTGCCGGCACCAACGGCTGGTGGACCGGCCCGATCACGGTCCAGCTAACCGCCACCGACGCCGGTTCCGGTGTCGCCGAGATCCACGCATCGACGGACGGCGGCCCCAGCGCGGTCGTGACGGCGCCGCTGCCGCTCGCCGGCGACGGGACGCACACGATCGCCTACTGGGCGGTCGACGTGGCCGGCAATCGCGAGGCCACGAGGACGCTCACCGTGCGGATCGATTCGACCCGGCCCACGACGGGCGTCGTGACGATCGCCGGGACGCCGGGCGGGGCGGGTTGGTACCGCTCGCCGGTGACGCTGGGCTTCGCGGCTGCGGATTCGCTGTCCGGACTGGCGGGATTCCGCTATGGCGTCAACGGTGGGCCGAGCACGTTCACGAGCGGTGCCTCGGTCACGATGACCGCCTCGGGGACGTACTCGGTGACCTACGCGGCCGTCGACAAGGCCGGCAACGCCGATGCCAGCCAGTCGGTCGACTTCAAGCTGGACGCCCGCCCGCCGGTCACCGCTGCCGTGGTCGGCGGCCCGGTCGGCGACGCACCGGGTACCTATCGCGGCCCCGTCTCCGTGACGCTGTCTTCGTCCGACGACGCGTCGGGAGTGGCCGGCGTCCAGGCGTCCGTGGACGGCGGAGCGCTGGCCCCGTACGCGGGATCGATTCCGGTGTCGGCGGACGGACCGCACACCCTGACGTTCAGGGCGACGGATGCGGCCGGCAACGTCGAACCGATCCGGACTCTGTCGTTCCGCATCGACAGCGTCGCGCCGGTCCTGGCCGGTGTGGGGCCGGTGCCCGGCCTGGGAACCGTCTCGCCAAATCGTGACGGGGTGCACGAAACCGGCGCGTTGGCCTACTCGACGAGTGAGCCCGGCACGATCGGGGTGACGATCGCCAACGCCTCGGGCACGGTGGTTCGGACCATGAGCGTCGCGGCAGCCGGCGGTCCGGCGACCATCGCCTGGGACGGCCGCACGAGTGCCGGCGCCATCGCTCCGGACGGCAGGTACAGCCTGACGCTGGTGCCGCGCGACCTGGCGGGCAACGTCGGCGCCGAAGTGGCCTCCTCACTCGACGTCTACACGGCCTTCCGCGGGGGAACCGTCGCGCCCAGGCTCTTCTACCCGCAGGACGGCGATCGCTACGCTCGCATCACGACCGTGTCCTTCACGCTCGCCGCTCCGGCGACCGTCCAGCTCGACGTGCTCGACGCCAGCGGCCGGCTCGTCCGGACGATCCGCTCGAGCAGGTCCGCCGGGGCAAACGCGATGTCGTGGGACGGCCGGACGAGCTCGGGCGCCTTCGCGGCCCAGGGCCGTTATGTCCTTCGGGTGACGGCGGCAGCAGGCGGCCTGGCGGAGACGAAGCAATTCGGCGTCACGGCCCAGGCGTTCAAGATCGCGACGTCGCGCACGACGGCCGTTCGCGGCGCGCGCCTGACCGTGACGGTGACCTCGGCCGAGCCACTGTCCACGGTTCCACGACTCACGATCCGCCAACCAGGCATCGCGGCGTACAGCTACACGATGACCCGCCTGTCGCCGAGCATCTACCGGGTGAGCTTCACTGTGCGCTCCTCGGCCATCGGGACGATGTCGCTCACCGCATCTGCGCGGGACGCCGCAGGCAAGAGCCAGTCCTCGAGGCTCACCCTGGCGGTTCGGTAACCGGCCGGCGGGCCTTGGGGCACGGCCGGTTTCCGATCCATCCGCACGCGGGGGCTTCAGAGACTATCGCTCGGCCCTATCGAGGCGGCGGGAGTGTGACGATCCAGTAGAGCTTGGCCACGTCGGGACGCAACGGGACGCGCGCGACCGTCACCTCCACGCGCTGCCCGACCTCGACGGCGACCGCCTTGTACGCTGCCCCGCACTGCTCCTGGCCGTCTCGGTCCGAGGTGAAGCAGAACTTCGACCCGTCGACGTTGACGAACGTGACCACGCCCCCATCGTCGCCCTCGAGATGCACCCGCTCCGAGCCAGTGGCCGCCGCCCAGGTTGTCGCCGCGACCCAGCCGAGCGCAAAGGCAGCGATTGCCACGATGATCGTGCGACCCGAGGTTGATCGAAGGCGTCGCAGCGCAGTCAGCATCTGGCGTCAGCAGTTCATGCAGGCCAGGCCGAGCGTACTGGCGTAGCTCGCCGGGGCGCTGGGTGGACTATGGACGGCCTGGACTCCCACCGCGACCTCCCATTGAGTGCCGCGCTCGGTCCCGTTCCATTGCGCGCCGCTCCTGGTGCTGTTGAGCGTCCACACGTCGAGCGTGTTGGGGCAGACAGTGCCCGAGATGGAGATGCCGCCCCTGTCGGTGATCGACGCCGTCACCGTCGTGCAAGAGCCGACCGGCACTTCGTTGTCCGGGTCCCAGTCGTACACGACGTTGCCGGCGGCCCACCTGATGTCCCACGCCGCCAGGGTCAACCGAAGCGGGAACGGGAACGAGGTGTCCGTGGAATGGACGGAGAGCTTGTACTTGTTGTTGAACCACCAGTCAAAGCCGTTCTGCGTCACGAGGAACAACGTCGAGCAGCCGCGGCCCACGATCTTTCCGCCGTGAGCGTTGACGTCCGCGCACAGCACGTCGTAAGGAGTGGTGCTCGACGCGGCCGTCGAGGTCGCGCTCGACAGCGAAGACGAGGCGTGACGGGGTGTTTCCCTTGCAGCGCCTCGACTCGTGTCAGCCAGATACGGATTACGGCCGTCGACGGTCTCCATGTCGCCGAACTGGCGCTCGGCTTCATGGCGCGGCATGCCCAGCGCGACGAGATCGCCGACCACCGTTCGGCCCGATTCGGCGTACGCGCGGGCGTCCGATTCCGTCTTGGGCCGGTTGGCGCTCAGCGTGACCTGGAAGGTCCCCGGCGCGTCCGTTGAGGCGGGAACAAGCGAGATCAAGGCCGTCGAACCGGGGCGTCCGATCAGCTTGACCGTGGAGTCGGCTGACGTGAACGTGTCCACGACGGTGTCGGCGGCGACGACCTGCTCGGATACCGGCTGAAAGCCGTCGGCGTTGATCAATGTGATGGACGTGCGAGCCACCCGTGAGGGCGACGCACCCGAGGCTCCTGCTGAGACGAGTCCGCCGCCCAGCACGAAGGCGCTCCCCACGGCGAGGAGCCCGTACCCGCGATTCACCCGACTTACCTCCCGACCGATACGCGGCGGGCCACGAAACCCACGCCCGAACGATCCTCTGGCTGACGACCCCAACGGGCCGCGGCCTCCGCCGTCAGGCTCCGCCAACGCTAGCCCGCGGCTCGTAGCTGCGACTTACGTGGCTCGGTCATGGCCGGCTGCTACAGTGCGGCCGTGAGGTCGATCCGACTTCGGAAGCCGGAACCAGCCGCGGTACTCGACCTCATCGATCGAAGGTCGACCCTTCTATTCGGCGTGATGGCCGTCGTCGCCTTCGCCGTCCTGCTGTACCTGGGGCGGAGCGGGACGTTCTATCACGATGAGTGGACGTTCATCGGCAAGCGCGGCGGGACGCTGTCCGACTGGTTCGGTCCCCACAACGAGCACTGGGCCACGGTTCCCTTCTTCTTCTACCGGGTCCTCCTGCTGACCGTGGGGCTCACGAGCTACCTGCCCTACCTGGCGGTCCTGCTCGTCCTCCATCTCCTCGCCGCCGGATCGCTGTTCGGGCTCGTCCGCCGCTCGAGCGGCGCCGTCGTGGCCCTGGCCGCGAGCGGGATCTTCCTGTTCATGGGGAGCGGCGAGCAGAACCTCTTCTGGGCATTCCAGATCGGCTTCCTTTGCTCGGCGGCGGGCGGCCTGGGGGCACTCCTGGCTCTGTCCAACGGGCATCCCCGGATCGCGATGGTCCTCCTCGTGCTCAGCATCGCCTCGTCGTCGATGGGGCTGTCGTTCGTGGCCGCGGCCGGCGCCATGCTCCTGGTGGATCGGGCCCGGCGTCGGCAGCTCGTGTGGCTGATCCCGGTTGCCGTCGTATTTCTCGTCTGGTTCCAGCTGTTCGGCCGGGTGGGCGTGGCCGGACACGACGCGAACTTTTCGCCTCAAGCCCTGGCTCGCCTTCCGGTGTTCGTCGCGTTCGGGGTGGCCGATTCGGTCGATGCGGCCTTTGGCCTCGCCCCGCCGATCGGCGCACTGCTCGGCCTCATGACGATCGGCTGGGCCATGAGCCAGGCGCGCGGACGCAGCCTCAACGCCCTGGCGGTGGGTGCGGCGGTCGGGATCGTGATCCTGTTCGTGCTCATCGGGCTGGGCCGGGGCCAGTTCGGCGTGGAGCAGGCCAGCCGGTCGCGATACATCTACTTCGGCGTCGCATTCGTGCTGCTGGCCGTCCCGGCGGTGCTCGGCCGCCGAGGGGACGATGCCGTTCGACGGCTCGATGGCCAGTCGCGGCCGACGCCGAGGGCCGCCGTCACCGGGGCGCTGGTCTTGCTGCTCGCGGCCAACGGCCTGCTGGTCAACGCCGGCAGCCTCCCGGCCAGCGCGGAGTTCTTCGCCGAGGCGGCCGGCGAGCTCCGAGCGTTCGTCACCCTCGCCGACGACTACGGCCCGGGACTGCCATACCGGCCTCCGCCGGCGACCCGAATCTACATCCCGTCGCCGGTCATCCTGGGCGGGTACCTTCGCGAGTACGGCAGTCCCGTGCGTGACGCACTGGTGCCCTCCGTCGTCAGGCCATCCGAGCCAGTCGAGCGGGACCGCGCGCTGTGGGACCTGGTCGGTGGCTGGATCGCGCCGCAGCCGGTCGTTCGGCCCGCTCCGACCAGTGCGTCACCGCCGGCGGTGGTCGCGCTCGACCAGGCCCACCTCGCGGTCGACGCGGACTGCCTCATCGTCGGCTCGATGCCCGGGTCGGCCGGCACCGTGACACTCAGCGTTCCCGTTGGCGCGTCCGTGTTCGTCTCGGTCGCCGAAGGCGGCTACGGCGCCGTCCGCCTCGGTCGCGACGCGCCGCCGGATCCGTTCGACGAGCGCGGCGTGTCGTTTCCGGCCGGCTCGTGGCTCCGCTTCGACACACCGCCGCTGGGCGATGGCTCGGTCTTCGGCCTGCAGTTCATCCTTCCCGCCGGATCCACCGCACGACTCTGCGGGCCTACTCGCTAGCCGCCGCGGTGCAAGGTCACTCCGAGTCGTTGACCACCCACTCGCCGAGGTCGCCGGTGTCATCTGACGAAGCCATCCGGCCAGCCAGATCCCGCGCGGTGTCCATCTGGTCCTGGGCCAGCATCTCGGCGGCGCGGGAGGCCTCGTCCTCGGCCAGCATCATGCGCGCCCGATCCTCGCTGTCGGACGAGTCGGCCCAATCGGCCTCCTCGGACGACGTCACGTACTCAGCCAGGGGCTGGGCCTCTGAGACAGATTCCTCGGTCATCCGGGTTTCCTCCGCTGCACATATCGGCTGCAAGGCATGTGCGGAGCGTATTCGTCATGTGTCACGGGGCCGTCGCGCGGAAGCGGCTCGGGCCGATCCCTGGACGCCTCAGTAGACCAGCCCACCCTGGTGGGGCCCGCCTTCAAGAACCCGACCTTTTCGCCGTGCGTTCCCTCGGCCACCCCATGAGCGCGATAGGCGTGGGATGGCGACGGCAATCCCATCAGACCTGGGGCAGCCTTGATTCGTTCAGCGGCGTCGCGGCCTGAGGGAGATGGATGAGCCCGAGGGCCATCAGGGGGCCGAACAGACCGGTCTCGAAGACCGTCGTCCTGATGCGACCGTTTTCGAAGGTAAACAGGTAGAGGGCAGTGAGGACGGCCGTCTCACCGGTTGGCGGGAATCCGAGCAACGGACCCGTGTTGGCGCCGCTGAACGAGACGTAGGCGGCCACCTTGTCATTTTCAGCGACCAGGTCATCGATCGTGGCTCGAATGTCCGAAAACGCCGGCCGCATCATCGCGACATTAGCTTTGGCTGCTCCGACCATGAGCGATCCGGGCACGAAAAGCTCATCCAGCACGGCCACGTCGCCACGTACCCACACCTCATCGAGGTACCGACGGACCAACGCCTTGTTCGATTCCTCGTTTATCTCGTCTCCCACATAGCCCTGATGGGACAAGAGGGAACGGGGCCTGTCTGATCAGTAGGCCGCGGGCAGACCGAATCGCGAAGCCGGGCGGGGAGCCCGAAGGCCGCCTCCGATACGTCCGGCGGCTACCTGGCCGAGTCGGTCAACCGGGTGGAACAGGGCAAGCCGTCCGGTCGGCGGTGGCGAACAGGCTCATGACCTCCTGACCGAGGTTCGGTCCACCCAGGGTCAGGTTTCGCACCTCGGGGACGACGATGTTCTGCCCGAACGGTCGAACAACAGGCGCCAAGGCGCTCGTGAACTGGGCCGTACAGCTCGAGTTACCGGCGGCAACCCCTGGCGCGAGGCCGACCAGCAGAGCACCGGCAAGGGCCATGGATAATCCGGTCGCCTTCAAGATCCGCATGTCGGACCTCCCTGTGTCCCCGGACGGCGCGTGCTCAGTCTAGGCCATCTCCGCCTGCATCGCGTCTCGGTAGACCAGGCGATTGATCGTGGTCTCAGTGTTCGACTGCCGCCGGCTCCCACCCGACAAGTCTGACTGATTGCCTCAGGTCGCCCGTCCTTTAGGAACTCGAACCAGGTGACGCTTCGGACGGGGGACTCTCCGGTGGTGTGCTACCCGGTGTGCCCGACCCCGATTCTCTCGTTGATCCAGGCTGCCCGGACTCGCTTGGCGGCTGGGCAGGCGGAAACTGCGGCGACCGTTGGGTCGTGGGCGGCGCCGATGGGACCGGTGGAGGAGGCGGAGCTCCTGGCGATCGATCCGTCGGTGGGTAGGGTTCGGTCCGAGGGGGTTCGGATGGTGGGGGTGGCTCCGGCATATCGGGCGGTCTTGGCTCCGTGGGAGGTTCCGAACTCGGCGGCTGAGTCGGTGGCCCAGACGACGGCGGACCTTCCGGGGCGGGAGGCTGCGGAAAGGTGGGACGTTCCTGCGTGGGTGGGGCGCT
>DASPWU010000022.1:0-5143 GCA_035637675.1 Candidatus Limnocylindria bacterium | reverse complement strand
GGCCGACCAGGTGTCACCGCCGTCATCCGAGTAGCGAACCATCGCCCGCTCGTGGTTCAGGCCGAGTTCGCCGTTCACGAAGCCGATGACGACACGGTCGGTCGCCCCGCCCCCCGTCGGCGCCCCATTCGCGATGTCGATGCTCGTCGACGAGTTCGTTCGCGCCCCGGCCACGCCGTCGAACGTGAACCGGCCCTGGGCCGGGTCGAAGGCGCCTACGGTGCCGGTCGTCCCGACCACCCGCGGCCTGTCGAACCTCGCCCCGCCGTCGAAGGAACGGCTGAGCCAGACCACCGCCTCGCCCATGAAGGCGCCCCGCCACACGACGTACACGACACCGTGGCTGTCCGTCTTGATCGCGCAGCCCTGGCGACCGCCAGCCCGGCCTTCGCCAATCCCGGTGTTGGAGGCCTGGCTGATCTGGACCGACGACCAGGTGTCGCCACCGTCGGTCGAGCGGGTCACACGAATCGGCTCGGGCGGCCCGCCGACGCTGCGGAAGTCCGTGTTGCAGATGTAGACGTTGCCGAAGTAGGTGCTCGACGAGACCTGGTCGGCGGTGATCGCCTCCTTGTCGGAGAACGTGGCCGAGCTCTGCTTGGAGGCGAGGACCGGCGCCATCCAGGCGCTCTTGTCACCCGCGGCTGCAGCCGCCACGTCATCCGTCCGCGACACTGCGATTCCTTCGAATCCCTTGAACGTGTCGTTCCGCTGGCCGCTCAGGCTCGAGGTGAGGTTCGCGAAGTACAGTTGAGAGCCGTTGACCCACGAGAAATGACCGTTCCCATCAGGCCGGGGCCCGAAGATCAGGGCTGGATCGCCGTCCGAGGCCAGGCCGTTCTCGTAGTACCAGGGCAGCGTCCCGATCGGTCCAACCGCAGGCACGCAGGCGGCAGGCCCGAGGCAATGTCGGGCGGTCAGTCCCGTGTACGTCGGTTGCGTCCACGAATCGCCAGCGTTCAACGAGAACGTCACGCCGGTGACACCGACGCCATTCGTGAACGGGCACGTCGTGGGATTGCCGGCGTTGCATGCCTCAAGGTCGATGTTGTCGTTCGCCCCGGCCGCGAGGACGTTTGGATGGGCGGGGTCGATGGCGACCCATGGCTCGTTCTGCTTGTTCTGGGAGAACGGCGTGGACGGGCTGCCGACCGTCACTTCCGTGTCAGGGTTGAATGCCGACGCGGGACCGGCGAGCGCCAGGGCCAGCACGACGGCCACGGCGACCGCGGCAACGGAACGGATATTGGCCGAGCCGAGCATGAACTCTCCTCCTCCTCAGATGGGCCATGGACGAGGGTCGCAGCTCCTCCCGTCGGTCGCGCAGCACTCGTCCAGACGATCACCCTACCCCTCCTGCCAGCGACGGGCAATCTCAGGCGCCTTGCAAACCCGCAACAGGCTGCCGGAGGCTGCGTGCCAGCTTTGGACCTACGTCGTCACGGCTCCAAGCTTGTCGACGAGCTCCTTCACGGCCGCGGAGGAGCGGTCGAAGGCGGCCTGCTCGTCGTCGGTCAGCTCGATCTCCAGGACCCGCTCCATGCCGCCGGCGCCGAGCACGGCGGGCACCCCCACGAACAGGCCGCGCGTCTTGAATTCGCCCTGGAGAAGGACCGCACACGGCAGCACCCGCTTGCGGTCCAGAAGGATCGCTTCGACCATCTCGAAGACCGAGGCAGCCGGTGCGTAGAACGCGGATCCGGTCTTGAGCATGCCAACGATCTCCGCGCCGCCGTTGGCGGTCCGCTCGCTGAGTGCCTGGACCCTGTCCGGCGGCAGGAGCTCGGTGATGGGGATGCCGGCCACGGTCGAATAACGCGGCAGCGGGACCATCGTGTCGCCGTGGCCGCCCAGGACGAAGGCGTGGGTGTCCTCCACCGACACGCCCAGCTCCTGGGCGATGAACGTCCGGAAGCGCGCCGAGTCGAGCACGCCGGCCATGCCCAGCACCCGCTCGCGGGGGAACCCCGAGGCGTCCAGCGCGACATGGCACATCGCGTCGAGCGGGTTCGTCACGACGATGAGGACGGCGGTGGGCGACACGGCGGCCGCCGCGCGGACGACCGATCGGACGATGCCGGCGTTCTTGGCCAGGAGATCATCCCGACTCATCCCCGGCTGGCGCGCCAGGCCGGACGTCACCACCACGATGTCGCTGCCCGCCGTGTCCGCATAGTCGTTGGTGCCCACGATGCGAGCGTCGTGGCCGACGACCGGGGCTGCCTCGGCCAGGTCGAGGCCCTTGCCCTGGGGCAGGCCCTCCACGATGTCGACCAGGACGACGTCGGCCAGGCCGGCCTCTGCGATGCGCTGGGCCGTCGTCGCACCGACGTTCCCGGCGCCGATGACGGTGACCTTACTGCGGGCCATGCCGGCCTCCTTCGTGGCGGGTTGGGCGTCGGCCAGGCTAGCCGGCGTCGCCGTCGGTCGCGACAGTCTTCGTGGCCGGCGAGCCGTCCGTTTCGAGCGGCCAGGCCGGATCGATTCGCGGGCCCGCCGCCCGGACCTCGTCCGGGACGCCGTCGGCGTACGCGGCGAAGTTCTCGGTGAACATCACCGCCAGCGCTCGAGCCTGGCGGTCGTAGGCATCCGTGTCCCGCCACGTCTCGCGTGGCTGAAGGAACGTGGCCGGGACGTCCGGGCAGGCGGTCGGCACCTCGATGCCGAAGATGGGGTCGGTGACCGTGGGCACTCCGGCCAGGCGACCGTCGAGGGCGGCGCGCACCATCGATCGCGTGTGATTGATGTTCATCCGCTCTCCGGTCCCGTAGGGCCCGCCCGTCCAGCCCGTGTTGACCAGCCAGACCGGTACGTCGGCATCGGCCAGCCGGTCGCGCAACATCCCGGCGTACTCCCCGGGATGGCGCGGCATAAAGGGTGCGCCGAAGCACGCGCTGAAGGTCGCCCTGGGCTCCTTGATCCCGATCTCGGTACCGGCCAGCTTGGCCGTGTAGCCGCTGATGAAATGGTAGGCCGCCTGAGCGTGGGTGAGTCGCGAGATGGGCGGCAGGACTCCGAACGCGTCTGCTGTCAGCAGGACGACGCTGCGCGGCTGGCCGGCGATCCCGGTCGGATCCGCATTGCCGATGAAGTCGAGCGGGTACGCGCCGCGCGTGTTTTCCGTGAACCGCTCCGAATCCAGGTTCAGCTCGCGCGTCGCCGGATCCAGGTCGACGTTTTCCAGGATCGTCCCGAACCGTCGAGTGGTCTGGAAGATGTCGGGCTCGTACATCGGGCTCAGGCGGATCGTCTTCGCGTAGCAGCCGCCCTCGAAGTTGAAGACACCATCATCTCCCCAACCGTGCTCGTCGTCTCCGATGAGGCTCCGCTCGGGATCCGCGGAGAGCGTCGTCTTCCCCGTCCCGGACAGGCCGAAGAAGACCGCCGCATCGCCATGCGCACCGACGTTCACCGACGAGTGCATGGGCAGCACGCCCTCGTCGGGCATGAGGTAGTTCATGACCGTGAACGCGCTCTTTTTGATCTCGCCGGCGTACTCGGTGCCGACGATGAGGATCTCCATGCGCCGGAGGTGGACGAGGATCGCCGTCTCGGTCCGGGTCCCTTCCGTCTTCGGGTCCGCCTTGAACGACGGGACATTGATGATCGTGAAGTTGGGGCGGAACGATCGCAGGTCCGCGGCCGACGGCCGGCGGAAGAGGTTCTCCGCGAAGATGCTCGCCCAGGCCGTTTCGGTGTACACGCGGAGCGAGCGCCGATGCTCGGGATGGGCCCCGATGAAGCAGTCCTGCGCGTAGAGCGTCCGATCCGAGAGGTAGTCCACCAGGCGACCACGGAGCCGCTCGTAGCGCTCCTCGCTGATCGGGTGGTTCACCTCTCCCCACCAGATCTTCGACGCGCTGGACGGCTCCTCCACGATGAACTTGTCGCGCGGCGAGCGGCCGGTGTGCTTTCCGGTTCGCACGACCAGCGGCCCCTGGGCGGCGATCATCCCGTCGCCGCCGCGGATCGCGTCCTCGTAAAGCTCGGCCACGGACAGGTTCGCCCGGACGTGGCGGCCAAGCTCGAAGCCTGCCGGCGCACGGCTCGTGGAGGGTCCGGTGGGGGTGGCTGCCATATCGTCTCCCTTTCGCAGGCGGGCCATGACGACCGGCCCGTCTGGTTCGGGCGGTCGACCGGCCGCGCTTGGCTTCGGTGGGTCGGCGGTCTCAGCCGGCCGGCCGAAGGGAGTCGGCTTACGCAGTCCCGGGGATCGTACACCCGGTGGTCCAGCGCCGGCACCGTGCCGATCGGCGCCCCACGGACGGAATTCGGGCTACCACCCCGCGGCGTGCTACGCCGCTTGCCGACGGCGCATCATTTCTGCGAAGAACGTGCATGATCGACTTGGCTTCCCGTCGGATTCCTGACGCGATCACGCACGGCTGTGCTCGACCTGATGCCGGAAATGCAACGGCGCCGATGGCCCTGAGCTCTATCCTCGATCGCGTGTTCGATGAGTCGATCTCCATCAGGCCGGCCACTGGTGCCGACCAGGGCGCGATCTCGAGGCTCATCCGGGAGGCTCGCCTCGATCCGCGAGATCTCGACTGGCATCGCTTCCTGGTCGCCGACGCCGGGGCAGGAGTGGTCGGCTGCGCCCAGGTGCGAGTCCACTCGCGGGGGGTGCGAGAGCTGGCTTCTGTGGCCGTGACGCCCGGCCGGCAGAGATCGGGTATCGGCGGCCGGCTCGTCGAATCGATCCTCGCGCAGGAGCCAGGCGTGCTCTACCTCATGACCCGGCGCGAAACGGAGGGCTACTTCGAGCGGTTCGGCTTTCGGCGGGTCGCGGCGGCCGATGCGCCGGCCGATTTCCGTCGCCAGTTCCGGATCGGCTCGGTCATCACGACCCTGATCTCTCCCCTGGCCCGTCGCCGGATCCGGATCGTCCCAATGCGGCGGTCCGCGTCCTAGCGAATCCGCCGAACCGGACGGACCGGCACCGGCCGCACGTGGTCCTCGATGATCTCGGCACCGGAGGCACCGGAGGCACCGGAGGCACCGGAGGCACCGGCGGCGCCGGAGGCACCGGCCGCGCCGAAAGCACCGGCCGCTCCGAAGGCCCTTGGGGCCTGACGATGCGCGACGGGTGGGACCTCGAGCCGATCCGGCCAGCGGTGATCGTCGTCCTCCTGGACGCCGG
>DASPWU010000021.1:0-13511 GCA_035637675.1 Candidatus Limnocylindria bacterium | reverse complement strand
GTCTCAGAGCGCTCCGCGGCCCGTTCGGCTTCGGCCCCTGATCGCGTTCCAGGCCACGACCGCAATGACGGCGCCGATCACGGCGACCACGATCGTGGTGAAGTTGATCCCGGTGATGTAGTCGCCGCCGGTCAAGGCTCCCGCGATGAAGCCACCGACGATCGCGCCGACGATCCCGAGAACGATGTGGCCGATCACGCCGTAGGACTCATCGCCCTTGACGAGCAGGCCGGCCAGCCAGCCGGCAATGGCACCCACTACCAGCCATGAAAAGACGCCCATCCTTGTTCTCCCTTCCACGCTCTCACACCCGCATCGCGGGCGGTTCAAGGATGGGCAGAGGCACGGCACATTGACGTACCGATTGGCCAGATCGCCATTACGTTTCAGCGGCACATCGGCGGTGTGACCATTCCTGCCTCGATTCGGGTGCCGCACCGGAGGCTGTTCCGCGAGCGGGTTGATACGCGGGAACGGATCTGGCGGGAGACTGGCAGAACCGAATTGCGTTTAGGATCGAGGCAATGTGACCGAACCCGCTCCGCGCAAGCTCCGTGCGCTTGTGGATCGCCTCGAACCGCTGGCTGTTCGACGCCTGGCGACACGACCACGCTCGATCGCGGCATCGGAGCGCGCCTCACAGCTGCGCGACCACCTGCGCGGCCATGTCCGAGTCCGGGCCAACAGTCTGGATGCGCCGCTCCTCATCCTCATCCTCGGCCCGACCGGCGCCGGAAAGAGCACCCTGTTCAATACCCTGGCCGGGCGGGCGGCCAGCCCGACCGGCGTCCTGAGACCGACCACACGCCAGGCCGTCGTCCTTGTCCATCCGGATGGCCGCGACGCCCTCCTCGAAGGTCCCCTGGCCGGTCTCGACCGCAGTCGGCTCCGCCTCGTCGAGGACGAGGCGATCGGTTCCGGCATCGCGCTCGTGGACGCGCCCGACCTCGACTCGATCGAGCACGCCAATCGAGAGATGGCGGACCACCTCATCGAGGCCGCGGACCTGTGCCTGTTCGTGACGACCGCCAGCCGCTACGCGGACCGCGTTCCCTGGGCCGTCCTGTCGCGCGTCCGTGAGCGCGGACTGCCGCTGATCGTGGTCGTCAACCGGATCCCTGCCGGCGAGGTCGAGCGTGGCGAGCTCCTGGCCGACGTCGAGCGCCTGTTCGTCGAGGCGGGGCTCGCGGATGCGGTCGCGAAAGGGACGTCCCGTGCGCCTGGCCCTCCTACGCATGCCGCGCCGCGCGTCGATCTGGTGGCCGTCGAGGAAGGCGACGTGGAGCCCCCCACGGAGGCGCTGCGAGCGGCGGCCATCGCCCCGATCAGCCAACGCATCGAGGAGCTCCAGCGCGACCGAACGGCGCGGATCGAGCTCGCCGCGAGGGCGCTGTCCGGCTCGTTGGCGGGACTCGCGCCGCTGCTCGACCGGATCGCCGACGACTGCGAGCACGAGGCCATCGATGTGGACGCGCTCCATCGAGTGGCGAATCACCACTACGAGCGCGAGCTGGTGAGCCTGCGCGAGGAGCTCGGGCGGGCCAGCTTCCTGCGCGAGGAAGCCCTGCGCCACTGGCAACGCTTCGTGGGAGCCGATCAGATCACCCGTTTCTTCTCGCATGGGATCGGCCGCCTTCGGGGCGCGATCTCCGCACTCGTCCGTCCGGCCCGCGCGCCGGTATCCGAGGTCCGGGCCGCGACGATCGACGATCTGCTCGCCGTCGCCCACCTGCACGCGGCCGAGGCCGCCCGCCGGACCGCGACCGCGTGGGCCGACGAGCCGGCCATCGATGCCGTCATATCGGAGGACCCGACGCTGTGGGGCGCCTCGGTCGGCTTCGACGAGCGCCTGCGCGAACGCCTCGATGCCTGGATCGACGGGATCGCAGCCGACATCCAGGCCAGCGGTCGCCCGAAGCGTCTGCTCGCCCAGGGTGCCTCGATCGGTGTCAACGCCGTCGGCACCGGGGTCATGCTCGCGACGTTCATCCACACCGGCGGCCTGACCGGCACGGAGGTCGGAGTTGCCGCCGCGACCGCGTTCCTCAACCAGAAGCTCCTGTCCGCGCTGTTCGGCGAAGCCGCGATGGTCGAGCTGATCGGCGGCGCCCGTCGCCACCTCGACGAGCTCCTTGCGGCGAGCTTCGCGGAGGAGCTCGCACGCTTCCATCGCCTGGTGCCGGATTCCGGCCAGCTCACCGACCTGGCCGTCGAGTTGCGAGCGGGCGCGGCCGAGCTGAGGGACCTGCCGGCCGGGCTGCCAAGGGAACTTCGGGTGGAGCTGGGCGCGGTCATGGCGACCCGTGACCAGTCGATCCCGCCGAGGCCCGAGTGAGCGACGCGCCGCCGGTCATCGGCCAGCAGGCGGTCCCGGCCGATCGCCCGGACGATCGCCCGGACGATCGAGGCCAGCTCCGGCCCGAGGACGCTCTCGCCCGGCTGGTCAGGGCCATCGAGGCGGCCAGGACGCTGGGCATCCCGGTGGACGCGGCCGAGGCGGTGCGCGTCGATGCCGAGGCCCGGCTCGGCTTTCCCGCCGACGTCTACGTCCTGGCGCTGGTCGGCGGTACGGGCGTGGGAAAGTCGAGCCTGCTCAACGCTCTTGCCGGTGAGGCTGTCAGCCAGGTCTCCGTCCGGCGTCCAACCACGGACGAACCCGTGGCCTGGGTCCCGCGCGAAGCCCGCCGCGACCTGGACGAGCTCTTCGCCTGGCTGGACGTCCACGAGATCCGGGAACACGACAGATCGGGCCCGGGCAACGTGGCCATCCTCGACCTGCCGGACATCGATTCGGTGACGGCGGTCCATCGTGAGCGCGTCGAACGTCTCCTGCCCCGCGTGGACGCCGTGATCTGGGTGACCGATCCAGAGAAATACCACGATGCGGTCCTGTACGACGACTTCCTGCGCCAGTGGATGCCGCGGCTCGATCGTCAGGCCATCGTGCTGAACAAGTCGGACCGGCTTGGACGCGATGCCGTCGCGAGCCTGCGGCGTGACCTCGAAGGCGACCTGGCGACCAGGCTTGCCGTCCCTGGCCGGAGCCAGCCCTCGGTCATCGTCACTTCGGCGATCGACGGCCCGCCCGCGCTCGGAGAGCTGCGTGCCTGGGTGGCGGCGCAGGTCGAGGCCAAGCGGATCGTCCGGGACCGCCTGCTGGCGACCATCGTGGCCACCCTGGACGGACTCGCCCGGCAGGCGGGCATCGATCCGCTGACGCCAGCCGAGCCCTTCCTCGGGCCCGGGCCTCGGCGAGCGGCGATCGAGGCAGCCAGTTCCGCGGTGACTCGGGCGCTCGACCTGCCCGCCCTCGAGCGGCAGGCCGTGGCCGCGACGCGGGCGCGAGCTCGTGCCCGCGGCACCGGGCCGATCGGCCTGGTCACCTCGACGATCTACCGGCTCTCGGGCCGCGAGGCTCAGGTCGCGGACCCGGATCGCTACCTCGTGGAGTGGCGAGAACATGGCTCACTCGCCGCCGCCGTGGACGCGCTGCGCCAGGCTCTGACCGAGCCGATACGGACGGCGGCTCCGGCGGTCCGTCCGACCCTGGCCGCGAGCGTCGAGCCCACCGGCATTCGACGGAGCCTCGAACGAGCGGTCGACACGGCGATCGGCCGCCAGGAGCGGGCGGTGCCGTCCAGCCGGATCTGGCCGCTGATCGGCCTGCTCCAGACCGTCGCCACGTGGGCGATCGTCCTGTCGGTCGCCTGGATCGTGGTGTGGATCCTCGCCCGGCCGCCGGTCGGCTCGGTTGACGTGCCCGTGCTGGGACCGATCCCGATGCCGCTGGCCGCTCTGGTCGTGTCGCTCGTCGCGGGATACGCCCTCGCCCGAATCCTGGGCTTGCACGCCGGCTGGGTGGGGCGACGCTGGGCGGCCCATCTCCGGAGGGAGATCACGGCCGCCGTCGAGCGTGAGCTGACGGACCGGGCCCTCGAGCCGCTCGATCGGCTGGAAGCCGCCCGGCATGAGCTCTGGTCGGCGACGCGAGCGACCTCCCGGGACTGACGACGCGGTCCGGCTGCATCGACGACGGCGTAGACGGCATCGATTCGCTCGGCGTCTAATCGTCCGGTCGACGAGCCGCCGGTACGTCCCGTAGCTGGAGCACCCCGATGACAAAGCCCGTAGTCCTCCTCAAGCCGGCGCCCCAACGCGCGGACCGCATCTTCAGCGAGGCTGCATTGCGAAGCCTTCACGAGCGATACACCGTCGTCGACCTCGAAGACGACCCGACCGACGCTTCGCTCGAGGCGGCCCTCCCGCAGGCCTTTGCGATCGTCGGCCAACCCGACCTCCCTGCCGAACGACTTGCCCTGGCACCTTCGCTTCGTGCCGTCATGAACGTCGAAGGTAACTTCTTCCCCAATGTGGATTACGAGACGTGCTTCGGGCGGGGTATCCACGTGCTCGGGTGCGGGCCTGCCTATGCGCAGGCGGTAGCCGAGTACTCCCTTGGGCTCGCCATCGACCTCGCGCGCGGGATCAGCCGCGGGGACCGGGCGTTCAGGGCCGGCCGGGAGTCGTACGTGTCGGGAGGCAACGCGGACGCCATTCTGCTGCGGCACGCTGAGATCGGGCTCGTGGGCTATGGCAATCTCGGGCGGGCGCTCCATCGACTGCTCGAGCCGTTTGACGCCAGGATCCGGGTCTACGACCCATGGCTGCCGGACAACTTCCTGCGGGAACACGACGTGACTCCCGCATCCCTGGACGAGGTCCTGTCTCGGAGCACATTCCTCTTCGTATTGGCCACGGTCACCGCAGAGACCGAGCACCTGCTCGGGCCACGGGAGCTGGACCTGATCCCGGGCTCGGCCCGGGTGGTCCTGGTGAGCCGGGCAGCGGTCGTCGACTACGCTGCCCTCCTCGATCGCGTCGCCGCAGGGCGGTTCCTCGCGGCCGTCGATGTCTGGCCGGATGAACCCGTGCCTCCCGACCACCCGGCTCGTGGGCTGGACGGTCTGATCCTCTCCGCACACCGCGCTGGGGGGATCCCCCAGGCGTTCCTCGAGATCGGCGAGATGGTGCTCGATGACCTCGATCAGATCAGGCGCGGCCTTCCGCCGGTGCGCATGCAGGTGGCCGCCCGAGAGCTGGTCAACCGCTACAGAAACCGACCCGTGCGCTGAGTCTGAGCGGACGACCCACAGATGACCGACGCACTCGTGCTGCCCGCCGATGCGGTCGTCTTCGACAGCGACGGCGTGCTGGTCGACTCGGACGCGAGCGTGATCCGGGCCTGGACCGCCTGGGCCGTCGAGCGTGGCCTCGATCCGGTTCACACGTTGTCGCTGGTACACGGCCGGCCGGCCGGCGAGACCGTCGCGATGCTGGTTTCCGCACCCGACGTTGCTGCGGCCGTTGCCGACATCCACCTCCGCGAACTTCAGGACGCGTCGACGATCCGCGCGATCCCCGGCGCAGCGGCGCTTCTCGCTGAGCTTCCCGCAGGCCGCTGGGCGGTGGTGACGTCGGCGACCACCGCACTGGCCCGGGCCAGACTCGCAGCGGCCGGACTTCCGAAACCCTCCGTGCTGGTTTCCGCTGACGAAGTCCGTCGAGGCAAGCCCGACCCGGAGGGCTACGCGACCGCGCTCCGCCTGCTCAGCGTCCCCCCTGACCGTGCGATCGTCCTGGAGGACGCGGCGACAGGGATCGCTGCGGCACGCGCCGCGGGTGTCGAACTGGTGGTGGGCGTCGGACCACGCGCACTCGACAGCGGAGCCACCGTGGTGGTCGACGATCTCAAAGCGCTGTCGTGGATTGGTGCGCTGCTCGTTTCAAGCGAAGGTCGCATGCGATGACGGGGAGCGTGAGCGGGGTAGCGTGAGCGGGCTGGCGTCTGTGGCGGCGCTGGAGACCCCCATTGACAGCGCCTCGGCGGGTGGTATGGTCCGCGTCATCCACCGCATGTAAGCGATTACATGGGGCTGACCGTGGATGCTTCTCGCAACGAGCCGATGACCTCGAAGCGACCCACCGACCCTCACGCCGACGGGACTCTTGCGACGTGAGGGTGGCACTGCTCGGGGTCGGCCGGATCGGGCGGTTCCACGCTCGGCTGCTGTCGCAGATGCGCGGGGTCTCCGACCTCGTGGTCGCCGACCTGCTCGCGGCTCGATCGGCCGAGGTGGCGGCGGAGGTCGGGGCTACGGCCGCGGTCTCGGTCGAAGCCGCCCTCGATCGAGCGAAGGCGGTCGTGATCGCCGCGAGCACTGATGCTCATCCAGCGCTCGTCCGGGCATCGATCCGGCGCGGTCTGCCGACCTTTTGCGAGAAGCCGCTGGCGAGCAACCTGGCGGAGACGATCGCGCTCGCCCGCGAGATCGAAGCGAGCGGCGTTCCGTTCCAGCTCGGCTTCCAGCGGCGCTTCGATGCCGGTTACCGCGAGGCTCGCCGGCTCATCACCAGTGGCGACCTCGGCACCCTCTACGCGGTCCGCATGGCCGGCCATGACCCGGCGCCGCCGCTCGAGGCCTATATCCCCACATCGGGCGGGCTGTTCCGCGACTTCTCGATCCACGACTTCGATATCCTGCGCTGGCTCACCGGCCGCGAGGTCGAAGAGGTCTACGCCGACGGTGGCGTGCGGGGCTTCGAGGTCTTTGCAAAGTACGACGACGTCGACACGGCGGTCGCGACCTTGCGCCTCGCGGATGGACCCTTCGCCGTCCTCACCGTCGCCCGCCACGATCCGCTCGGGTACGACGTCCGGACGGAGGTCTTCGGATCGAAGGACAGCATCGCCGTTGGCCTCGGACCTCGCATGCCGCTGCGTTCCGTGGAACCCGGCGTTCCGGCCCCGGAGGGTCCCGCCTGGAACGGGTTCCTGGTCCGCTTCGAGGATGCCTACCGAGCCGAGCTCGTCGAATTCCTCCGCGTTGCGCAGCGCGAGGTCGAGAGTGCCTGCTCCGCACGCGACGGCCTCGAGGCGCTGCGCGTGGCCGAGGCGGCCACGCGCGCGCTTCAAGAGCATCGGATCGTCGGTCTCGCCGAGATCTCGGGCCTCGAGCTGACGATGGCGGCTTCGCGTCCAGTCGCGGTCGCGGAGGATGTGCGATGACCGACGCGGGCTCGACGACGCCGGTCGTCGAGGCACGAGGCATCTCGAAGCACTTCGGCCACGTCTACGCCCTCCGCGGCGTCGACCTCAGGCTCATGCCCGGCGAGGTCTTGGGCATCGTCGGTGACAACGGGGCCGGCAAGAGCACGCTCATGAAGATCCTCTCGGGCCTCCACCCGCCGAGCGAGGGGGAGCTGCTCGTCGACGGCCAGCCGGTCCGGTTCGACAGCCCGAGAGATGCCCGCAAGCTCGGCATCGAGATGGTCTACCAGGACCTGGCCCTGGCCGGCAACATGCGGATCGACGAGAACATCTTCCTCGGCCGGGAGCAGACACGCCGGGTCTTCGGCGTCATCCCGGTGGTCGACCACGATGCCAACAAGCGGCTCGCCCAGGAGCACCTCGACAAGCTCCGGATCAGCGTCAAGAGCGTCAGCCAACGGGTCGAGGAGCTGTCGGGCGGCCAGCGTCAGGCGGTCGCGATCGCCCGAGCGACGGCGTTCCGGGCGAAGGTCGTGATCATGGACGAGCCGACCGCCGCGCTCGCGGTCAGGGAGGTCAGCAAGGTCCTCGACCTGATCAAGGATCTCAAGAACCACGGCATCAGCGTGATCCTGATCAGCCATCGAATGGACGACATCTTCTACGTCTCCGACCGGGTCATGGCCCTCTTCCACGGTCGGAACTTCGCCGAGGCGCAGCTGGGCGAGGTCGATCGGGATGACGTGATCGGCTGGATCATGGGCAACCGCAGCCAGCGCGACGGCGGGCGGCCGACAAACGCCGGCGCCGAGCGTCCGGCGAACTGAGATGGCAGACGATACGGCCAAAGGCATCGGGGAGATGCCACGCTCCGGGCTGACGGTCCGGATCATGCCTTACGTCGACCGGTTCGGTGTCCTTGCGCTCGTCCTGCTGATGGGTTTCATCTCCTATCTGCTCGAGCCGGAGGTGTTCCTGACCTGGGGCAACATCAGCAACATCTTCCGGCAGATCGCGTATACCGCCCTGCTCTCGCTGGGCGAGTTCGTGGTGATCGTGACGGCTGGGATCGATCTGTCGGTCGGGTCGGTATTGGCCTTGTCGATGATGACCACGGCGCTGCTCTCGAAGCAGGGCTACCCATGGCCGATCCTCATGGTTGCGCCCCTCCTCGTCGGCCTCGTCGTCGGCATCGTGAATGGGCTCGGCCTTACCCGGCTCCGGCTGCCCCACCCATTCATCATGACCTTGGGCATGCTCAACATCGCCCGCGGCCTGACGAACCTGATCTCCGGCGGCGTCCCGATCAGCGGCCTCGGCGACCAGGTGAACTGGCTGGGGGCGGGCGACATCGCGCTGGCCCCCGGCTTTGGCGTCCCGGTCACCCTGCCGCTCGTCCTGCTGACCTACGCAGGCATGTGGGCATTCCTCCAGCACTCCCGGGTCGGACGGCACATCTACGCGATCGGGGGCAATCCGCAGGCCGCTCGGGTGAGCGGCATCAACGTCGATGGGACGCTCGTGCTGGTGTACGGCCTGTGCGGGATGCTTGCCGGGTTCTCGGGCCTGCTCCTGGCCGGACGGACGAACTCCGGCTTCCCGAACGCAGGCCTCGGTCAGGAGCTCGACGCGATCTCGGCCGTGATCATCGGCGGCGCGAGCTTCTTCGGCGGGCGCGGGTCGGTCGTCGGCGTGCTGGCAGGTGTGCTGGTGATCGGGCTGATGCGCAACCTGCTCAACCTCAACAACGTGGCCGTGTTCTGGCAACAACTCCTGATCGGCGTCGTGATCATCGCCGTCGTCTCCCTCGACGTCCTGCGGCGGCGCGTCGCCGTCACCGCCGAGTAGCACGACACCCATAACCGATCTTCTTCCCGAGGAATTCCGAGCGGACAGACAAAGGAGGTGAGCGACAACGACTTCGCATCCACCAATCAGGGGGTGGAGCCCGGCGATCGGACAATAAGACGGAGGAGACATGAACCGGATACGAATCCTGAGCCTGACCGCAGTAGCAGCGCTGGCGGTGGGTGCCTGTGGTGGAGGGGCATCGCCTGCGGCGTCGGCCCCCGCGAGTGCGGCGGCCAACGTCAAGATCCTCGTCGACATGAAGGGCCCGGGCGGCGGCAACCCGTTCTGGGCAGCGGTCCAGAAGGGCGCCGAAGAGGCAGGCAAGGCGAACAATGTCCAGGTCGACGTGCAGGCGCCGCCGACCGAGTCGGACGTTCCCTCACAGATCGCCCAGATCGAGGATGCGATCACCAAGGGTTATACGGGGATCGCCCTGGCTCCGACCGACCCGGCCGCCCTCAAGCCGGTGGTCCAGAAGGCGATCGACAAGGGCATCAAGGTCGTCTTCATCGACACGAAGGGCGAGAACGAGGGCGTCACCTTCATCGGCACGAACAACGAGGCGGGCGCCAAGCTGGCGGCCGACTTCATGTGCAAGACCCTCAAAGCCGGCGACAAGGTCGCGATCCTGCAAGGGATCATCACCCAGAGCACCGGCCAGGCTCGAGCCACCGGCTCCAAGGCCGGTCTGACGGGCTGCGGCCTCAGCCTCGTCGCCGAAGTCCCGGCCGAATGGGACAAGGCGAAGGGCCAGGCGGCCATGGAAGACATCCTGACCAAGAACCCCGATCTGAAGGGCGTCTTCGGCAGCAACGACAATATGGCCCTCGGCGCCGTCGAGGCGATCAAAAACGCGGGCAAGACCGGCCAGATCCTCGTGGTCGGCTTCGACGCGAACCCCGATGCGGCGGCGGCGGTCATCGCCGGGACGATGAACGCGACGGTCGCCCAGGCCCCCGCGAACATGGGCAAGCTCGGCGTCGAGAGCCTGATCAAGCTCGTCGGCGGTGGCACGATCGATCCGGTCATCGATACCGGCACCGAGCTCGTCACCAAGGACAACGCCGACAAGTACAAGTAGCCCGCAATGAGTGCAGGGCGGCTGAGGCGGACCACGCCTCAGCTCGCCCCGCGCTTCCGCATCGCAAGTAGGCCGGGTGGCTGATGGCCGTCACGATCGCCGACGTCGCGATGCGGGCCGGAGTGTCCACCGCGACGGTGAGCCGCGTGCTATCCGGGGCAGTGCGGGCGCGTCCGCAGACCCGGGAACGAGTCCTGTCGGCCGTGCGCGAGCTCGGCTATCGCCCCTCGAACATCGCCCGTTCGCTCAAGCTCCAGCGAACGCAGACCATCGGCCTGATCATCACCGATGTCGAGAACCCGTATTTCGCCGAACTCGTGCGGGCGATCGAGGACGTGGCCCACGAGCTGGGCTACGTGCTCGTGCTCTGCAACGGGGCGGACGACGTCGACCGTGAGGCCGCATACCTCGAGGTCCTTGCCGAGCGACGCGTCGACGGGATAATCATCGCGACGGGCGCGATCGGCGATCGACATGCGGAGTGGCTGGCCCACGCACCGGTGCCGGTTGTGATGGTGAACTGGGAGGCGTCGATCGGCGGCGTACCGGCGATCCTGTCGGACAACCGCTCGGGCGGGCGGATGGCCGCCGAGTTCCTGCTCCGGCTCGGGCATCGGCGGATCGGGTATGTGACGGCGCCGTCGGCACATGCTGCCGCCGCCCCGCGACTCGAAGGAGTCCGCGACGCGCTCTCCGACCAGGGGCTGCTAGCCGATTGCCTCACGATCGCCGAGGGCGACGCACACGTCTCCGGTGGTCAGCGAGCGATGGACGAGTTGCTGGCGCGAACGCCTGAGCTGACTGCGGTGATCTGCTACAACGACATGACGGCGATGGGCGCTATCCGCTCGCTCCATGCCCACGGCAGGAGAGTCCCCCAGGACGTCAGCGTGGTCGGATTCGACAACCTCGACCTCGCGGCGTACCTCGATCCGCCGCTCACGACCATGCACCAAGAGAAGGCGAGGATGGGTCGATGGGCGGTCGAACGGCTGGCCGGGCTCATCCGGGCCGGCGTGTCGAGCATTGATGGCGGGTCAGCCGACGTGGTACGCCTGCCGGTAACGCTCATGGTTCGCGAGTCGACCGGTCCCCCTCCGCCCGAAGGCGATCCGGCTCTCGCGCCGGACCGGCGCGATGATCGAACAGGGCGATGGCGTTCGGGAGGCGCGTAGCGAGGCGGCGTGATATGCCCACCGGCCTCCCGACGCCGCGATGTCTACGTCTCTCCGAGCGATGTGGCTCGGAATCGGCTGTGGGTCCGGAATCGGGTCTATGCTAGATTCCGTCGGCACCCAGTCAGAAGCTCTGATCGAGCACAAATCGTGGGGCTATAGCTCAGCTGGAAGAGCGTCTGAATGGCATGTATGCGCCGCTGAGCGCAGTGGCCATCCGCTCCTCGATCACGCACGAGACGAGCCAAATCGCCCAAGTTATCGTCTGTCGTGGAGAGACGATAACGATGACCCCTCGTCGCTCGCCGACTCTCTGGATTGAACACCCGTCGCGAACCGCTCACGCGGGCTCGGCGGGCGCCTCGGTCCCGTGACCGACCCACTTCATGGACAACGGCTACGAGCCCGCCGCGACAGCGTCCGAACTTGCTTTGGGACCGCGTCTACTTGCTTCCGTCGACCTGCCCGCGCGATCTGCGAGCCAAGAGGCTAAGCCTCGCCAGTCGAGCGTAGTGTGCTCGGCGAAGGTAGTCGGCGCGACGGCGACGCTCTTCAAGCGGGAGTGCGCCGCGAGGATCCGCCATTCGCTCGAAGGAGTCCCGGAAGACCTTCCGCGCCTTGGCGGTAGTCTCTCGGGGATCGCGCGAAGCGTGGAGCTTGAACGCCCCGATCCGTCCCTGCAGGCGCAGATCGGCCGGATCACGCCTTCGACGGTCCATTTCTAACACCGCCCCGTTAGTTGTGTTAGTTCGGCGCGGCGTCGCAGGTAGGAACCGAAGAGCGGCAGCGCGAAGTCGTACGCGCCGCGGGTCGGCCGATAGACGAGGCCACGATCAACGAGGCGGCGGACGACGACGTCGACGTTCGGCAGATCGCCCAGGGCACGCCGAAGGCTCATGGTCGAGACGCGGCCGCCGGCTCGGGCCATCGCCTCGAGCACGCGCTGTCCGGCGACGCCGGCGACCAGATAACGGTCCTCGAAGAAGGCCAGATCGAGCTCGTGGAGGAGACCCGACTCGAGCGCGAGGTAGTCCTTGAGCCCGACTTCCGATCGACCGATGCGGCTACACAGGAAGCCGCCGAAGAACTGCAGGAAGTAGGGATAGCCGCCGGTTCGCTCGACGATCCCGCCGATCAATGACACCTCGAAGCTCCGCTCGCCGACCGACAGCGGGATGCCGAGAGCATCCCAGGCGTCGCCGCGCTCGAGGTAGCCAATCACGACGTGACGGAACATCCGCTCGGCGTAGGTGCGAGCGCGCTTGAGGTTGAGCGTAAGGGTCGGCAGTCCGCACACGACCAGCCGAACGCGGCTCGACGATCGCTGTGTTTGCCCGAGTCCCGCCAGCGGCGACGACAGCGGGAACTGGCCCGATCGCTTGTCGTCGACAAGCAGGTGTGCTTCGTCGTACAGGAGGAGAGCGCCGGATAGGTCGGTCTGCGCGACCGCACCGTCGAGGGCGAGGAGCGCCGCCCGGATCGCGTCGGCAGCGTCGGGCTCGTCTGTCTCGAAGGCCGGCTCGTAGCCGACCTCGCCGACCGACAGGCGCCGCGGCCGAACGTATTGCCACGCCCGTTCGAGGGCATCCCCAACGCCGGCCAGCGAGCTACATCGCCGGATGAGCGCTGCGCAGTCGTCGGCTATCGCGTCCGCCAGCCGACCCTCGTCTCGATGCCGGTCGCCCAGCTCGCGCTCCAGGCACAGCCACCGGCCGCGCTCTCCTCGCGCGGCGAATTCGCCGAGCAACACGGTCTTCCCAGTTCCGCGAATCCCGGTGAGCGCCCAATTGCCATGGGGCGGATGAGCCTCGCCCAGGAAGCGCTCGAACTCGGCGAGCAGTGGGTCACGCCCCGCGAGGTATGGCGGCGCGACGCCATTCCCTGGCCGGAACGGGTTCGCGAGCTGTTGAGTTGGAACTTTCGCCTCGGCTTGGCTCACGTGATTTCTCGCATTGATGTGGTATTCGGCCGAGGGACGCCAGTGGGCGCCGCCTCGGCCGGGTTGTGCACCTGAAATCCACACGCCCTACTGCGCGCCGGCCGCGACGCGGAACCAAGAGCGGCTGCGCGCCGCGTTCTGGATCGCGTCGAGGTAGACCTCGCTGTAGGGGACGCTGCCGCGCTCACTGATCTGCCAGAGGCAGCTGAGCATCGCGCTGGCGACCATCAGGTTCGTCACGAGGAGCTGCGGGGGCTCGGCCGCCATCACCTGGCAGTCGCCGCGCGGTTCCTCTTCAGTGGCCATGCCGATCTCCGGGTGGATCTCGGTCAGATGGCCGTCCACGGACCAGCCGTCGCGGCGGCGGACGAGCTGGACGTTGCCGTCCGTCTCGTCGTTGCCGCCGCTGATGAGCGT
>DASPWU010000020.1:0-43464 GCA_035637675.1 Candidatus Limnocylindria bacterium | reverse complement strand
CGGACCGATGCCCCAGACGCGGGAGCACATCCTGCTGGCCCGCCAGGTCGAGGTGCCCTACATCGTCGTCTTCCTCAACAAGGTCGACGCGGTCGACGACCCCGAGCTGCTCGACCTCGTGGAGCTCGAGGTCCGCGAGCTCCTCTCCAAGTACCAGTTCCCGGGCGACGACACGCCGGTCATCCGGGGCAGTGCGCTGAAGGCGCTCGAGGCACCCCAGGAAGCCTCCGATCCGGCCTACGCTCCGATCCAGGAGCTCATGGACGCGGTCGACTCGTACATCCCGACCCCCGAGCGGGCGATCGACAAGCCGTTCCTGATGCCGGTCGAGGACGTCTTCGGCATCAAGGGCCGGGGCACCGTCGCGACGGGCAGGATCGAGCGGGGCATCGTCAAGGTCGGCGACGACGTCGAGCTGGTCGGCGTCAAGCCGACGCGCAAGGTCGTCGTGACCGGCGTCGAGATGTTCAAGAAGCTGCTCGACGAGGGCCGCGCCGGCGACAACGTCGGCTGCCTGCTGCGGGGCATCGAGCGCGACGAGATCGAGCGCGGCCAGGTCCTGGCCAAGGCGGCCTCGATCAAGCCCCACACGAAGTTCAGTGCCCAGGTCTACGTCCTGACCAAGGACGAGGGCGGCCGCCACACCCCCTTCTACAACGGCTACCGGCCGCAGTTCTACCTGCGCACGACCGACGTCACCGGAGCCATCGGCCTGCCCGACGGGGCCGAGATGATCATGCCCGGCGACAACGTCGAGATGACCGTCGAGCTCATCACCCCGATCGCCCTGGAGACCGGGCAGCGCTTCGCGATCCGCGAGGGCGGCCGAACGGTCGGCGCCGGCGCGATCACGAGCATCGTCGAGTAACCCGATGCCGAAGCAGCGGATCAGGATCCGCCTCAAGGCCTACGATCACCGGCTGCTCGATCAGTCGGCGGCCCAGATCGTGGAGACGGCCCAACGGACCGGCGCGGACGTCGTCGGCCCGGTTCCGCTGCCCACCCGCATCGAGAAGTTCACCGTGATCCGTTCGCCGTTCATCGACAAGGACAGCCGGGAGCAGTTCGAGATCCGCACCCACAAGCGGCTCGTGGACATCCTGGACCCGAGCTCGAAGACCGTCGACGCACTGATGCGGCTGAGTCTGGCCGCGGGCGTCGACATCGAGATAAAGATGTGATGACGCACACGCTGATGCGGCCCATGGCCGCGTTCTCCCCTCCGCTCCTAGCTCACGCACGCCAGGAGTGCGCTCGCTCCGGTGCTCGGGGAGGCCTTGCCCTGGGCACGCCTGAGCGTGTGCTGAAGGACGTGTCATGAGTATCGGGCTGATCGGTCGAAAGGTCGGGATGACGCAGGTCTTCCAGGCCGACGGCACGATGGTCGCCGTCAGCGTCCTGGCCGTGGAACCCAACACCGTCACCCGGCTGCGCACGTCCGAGCGGGACGGCTATGTCGCCGTGCAGATCGGCATCGAGGGCTCCCGCCGCGTGACCAAGCCCGAGGCGGGCCAGCTCAAGGGCCTGCCCAAGGAAGCCGGTCAGCCGGCCACGATTCGCGAGTTCCGGGTGGACAGCGCGGACGACTACCAGGTTGGCCAGCGGCTCAACGTGGCCGAGCTGTTCGCCGCAGGTGACCTCGTGGACGTCACCGGCGTGTCCAAGGGCAAGGGCTTCGCCGGCCACATCAAGCGCCATCACTTCCGGCGCGGGCCAAAGACGCACGGGTCCGACCATCACCGCGAGCCGGGCTCGATCGGACCGGGGACGACGCCCGGCCGCGTCTACAAGGGCATGCGCATGGCCGGCCACATGGGCGACCGTCGCTCGACGATCAAGAAGGTGCGTGTCGTCCGGGCGGACGCGGATCACAACCTGCTGCTGATCCAGGGATCGCTGCCCGGCGCCCGCAACGGGCTGATCCTCGTGAAGAAGGCCTGATCATGCCGCAGACCACGCTCTACGATCGTACCGGCGCCTCGGTCGGCAGCGTCGAGCTGGCCGACGAGCTGTTCGCCGCGCCCGTGAATGCGGCCGTCCTCCACCAGGTGGTGACGGCCCAGCTGGCCGGTCGGCGGACGGGCACCCACGACACGAAGACCCGCGGCGAGGTCCGCGGCGGCGGCCGCAAGCCGTATCGCCAGAAGGGAACCGGGCGCGCTCGCCAGGGCTCGATCCGGGCGCCCCACTATCGGGGCGGCGGCGCGGTCTTCGGGCCGCACCCGCGCTCGTACGAGCAGCGGCTCCCGCGCAAGATGAAGCGCCTCGCCCTGCGCGGCGCACTGACCGCCAAGCTCGGAGACGAGGCCATCCGGGTCATCGACAGCTTCGGACTGGAGGCGATCAAGACCAGTGAGCTGGTCGGGGTGCTGGCCGCCCTCAAGGCGGACGGCCGCGTCCTCGTCATTGCGCCCGGCCGCGACGAGCGGCTCGAGCTCTCCTCGCGCAACCTGCCGACGGTCGAGGTCATCCTCGCCGACTCGCTCAACGTGGTCGACCTGCTCAATGCTGACGTGGTCCTCATCGAGCAGCCCGCTCTGGCCCGGATGGAGGAGGTGTACGCGTGAGTGCCCTGCTCGCCCACGAGATCATCGTTCGCCCGGTCATCAGCGAGAAGTCCATCGACCTGTCGACCCGCGAGCCGAACCATCGCTACACGTTCGAGGTTCATCCCCACGCCAACAAGATCCAGATCAAGGCGGCCGTGGAAGAGCTGTACCGCAAGGAGAACGTCTCGGTCGTCGGCGTCAACGTGCTGACCACGAAGGCCAAGGAGAAGCGACGCGGGACCCGTCGCGGTCGGATCGTCGGCCACACCACGCCGTGGCGCAAGGCGATCGTCACCCTGGCCGCCGGCCAGAAGATCGAGTTCTTCGAGGGAGTCTGACGATGCCCCTCCGCAGCTACAAGCCCACCTCGCCCGGCCTCCGGGGGATGACCCGCTCGACGTTCGAGGAGGTCACCACCCGCGAGCCGCACAAGCCCCTGCTGGAGCCCCAGAAGCGCGATTCCGGCCGCAACAACGCCGGCCGGATGACCGTCCGCCATCGCGGCGGCGGGGAGAAGCAGCACTACCGCCGGATCGACTTCAAGCGCGACAAGATCGGCGTGCCCGCCCGCCTGGCCACGATCGAGTACGACCCGAACCGGTCGGCCCGGATCGGGCTGCTTCATTACCGCGACGGCGAGAAGCGGTACATGCTCCTGCCTCACGGCCTGAAGGTGGGCGACGTCGTCGTGGCCGGCCCTGCGGCCGAGGCGCGACTCGGCAACGCGCTGCCCATCGCCAACATCCCGTTGGGCACGACCATTCATAACATCGAGCTCGTCCCCGGTCGCGGCGGCCAGATCGTCCGATCGGCCGGCGTCTCGGCCCAGCTTCTGGCCAAGGAGGGCGAGCTTGCCCAGGTCCGGATGCCGTCCGGCGAGGTCCGGCGCCTGTCGATCAAATGCATGGCCACCGTGGGCCAGGTCAGCAACCTGGACCACGAGAACCAGAACCTGGGCAAGGCCGGCCGGGCCCGCCATCTGGGCCAGCGGCCGGAAGTGCGCGGCGTCGTCATGAACCCGCGCGACCATCCGCATGGCGGCGGCGAGGGCAAGTCGCCCACCGGCATGCCACCCAAGACGCCGTGGGGCAAGCCCGCGATGGGCTATCGAACGCGCCGCGCGAAGACCACCGGACGGCTCATCGTCCGCAGCCGGCATCGGAAGTAAGGGCGAGGGCGAGAAGCGATGTCACGTTCGGTCAAGAAGGGCTGGTTCGTCGAGGAGCGCCTCAAGGGGCGCGTCGAGGACATGAACAAGCGCAACGAGAAGAAAGTCGTCAAGACCTGGTCGCGCGCATCCGTCATCTTCCCCGACTTCATCGGCCACACGATCGCCGTCTACAACGGCAAGAAGCACGTCCCGGTCTATGTCTCCGAGAACATGGTCGGCCACCGGCTCGGCGAGTTCGCTCCCACCCGCACCTACCGCGGGCACGGCAAGCACACCGAGCGGTCGACGGCGCTGAAGTAGGAGCGATGGACCAGATGCGCGTATCCGCCACCGCCAAGTACCTCCGCGGCTCGACCCGCAAGGCCCGCCTCGTGACGGCGGCCATCCAGGGCAAGCCCGTGGAGGAGGCCGCCGCGTTCCTGCGGTTCATGCCTCAGCACGCCGCCCGCGACGTGGCCGCCGTCCTCAAAAGCGCCACCGCCAACGCCGAGAACAATCACAACCTGTCCGCGGAGGATCTGGTCGTCATCGAGGCCCGTGCCGACGAGGGGCCCACGATCAAGCGCTACCGTCCGCGGGCCCAGGGTCGGGCATTCCCGATCCACAAGCCGATGACGCACATCACGGTCGTCGTCGCGGACCGGGAGGTCTGAGCGAATGGGACACAAGGTCCATCCGTACGGCTTCCGGCTGGGTGTCTCGCGCACCTGGACGGCCAAGTGGTACGCCGACAAGGAATACACCGCCCTCCTCCAGGAGGACATCGCCGTCCGCTCGCTCGTCGAGAAGCGCCTGGCCAACGCCAGCGTGAGCGGGGTGGAGATCGAGCGTGGCATCAACCACGTGACGGTGACCATCCACACCGCCAAGCCGGGGATCGTCATCGGCAAGGGCGGGGCCAACGTCGAGATCCTGCGCAACCAGATCGGCGCGTTGACGCGCCGGAAGGTCAAGCTGGAGATCAAGGAGATCCGCCAGCCGGAGCTGGACGCCTATCTCGTGGCCATGAACATCGCCCAGCAGCTGAGCCGGCGGATCGCCTTCAAGAAGGCGATGAAGCAGGCGATCCAGCGGACGATGAAGGCCGGGGCGAAGGGCGTGAAGATCGCGGTCGCCGGCCGCCTCGGCGGCTCCGAGATGGGCCGCCGCGAGTGGGACCGCGAAGGCCGGATCCCGCTCGGCACGCTGCGTGCCGACATCAGCTACGGCCAGGTCCACGCCCACACCACGTACGGCCGGATCGGCGTCAAGGTCTGGATCTATCGCGGCGACGTCCAGCCCGAGCGCACGCCGCGCGAGCTGGCGGCCGGGGCAGCGGCGGGCTCGGTCGGCCTCGCCGGGCCGGGGGCCTGAGCCATGCTGATGCCCCGTCGGGTGAAGCATCGCAAGGTCATGCGCGGCCGGATGTCCGGCGTGGCCAAGGGCGGCCACTCCGTGGCGTTCGGCGAGTTCGGCCTGGCCACGCTCGAGCCGGCCTGGATCACGAGCCGCCAGATCGAGGCGGCCCGACGAGCCATGACCCGCTCCGTGAAGCGGGGCGGCAAGATCTGGATCCGGATCTTCCCGGACAAGCCGGCCACCAAGAAGCCGGCTGAGACACGGATGGGCTCGGGCAAGGGCGCGCCGGACCATTGGGTCGCGGTCGTCAAGCCCGGCCGGATCCTCTTCGAGATGGCCGGGGTCGGCCGCGAGGAGGCGGTCGAGGCGATGCGACTGGCCAGCCACAAGCTGCCGGTCGCCACGCGGGTCGTGCAGCGAGATGGGGTGGTGGAGGCGTCCGATGGACATCGATAAGGTCCGCGCCCTGTCCGACGCCGAGCTGGACGCCGCTCTACGCGAGGCGAAGCAGGAGCTCTGGCAGGCGCGCTTCGCCCTCTCCACCCGCCAGCTCAAGGACTACAGCAGCATCCCCGAAGCCCGTCGAACCATCGCCCGAATCCTCACCGTCCAGCTGGAGCGGCGCGCCGGGCGCGCTCGCACGGCCTGACGACGGGAGTGCATGCGATGACAGGAGCGAACCCCAACGTGCAAGGCAAGCGGAAGACGAAGGTCGGCCGCGTCGTGAGCGACAAGATGGACAAGACGATCGTCGTGTCCGTCGAGCGACTGGCGCGCCACCGGCTCTACAAGCGGGTGGTGCGCCTGACCACCAGGTTCAAGGCGCACGACGAGACCAACGATGCGCGCGTCGGCGACACCGTCCGGATCGAGGAGAGCCGGCCCCTGTCAGCGACAAAGCGCTGGCTTCTGGTGGAGGTCGTGGCCCGGGCCGGTGACGCCGGACAGGCGAGCGACCTTGTCTCCGAGGAGGAGGCCACCACCGAGGCCATCCACGCCGCTGCCCATCCCGGTCGCGACCGTGCCCAGGAGGCCGCCGAAGGCGAGGTCGGTGCCGAAGCCGGGATCGGTGCCGACGCCGGGATCGGTGCCGACGCCGGGAGCGAGGCCAGGCCGTGATCCAGCCCCAGTCGCGGGTCAAGGTGGCCGACAACACCGGCGCCCGGACCATCCAGTGCATCCGGGTCATGGGCCGCTCCCAGATGACCACGGCCGGGGTCGGCGACGTCATCATCGCCAGCGTCAAGCAGGCGATTCCCAACGCCGCCGTCAAGAAGGGCGACGTGGTGCGGGCGGTGGTCGTTCGGACGGCCAAGGAATACGGCCGGCCGGACGGCAGCTATATCCGGTTCGACGAGAACGCTGCCGTGCTCATCAACAACCAGGGAAACCCGCGCGGCACCCGGATCTTCGGGCCGGTGGCCCGCGAGCTCCGCGACAAGAACTACATGAAGATCGTGTCCCTCGCACCGGAGGTGCTCTAGATGGCCCGCGTGGAGGCACCCCGCCTGACCAAGGTGCCCGAAATTCGCAAGGGCGACACCATCGTGGTCCTGTCCGGCAAGGATGCCGGCAAGCGCGGTGTGGTGGAGCGCGTGCTGCGCGAGGCGCGCGGCAAGATGATGGGCTCGCGTCGCGTCGCGCGCTCCCTGACGCCACTCGCCGAGACGGCCGTCGTCGTCACCGGGCTGAACATCGCCAAGCGCCACACCAAGCCCCGCCAGACGCAGACCCGGACCGACCGGATGCCACGCGTCCAGCAGGGCGGCATCCTGGAGATCGCCCAGCCGATGGCATTGAGCAAGGTCATGCTCGTCTGCCCGCGCTGTGAGAAGCCCACGCGGGTCGCCCATGCCAGGCTTGAGAACGGCCGCCGGGTGCGCGTCTGCCGCAACTGCGGCGAGCAGCTGGAGGTGAAGGCATGAGCCAGCGCCTCCGGGAGCGCTACAAGGCCGAGGTCGTCCCGGCCCTGGCCAAGCAGTTCGAGTACGGGAATCCGATGCAGGTGCCTGGGATCAGCAAGATCATCGTCAACATCGGGCTCGGCGAGGCGCTCACCAACGCCAAGGCCATCGACGCTGCAACCGGCGACCTGGCCCTGATCACCGGTCAGCGGCCGATCGTCACGCGAGCCAAGCGGTCGATCGCGCAGTTCCGGTTGCGGACGGGCAATCCGATCGGGGCCAAGGTCACCCTCCGGGGGGAGCGGATGTGGGACTTCCTCGAACGGCTCACCGCGCTGGCACTGCCCCGCATCCGGGATTTCCGAGGAATTCCCAGCCGGTCGTTCGACGGCCGGGGCAACTATTCGCTCGGCTTCCGGGAGCAGCTCGCCTTCCCGGAGATCGATTACGACAAGGTGGACCGTCTCCGCGGGCTGGAGGTCAGCATCGTGACGACGGCGAAGACCGACGAGGAATCGAAGCGCCTGCTCGAGCTCCTCGGCATGCCCTTCGCCGGATGAGGTTAGGAGACTGATGGCCAAGAAATCACTCATTGCCAAGGCCAAGCGGCCGCCCAAGCACAAGGTGTCGGGCTATCACCGCTGCACCGTCTGCGGTCGGCCACGGGCCTTCATGCGCCGCTTCGCGCTGTGCCGCATCTGCTTCCGGGAACGAGCCTTGCGGGGCGAGCTCCCGGGCGTGACGAAGTCGAGCTGGTAGGGGCATCGATGAACATCTCGGACCCGATCGCGGACATGCTCACCCGCATCCGGAACGCATCCCGGGCGCGCCATACCGACGTGATCGTTCCGGCCTCGCGAACGAGGCGGGAGATCGCCCGCATCCTCAAGGACGAGGGCTTCATCGCGGACGTCCATGAAGAGCAGGCCGGGCCCGGCCACACCCTCCGGCTGACCCTCAAGTACGTCGACGGCAAGGCGCCCGTCGTGTCCGGCCTCAAGCGCATCAGCAAGCCCGGGCTGCGGGTCTACGCCCGCAAGACCGACATTCCGCGGGTGCTCGGCGGCCTGGGCATCGTCATCGTCAGCACGAGCCAGGGCATCATGACCGGCGCTCAGGCCCGCAGGGCCGAGCTCGGCGGCGAAGTCCTGGCGTACGTCTGGTAGGCCGGTCATGTCACGCATCGGTCGCCTCCCCATCACGGTCCCGGACGGGGTGAAGGTCGCCATCGAGGGACGCTCGATCACGGTCGACGGACCCAGGGGGACGCTGCACCGCCAGCTCCATCCGGACATCGTCGTCGCCGCCGAAGACGGGAGCATCGTGGTCAGGCGTCCGTCCGAGGCGAAGATGCACAAGCAGCTCCATGGCCTGACCCGGACGCTGGTGGCCAACATGGTGATCGGCGTCTCGTCCGGCTACCGCAAGGCCCTCGAGATCACGGGGGTGGGTTACCGCGCCCAGAAGGTGGGCGAGAAGCTGCAGCTCAACCTTGGCTACAGCCATCCGATCGAGATCGAGCCGCCGGAGGGCATCACCTTCGAACTGGAGAACCCCACCCACCTGGCCGTGATCGGGATCGACAAGGAGCTCGTCGGGGAGATCGCGGCGCGCGTTCGGGCCACCCGCAAGCCCGAGCCCTACAAGGGCAAGGGCGTCCGCTACGCGGGCGAGCTCGTTCGCCGCAAGGCCGGCAAGGCCGGCAAGATCGGCGGCAAGAAGTAGCCGTGGATCAGTCAGCCGAGAAGGAACGCGCACGATGACCCAGGTCGCCAGCCGCGGCGCGGCACGACAGAAGCGCCACGACCGGATCCGCCTCAGCCTGGCGGGTACCGGCGAGCGGCCGCGGCTCGCGGTCTTCCGCAGCCTCAACCACATCTACGCACAGGTCATCGACGATGCGTCCGGCCGGACGCTGGCCGCGGCTTCCACGGTCGAGAAGGACCTTCGGGCCCTCAACCAGACCAAGACCGAGGAGGCCAAGGTGGTCGGCCGGCTCGTCGCCGAGCGGGCGAAGTCCGCCGGCGTCGGCCGCGTCGTGTTCGATCGGGCCGGGTACCGGTATCACGGGCGGATCAAGTCGCTCGCCGAGGCCGCCCGCCAAGCCGGCCTGGATTTCTGATCGGAGGAGCAGCCCACGTGCCCAGGATCGACCCGAACAAGCTGACGCTCGAAGAGCGCGTCGTCCAGATCAACCGTGTGGCCAAGGTCGTCAAAGGCGGCCGGCGCTTCAGTTTCAGCGCGATCGTCGTCGTCGGCGATGGAGCGGGCCACGTGGGCGCCGGTCTCGGCAAGGCCGGCGAGGTACCCGAGGCGATCCGCAAGGGAGTCGAGGACGCAAAGAAGAACCTCATCCTCATTCCGATGGTCGGCACCACGATCCCCCACGAGGTTCGACGGGAGTATGCCGCCAGCAAGGTGCTGCTCAAGCCGGCCTCGCAGGGGACCGGTGTGATCGCCGGCGGGTCGGTCCGGGCGGTGGTCGAGGCGGCCGGCATCCACGACATCCTGGCCAAGACCCATGGATCGACCAACCCGGTGAACGTCACCCGCGCGACGATCGAGGCGCTGCGCGGCCTGCACTCGGCCGAGGAGCTTGGCGCCCGTCGCGGTGTGCGGCTGCGAAGCCTCATCGCGGGCCAGCCGAGCCCCGATCGCGCCGATAACGGCTCCGCCCGCAATGGCGTGTCGGGCCAGGGCAGGGCCGGCCAGGGGGCGAGCGGCCAGGGCACGACCGGCCAGGGAGCCAGCGGCCAGGGCACGGCCGGCCAGGGAGCCAGCGGTGGCCGGTAAGCTGCGCGTCACCCAGACCAAGAGCACGATCAGCCAGATCGCCCGGAACCGGGCGACCGTGCGCGCCCTCGGACTGCACCGGATTGGCGACACCGTGGAGGTCCCGGACAACCCGGCGACGCGGGGCATGGTCCGGCAGGTCCGCTTCCTCGTCACCGTGGAGGAGCTCCCCGGGACTGCCGAGCGCGGCACTCCGGAGGAGAAGGCATGAAGCTCCACGATCTACGCCCGGCCGCCGGCAGCCGCACGCCCCGGACGCGAGTCGGCCGCGGCATCGCCGCCGGCGGCGGCAAGACCGCGGGTCGCGGAACCAAGGGCCAGAAGGCGCGAGCCGGCGCCTCGATTCCGCCCTGGTTCGAGGGCGGCCAGACCCCGCTACACCAGCGCATCCCCAAGCTGCGCGGCTTCCGCAACCCGTTCAAGGTCGAATACGAGGTCGTGAACCTCGGGCGAATTGCGGCGCTCGTCGAGCTCGGCGCCCTGGAGCTGGGTGAGCCGGCGGGGACGGCCGGGACGAAGGCGGGCAAGGCCACATCGACCGCCCCGATCACCGTCAACCAGGAGATCCTCCGGGCGGTCGGGCTCGTGCGCACCCTGGACAAGCCCATGAAGGTCCTTGGCCAGGGCGAGATCGACCGGGCCCTGTTTGTCGTCGCCGACGCATTCAGCAAGTCGGCCGTCTCCAAGATCGAGGCGGCCGGCGGTTCGGTCCAGGTCCTCCAGATCCCGACGGGCCCGCTGGCCGCGCTCGGGATCGAGCCTCCGGCCGAAGCCCGGTCCGACACCCACAATGCCGAGACGGAGGCACCGTCCGCCGCCGAGCCAACGGCGAAGTCGGCGGCGGCCGAGGCAGCCGCCGAGCCGTCCGCCGAGGCAGCCGAGCCGCCGTCCGGCGCGTCATCGGCCCAGGCGGCGCCGTCGGCGACGGCCGCGTCGGCTCCATCGAGGAAGAACGCGAGGGCATCGGCGGGCAGGTCGACGACGGCCGCCGAGCCGGGCGCGTCGGCGACCGCCAAGTCGGGCACGCCGGCAACCGCCAAGCGGGGCACGCCGGCAACCGCCAAGCGGGGCTCGCCGGCGGCCTCCAAGCCGGGCACGTCGGCAACCGCCAAGCCGGCGGCCCGGGCGGCACGACCGGCCCGCAGGCAGGCCGGCGCCCGACCGGCCGCCACGACCGATCCAGCGTCCGAGCCGGCCCCGTCGCCGACAGCCGAGGACGACTCGCCGGAGGCACCGGCCGGGACAGACGCCTGACGTGTTCGAATCGCTGCTGAACGCGTTCCGGGCGCCGGACATCCGGCGGCGCATTCTCTACGTCGCCGGGATCCTGATCGTCTTCCGGTTCCTGGCTCACGTCCCGGTGCCCGGCGTCGACCGGACGGCACTGGCCAACTTCTTCAGCGGCAGCCCGCTGTTCGGCCTGCTCGACCTGTTCTCCGGCGGCGGCCTGTCCTCGTTCTCGATCGTCGGCCTGGGCATGAACCCGTACATCAACGCCTCGATCATCATGCAGCTGATGACCGGGGTGATCCCCTCGCTCCAGGCGCTCAGCCGCGAGGGCGAGTACGGCCGGAACAAGATCAACCAGTACACGCGCTATCTCGCGGTCCCGATGGCCCTCCTCCAGGCGTATGGCTTCCTGGCCTTGCTCAACGCCCAGAACAACGTGCTGACCACGCCGCTCAGCCTGTCGTCCTGGGAGACGATCACCCAGCTGACCGCCCTGACCGCCGGTTCGGTCCTGCTCATGTGGCTGGGTGAACTGATCACGGAGAAGGGGATCGGCAACGGCATCAGCTTCATCATCTTTGCCGGCATCGTCGGCCGAGCCCCCATCGCGATCGGGCGCTTCCTGGAGTCTCCCGACATCCCCGCGATCGTCGTCTTCGGCCTGATCGGCATCGCGGCCGTCTTCACGATCATCTACATCCAGGAGGGCCAGCGCCGGATTCCCATCCAGTACGCCAGCCGGGTCCGCGGCCGGCGGATGTATCAGGGCGGCTCCACGTTCCTGCCGCTGAGGGTGAACCAGGCGGGCGTCATCCCGATCATCTTCGCGCTGAGCATCCTCATCTTCCCGGCCCAGCTGGCTGCCTATTTCCAGACGAGCTCGGTCGGCATCGTGGCCGACATCTCGCGCGGGATCGTGAGCTTCCTGGACCAGCATGGGGCGCCCTATCTCATCCTGTACTTCCTGCTCACCGTGGGATTCACGTACTTCTATACGGCCTTCACGTTCAAGCCGGACGAGACGGCCGAGCAACTCCGGAAAAACGGCGGCTTCATACCCGGAATCCGGCCCGGCAGGCCGACCCAGGACTACCTGGCCAAGGTCGTCTTCCGGATCACGATCGCGGGCGCCCTGTTCCTCGGGATCGTGGCGGTCACGCCAGCCGTCGTGGGGGCGATCGTGCCCACCCTGGCCAGCGTCCAGCTGGGCGGGACGGGATTGCTCATCGTCGTGAGCGTGGTCGTCGAGACGATGAAGCAGATCGAGGCCCAGCTCATGATGCGCAATTACGAGGGCTTCATCCGCTGATGCCGGCACGCCCGACGGCTGGTGGCCAGCAAGCCGCCAATGCCAGGCTCGCAACGAGGGTCGGCAGGTGAGGATCCTCGTCCTGCTGGGTGCGCCCGGCGCCGGAAAGGGGACCCAGGCGCCGATCCTGTCGCGCCACCTCCGCCTTCCGGTCCTCGCATCGGGCGACGTTCTCCGCGCGGCCGTTGCGACCGGCACGGCGTTCGGACGCGAAGCCGAGCAGCACATGAGCCGGGGCGAGCTGGTGCCCGACGACACGATCGTGGAGGTCTTCCTCGAACGGTTGTCCGAGCCGGACGCCGCCCAGGGCGCCATCCTCGACGGCTTTCCCCGGACGCGGCCGCAGGCCGAGGCCCTGGATGCGGCTCTGGCCCGCCGCGGCGCACGGGTCGATCGGGCCCTGTACATCGACGTCCCGGTCGAGGATCTCGTCCTGCGGATGGCCGGCCGGCGCATCTGCGCCGCCAGCGGCCATGTCTTCAACATGATCTCCAAGCCGCCTCGGAACGACGCGGTCTGCGACATCGACGGATCGCCGCTCGTCCAGCGCGAGGATGACCGGGAGGACACCGTGCGAGCACGGATGGCGCTCCAGATCCCGCCCCTCGAGGATGTCGTTGACCACTACCGGGCAAAGGGCGTGCTCACCCGGGTCGACGGACGGGGCGAGATCGAGGAGGTGGCCGCGGCCCTCCTCGAGGCGCTCGCCAGTCCGGCGCGGAGCGCCTGAGATGGCGCTTGCCCGCTCGCGACAGGTGACGGTCAAGTCGCCGGCCGAGATCGCGAAGATGCGCCGGGCCGGACGGATCGTGGCCGAGGTCCTGGCACTGGTGGAGTCCGAGCTGCGGCCGGGCGTCTCGACGGGCGAGCTGGACGCCATCGCCGAGCGGCACATCCGCGCGGCCGGGGCCGTGCCCTCGTTCAAGGGCTACCCCGGGTCCAACCCGCGACGGCCGTTTCCGGCGAGCATCTGCATCTCGATCGACAGCGAGGTGGTCCATGGGATCCCCGGCGATCGCTCGATCCGGGCGGGCCAGCTCGTGTCCGTCGATGCCGGGGCCATCCTGGACGGCTGGCATGGCGACGCGGCGCGCACGTTCTTCGTCGGTGACGAGCCGCCGGCCCACATCCGGTCGCTCATCGATACGACGCGCCTCGCCATGCTGGCCGGCATAGCGGCCGCCGTCCCCGGCCACTACGTCGAGGACATCGGAGCGGCTGTGGAGGACATCGCCCGGCCGCACGGCTACGGCATCGTCCGGCAGTACGTCGGCCACGGCATCGGGCGCAGGATGCATGAGGAGCCGCAGGTTCCCAACTATCGAACCGGCTGGGCGGGACGACGCCTGGAGGCCGGGATCTGCCTGGCCATCGAGCCGATGTTCACGATCGGCGAGTCCGACACGCTCGTCCTGCCCGATGGGTGGACGGTCGTCACCCGCGATGGCTCGCTGGCGGCGCATTTCGAGCACACGATCGCGATCACGGATACCGGAGCGGAGATTCTGACGACGGTCTGATGACGATGGCACTCGAGGCTCTCATCTGCGTATTGCCCACCGCGGTCGGAGGCGACGCCCCGCGAGCCATCCGCCCGAGGTTCCCGAGATCCTCACCACGATCTGAGCCCGTGTTGCCGGATCGGTGGCCGTTTGATACGCTACCCGTTCGTGTGCCGGTCCACCGGACCGGCATTCGACACGAGAAAGGGAAACTCAACGCCCGTGGCCAAGAAGGACGCGATCGAAGTCGAGGGAACGGTAATCGAACCGCTTCCCAACACGATGTTCGCGGTCGAGCTGGAGAATGGCCATCGAGTGTTGGCACACATCAGCGGCAAGCTTCGGATGAACTTCATCCGGATCCTGCCCGGCGACCGGGTCCGCGTCGAGTTGTCGCCCTACGACCTGACGCGCGGCCGAATCACCTACCGCCTCAAGTAACGCCCACACGATCAAGTCAAGCGCGCCCCCGAGCGCAATCGCGAGGAACCGTGAAAGTCAGAGCATCCGTCAAGGCCCGTTGCGACAACTGCAAAGTCATCCGCCGCCACGGGACCGTGATGGTCATCTGCACCAACCCCAAGCACAAGCAGCGGCAGGGCTGATCCGATGGCACGTATTGCCGGCGTCGACATCCCGCGCGAGAAGCGCGTGGAGATCGCCCTGACCTACATCTATGGGATCGGCCTGCCCACGGCCCAGAAGATCCTCGCCCAGAGCAACGTCAACCCCGACACACGGGTTCGCGATCTGACCGAGGAGCAGGTCAACCGGCTGCGTGAGCTCATCGACCGCCGCCACAAGGTCGAGGGGGATCTGCGGCGGGAGGTCGCCCTCAACATCAAGCGACTCATCGAGATCGGCTCGTACCGCGGCCAGCGCCATCGGCGCAACCTCCCGTCGCGTGGCCAGCGAACGAAGACCAATGCACGGGCGCGCCGAGGCCCCAAGAAGACCGTCGGCGTCCGCCGCAAGAAGTAACGAGGACCCACCCACAGCATGGCCGAACGCAAGCGTGCCCTGAAGCAGCGACGCCGGGAGCGCAAGAACGTGCCCCAGGGGCATGCGCACATCCAGGCGACGTTCAACAACACGATCATCACGATCACGGACCTGGGCGGCGCCGTCGTCAGCTGGGGCTCAGCAGGCGTGGCCGGTTTCAAGGGTTCCCGCAAGAGCACGCCGTACGCGGCCGCGCTGTCGGCCGATGGAGCCGCCAAGCGGGCCATGGAGCACGGCATGCGCCAGGTCGAGGTCTTCGTGAAGGGCCCGGGCGCCGGCCGGGAGCAGGCAATCCGCTCGCTCCAGGCGGCCGGGCTGGAGGTCTCCGCCATCACCGACGTCACGCCCATCCCTCACAACGGCTGCCGCGCCCCGAAGCGGCGCCGCGTCTGAGCCAGGTCAGGAGCGCATGGCCCGTTACACCGATCCCGTCTGTCGCCTCTGCCGCCGAGAGGGCGCCAAGCTCTTCCTGAAGGGCAGCCGCTGCTACACCAAGAAGTGTGCCTTCGAGCGCCGGCCCACCCCGCCCGGCCAGCACGGTGTCCGCCGCCGCAAGGTCGGCGAGTTCGGGCTGCAGCTGCGTGAGAAGCAGAAGGTCCGCCGCGTCTACTCCGTCATGGAGCGTCAGTTCAAGAACTATTTCGACGCCGCCGACGCGCGACCCGGCATGACCGGCGAGAACCTGCTCCGGATGCTCGAGCTCCGGCTCGACAACGTGGTCTTCAGGATGGGCTTTGCCACGTCGCGAGCGCAGGCCCGCCAGTTCGTGGGCCACGGCCACTTCTCGGTGAACGGCCGCCCAACCAACATCCCGTCCTTCCAGCTCAAGCCCGGCGATCGGGTGGAGGTCCGGCAGTCCCGTGCCTCCCGCGACCCGTTCAAGACGGCCAAGGAGACGCTCCGCTCCCACCAGGGTCCCGAGTGGCTCTCCGTGGACGCCGGAACCCTTGCCGGGACCGTCGCCGAGCTGCCCCGCCGCGACCAGATGCCGCTCGACCTCAACGAGCAGCTGGTGGTCGAGTACTACTCGAGGTAATGGCCCGATCATGATCGAACTCCCAGAGAGCCCGCAGATCGAACCGGTCGAAGAGGCCGGCTCGTACGCCAAGTACGAAGCCGGACCGCTCGAGGCCGGCTATGGCGTGACGATCGGCAATGCGCTCCGGCGCGTCCTCCTCTCCTCGCTCGAAGGAGCGGCGGTGACCTCGATCCAGGTCCGGGACGTCTACCAGGAATTCTCGACGATCCCCGGCGTCAAGGAAGACGTCACCCAGATCGTCCTGAACGTCAAGAAGCTGCGGCTCAAGAGCTTTGCCAGCCATCCGGTCCAGCTCCGGCTCATCAAGAGCGGGGCGGGCCCCGTCACGGCGGCCGACATCGCCGAGTCGGCGGACGTGGAGATCGTCAACCCCGAGCAGGTGCTGATGACGATCGACAAGGACGACGTGACGATCGAGATGGACCTCACGGTCGAGCGCGGGGTCGGGTACATCGGCGCCGAACGAGCGGATGCCCTGCCCATCGGCGTCATCGCCGTGGATGCCATCTTCACGCCCGTGAAGAAGGTCAACTACTGGATCGACAGCGTGCGGGTCGGCCAGGAGACGAACCACGACAAGCTCACGATCGAGATCGAGACGGACGGCACGATCACGCCGGAGGAGGCCCTGTCGCGGGCCGCCAGCCGGCTCGTGGACGAGTTCCAGCACTTCGTGACGATCGGCATGGTGGCCCTGCCCGGAGACCGCGCCGCGGGCGGCGTCCCGGCGCTGCCACCCAACATGCTGGACATGCCGATCGAAGAGCTCGACCTTCCGATGCGGGCCTACAACTCGCTCAAGCGCAACAACATCGTCAAGGTCGGCCAGCTGCTCCAGCTCTCGGATGACGATCTCCTGCGGATGCGCAACTTCGGCAAGAAGTCACTGGACGAGATGAAGGAACGACTCCGGATGCGCGGCTTCATCGTTCCCGAGACCGAGACCGAAGGCCTCGACGAGCTCGACGCCGAGCCGTACGCCGAAGAAGACGAGACCGAGAGCTGAGCGGTGGCCCACCGCATCGACGGCCGCAAGCTCGGACGCAAGATGGGTCCCCGGCTGGCTCTCTACAAGAACCTGACGGTCTCCATCCTTCGCTACGAGAAGGTCAAGACGACCGAGGCCAAGGCCAAGGAGATACGGGGCCAGGTCGAGCGCGTCATCACGCTCGCCAAGCGCGGCGACCTGGCGGCTCGCCGGGCCGTCGTGGCCGAATTCCCCAACGAGCCGCTCGTGGTCAACAAGCTGTTCGACGAGATCGCGCCCAAGTACACGGATCGCACGTCCGGTTACACCCGGATCGTGCGCATCGGCCCGCGCCTGGGAGACGCAGCGGAGATCGTTCAGATCGAGCTCATCTAGCATTCGAGAGAGTGCGCCGGTGCGGTATCGCGCAACGGTCGAATACGACGGCACAGAGCTTGCCGGGTTCCAGGCACAGCCTGCCGCCCGGACGGTCCAGGGGGAGCTCGAGGCGGCCCTCGCCCGATTGGCGGGCGGACGGAGGCTTCGGGTCGACGGGGCCGGCCGGACCGATGCCGGAGTCCACGCCAGCGGCCAGGTGATCGCGTTCACCTACGATGGGCGGCTCTCGGCAGAGGAACTGGGCAGGGCGCTCGATGCGCTCCTGCCGCGTGATATCGCGATCCACGGGTTGCGACGGGCACCGGCGAGGTTCCATCCCCGCTATGCGGTGCGGTACCGGGAATACCGCTACACCGTCTGGAACGGGCCGCGCAGCCCGCTTCGCGAGCGCCACGCGCTCGGGGTGCGGGTCCCGCTCGACACCGCCGCGATGGCGAGAGCCGGGCAGGCCCTGGTGGGCCGGCACGATTTCTCGGCGTTCGGGGCGGCGGACCGCCAGCCGGTCCGCACCCTCCATTGGGTGCGGGTGCGGCGGACGGGATCGCTCGTGACGGTGGACGTCGCGGCCGATGCCTTCCTCCGCGGGATGGTTCGGCGCATCTTGGCCGTCCTCCTGGCGGTGGGGCGGAGCGAACTGAATGAAGCAGGGGTCGCGCTGGCGCTCGGCGCCGGGCGGCCGGCCCTCGACGGGGCGATGGCCCCGGCCAAGGGGCTCAGCCTGCGACGGGTCGTCCTCGGGCGACGTAGAGGCGGATCGGCGGAAGAGTACGGAGAACGATGACCACCAAGACGTATACGCTTCGCGAGAGCGAGATCGAGCGCCGCTGGTTCGTCGTCGACGCGACGGACGAGACCCTCGGTCGCCTGGCCTCGCGCGTCGCCCATGTCCTGGAGGGCAAGCACAAGCCCAGCTACACGCCGAACCTCGACTCGGGCGATCACGTCATCGTCCTCAACGCCTCACGGATCGCGGTCACCCGCGACAAGCGCGAATCGAAGGTCTACGTCCGCCACAGCGGCTATCCGGCGGGCCTCAAGGAAGAGACGCTCGGCCACCTCCTGGAGCGCCGCCCGGAGGAGGTCATCCGCCGGGCGGTCAAGGGGATGCTGCCACGCAACCGGCTCGGGGCCCAGCAGCTCCGCAAGCTCAAGATCTACGCCGGATCGGATCACCCGCACCAGGCACAGCGGCCCGAGCCGCTCGCCTGACGAGGAGCCAGCTGACCATGACGACACCCGCCTTCTTCTCCGGAACCGGCCGTCGCAAGACGGCGATCGCTCGCGTCCGGCTGCTGCCGGGCGAGGGCGAGATCGTCGTCAACGGCCGGTCGATGGACGAGCACTTCGGCAACGCCGTCAACGAGGTCGACGTGCGGATGCCGTTCCGGGTGACCGGCACGGAGGGCCGTTACAACGCGATGATCAAGGTCGAGGGCGGCGGCGTGACCGGCCAGGCCGGCGCGATCCGCCACGGCATCGCCCGGGCGCTGCTGGAGGTGGACCCGGCGACCAACCGCCTGCCGCTTCGCCAGGCCGGCCTGCTGACGCGCGACCCGCGGATGAAGGAGCGCAAGAAATACGGCCTCAAGCGGGCACGCAAGGCGCCGCAGTACACGAAGCGCTAGGACGGCGCGGAGCCGTTCCCGACAGGCAGCCATGGCCATGACGACCGCGGCCTCGCTGCTCGGACGCGACCTGCTGAGCGTCGGGGACCTGACGGCTGGCGAGATCGACGGCATCTTCGAGGGCGCCGCCACGCTCAAGGCGGAGTTCCGGGCGGCGCGCCGCCACAGCCGGCCGCCGCTCGTCGGGCGGACCCTGGCGATGCTCTTCCAGCGGCCGAGCCTGCGGACGCGGGTGACGTTCGAGGCCGGCATGACGCAGCTGGGTGGCCACGCGATCTACCTGACCAACGACGTCGTCCTCGGCGCCCGGGAGAGCGTCCGGGACGTCGCCCGAAACCTCGATCGGTTCGTCGATGGGATCGTCGTCCGGACGGGCCCCCACGAGGTCGTCGTGGAGCTGGCGGCGCAGGCCTCGATCCCGGTCGTCAACGGATTGACGCTCCGTGAGCATCCCTGCCAGGCGCTCGCCGACCTGTTCACGATCCGGGAGCGATTCGGGCGGCTCGACGGCCTCGTCCTCGCCTTCGTCGGCGACGGCAACAACGTCTATCACTCGCTCAGCCTGGCCGGCGCCCTGTTCGGAATGGAGGTGCGCCTGGCCCATCCGCCGGGCTACGCGCCCAATCCGCGCCTGGTCGCGACCGCCCAGGCCTTTGCGGCAGCCAGTGGCGGACGGCTCGTCTTCTCACACGACCCGTTCGAGGTCGTTCGCGGGGCGGCGGTCGTGTATACCGACGCCTGGACCTCGATGGGCCAGGAGGCGGAGGCCGAGGAGCGGCGCGATGCGTTCGCGGCCTTCCAGGTCAACACGAGCCTCCTCGATGCGGCAGGACCGGAGGCGCTCGTCATGCATTGCCTGCCGGCGCATCGCGGCCTGGAGATCACCAACGAGGTCATGGACGGCCCCCGGAGCCTGATCTGGGACCAGTCGGAGAACCGATTGCATGTCCAGAAGGCGCTCCTCGTGGCTCTCCTCGCCGCGGAGCCCGAGCCGTGACCGCCTCGCTGTACGAGCAGTACAAGGACGCCCTCCGCCAGGGGCACGTCGCCGCGCTGCAGGGACGGCTCGACGCCGCCCTCGTCGCCTATGGCGAAGCCGCCAGGCTGGTGCCCGAGCGGGCGCTGCCCCTCGTGAGCATCGCCGGCATCCACCTCCGCATCGGGGACACCGCCGCGGCCCTCGACGCCTTCGACGAGGCCATCGACCGTGCCCCGCGTGATGAGGCGGCCCTGGCCGGTCGGGCCGACGTGCTCATCCGCGCCGGCCGTCGGGTGGAGGCGGCCGAGGCGCTCGACCTGCTGGCCGATGTCGAGGAGTCGTCGGGCAGGACGGCCGACGCCTCCGATACCGTGCTTCGGGCGCTCGAACAGGCCGAATCGAAGCAGCGGCGACGCCATCTCGAGCGACTGACCGAGGCGCTTCGGGAGGCCGCCGGCGACCAGGCCGCCGAGCAGGCCCTTGCCCGGGCGATGAAGGTCCTGGAGCCAGAGCCCGACGTCGCCGCCCTGACCGCGGACGCCGAGGCATCCCTCGACGTGGGCGACACCGCGACGGCGCGCGATCGCCTGCTCACGATCGCCCGGATCCACGGCCGCGCCGGTCGATTCGGGGCCGCCCTCGACGCCTGCTACCAGGCGCTCGCCGTCGCGCCGGCCGACCCGGATCTCCACCTGACGCTGGCCGAGCTCTACGTCGACCGCGGCTGGCGGCCGCTGGCCGCGGAGAAGCTCGTCCTGCTCGCGCAGCTGATCGAGCTGCTGGACGACCGGGGCGCCCGCGAGCGGATGTGCGAGGTCATCGCCGACCGATTCGCCGGCGACGCCCGACTGGCCGCGATCTGCTCGTAAGGTTGCCAAGGCCGCCCTGACCGAGCCTGGCCCGGCCCGGGGAGCGAGAGTGGCCGATGCTACACTTTCCACACGATGCCGCAGCTCCTCCAGTCGATCCTCGAGCAGGTACGACTGCCCACGCTGGTGGACATCTCGATCACGGCCCTCCTCATCTACTGGCTGTTCAGCCTCATCCGGGGGACGCGGGCCGTTCGCCTCGTCATCGGCGTCAGCGTCCTGTTCGTGGTCTATGCGGCGGCCCGCGCGTTCGACCTTCGGCTGCTGTCCGAGATCCTGCAGACCGGCGCGGTCGTCGGCCTGTTCGCCCTGGTCGTCGTCTTCCAGCCGGAGCTGCGGCGTGCGCTCGAGCGGATCGGCCGGGTCGGATCGCTCGCATGGCTCCTGTCGCCCACCGAGCAGCGTGCCGCCGAGCGGATCGGCCAGATCGTGGGGCGAGCGGCGGCGCTGCTGTCGCGCGAGGGCCACGGCGCGCTCATCGTGCTCGAGCGTGAGACGGGTCTCGAGGAGATCGCGGAGACCGGGGTCATGATCCACGGCGACCTGTCCGTGGACCTGCTGGAGACGATCTTCACGCCGCGGAGCGCCCTGCACGACGGCGCGGTCATCATCCGCAACGAAACGGTCCTGGCGGCCGGTGCGCTGTTGCCGCTGGCGGAGACCACCGTCCACACCGAGCGGTTCGGGACCCGCCACCGGGCCGCGCTCGGTATCACCGAGCAGACCGATTCGGTGGTCGTCGTCATCTCCGAGGAGAACCACCAGATCAGCCTCGTGGAACGGGCGCGCATCGTCCGCAACCTCTCGGAGGCGCAGCTGGCCCGGGCGCTCCAGGCCCTCCTGGATCCCATGGCCGGCCGGCGTTCGATTCTCGGCTGGCGAACCGGTCTGCCCGGTGGGTCGAGCACTGGCGGCCGAGCCCCGCGGCTCGCCGATCTCGGCCGGATGGTGGGCCGGCGAGCGCGCCTGCGTGACACCCGGGATCGACACGAGCCCGACGACGACACCGGTCCTGTGACGGCGGCCGGCACGCCGCGGTGAGGCGCCGGTGAGGCGCCTCCTTGCGATCGTCGTCCACAACTGGCCGCTCAAGCTGGCGGCCGTGGGACTGGCGTCGTTGCTCTACGTCGGGCTGGTCCTCGCCCAGAACTCCAAGGAGTGGCGCGGCCAGGTGCCGATCGAGGTCCGCAACCAGCCAGCCGGCGCCGTCTGCACGGGGTGCGTCCAGTACGTCACGAGCATCCGCTACTTAGCGCCGCTCGATGCGGCCGCACGGGTGAGCGGCGAATCGTTCACGGCCTGGATCGACCTGTCGACGGCCACGCCCGACGCCGCCGATGACGCCATGGTCAGGGTCAACGTCATCTCGGCGGACCCGCAGATCCAGCCGTTCGAATGGACACCCCGGCAGATCTCCGTGCACCTCGATCCGCTGCGCACGAAGGTCATGGCGGTGAGCGTGGACAAGGGCAGCGTGCCGGCCGACCTCGAGATCCGCGAGCCGGTCGTCGATCCCGCCCAGGTCTCGGTGTCCGGCACACAGTCCAGCGTCAGCCAGGTGGTGGCCGTTCTGGCCCGGGTCCGGATCGATCAGGCCGGGCTCTCGATCGACCAGCAGGTGGAGCTTGTGGCGGTGGACGGCCGTGGCGAGCAGGTCAACCAGGTGCGCTTGGAGCCCGCCAGCGTCCGCGTGCGAATCGTCATCGGCAACCAGCTGCAGAGCCGGTCCCTGCCCGTGAACCCGGTCGTGGCGGGCACGCCCGCGGCCGGCTTCGACATCGCCTCGGTGACGGTCGACCCGCTGGTCGTCTCGGTGGAGGGCGACCCAGCCAAGCTCAGCGCCCTGACCCGGATCGACACCATGCCCGTGTCCGTGACAGGCGCGACCAGCGACGTGACGGCCAGCGTGGGCCTCATCGTGCCGGCGGGGATCGAGCTGCTGGGCGTGGACCGGGTAACGGTCACGGCCAGGCTCAACGCGACCACCGGCACCCGCACGTTCACGGCGGGCCCGGTGCTCTCCGGGGCTCGCGACGATCGGACGTACAGCCTGTCCACGGACCAGGTGCTGGTCACGGTCGGTGGAGGGTCCGCTGCGCTCGCCACCCTCAGCGGCGACAACCTCGTCGTCACGGCCGACGTCGCCGCGCTGAACCCTGGCGTTCACGTCGTCCAGCTCAAGGCAACGCTGCCGGCCGGCCTGACGCTCGTCGCGATCAGCCCGCCCACCCTCACGGTCACCGTCGGAGTCCCACCGACACCGGCCCCGTCTCCGTAGCGATGCCGAGGCTGTTCGGGACAGACGGGATTCGCGGCGTGGCCAACGTGGACCTGAAGCCACCGGTCGCCTACGCCCTTGGCCGAGCGACCGCTCGGCGGCTGGTGGGCCCGGGCGGCGCGATCGTCGTCGGCCAGGACACGCGACGCTCGTGCGGCATGTTCGTGGCTGCCATCACCGCCGGCGCGACGAGTCTGGGCGTCGACGTCCACCAGGTCGGCGTCGTGCCCACGCCCGCCCTCGCGTTCCTGGCGGGCGAGGGCGCATTCGCGGCCGGCATCATGGTCTCCGCGTCGCACAATCCGGCGGAGGACAACGGCCTCAAGGTCCTGGACCATCGCGGCCTCAAGCTCGACGACGACGTCGAGGACGAGCTGGAAGCGCTGATCTGGCGGTCGGAGGAGATGGGCGGCGTCGGCAACGCCGAGCTGGGCAGGGTCTTCGGCGCGGACGGCCTCCTGGATCGGTATCGGCAGTCGCGGCTGGGGCTGGCGTCGGGGATCGCGACCGGCGTGCGCGTCGTCCTCGACTGCGCCAACGGATCCGGCGGCGTCGCCGCGCCCGAGATCCTGGCGGCAACCGGTGCCCGGGTCGAGGTCATCTACAACGAGCCGGACGGCGTGAACATCAACGTCGACTGCGGCGCGACGGCCCCGGCCGCGCTGGCCAGGGCCGTGGTCGCGCGGGGCGCCGACGTGGGCTTCGCCCTGGACGGCGACGCCGACCGGTTGATCGCCGTCGACGCGCAGGGCGGCATCGTGGACGGCGACCAGATCCTGGGCATCCTGGCCCTCGACCGCCTCGAGCGGCATGCCCTGCCCAACGGCGGCCTCGTCGTGTCGGTGCTGTCCAACGGCGGCCTCCAGTCCGTCGTGGAGGCGGCCGGCGGCCTGGTCATCCGCACGCCGGTCGGCGACAAGTACATCCTGGAGGGGATGCAGGTGTCGGGGGCGATCCTGGGCGGCGAGAAGAGCGGCCACGTCATCGTCCGCGAGCACACGACCTCCGGGGACGGCATCGTCACCGCGCTCGAGCTGCTCCGGGTGATGGCGAGTCGTAGCGCGAGCCTGCGCGACCTGGCCGCTCGCATTCCCCTGCTGCCCCAGCAACAGCGCGCCGTCCCGGCCCGGCACCGCGACCAGTGGGAGGGCGATCCGGCGCTCCAGCGGTCCATCCGCGACGCCCAGGCTCGTCTGGGCGCCACGGGCCGGGTCCTCGTCCGGCCATCCGGCACGGAGCCCGCCCTGCGGGTCATGGTCGAGGGCGAGGACGAGGCTCTCGTGATGGAGCTGGCGGACGGTTTGGCCGCCCTCGCCGGCGAGCGTCTAAACTAGCCCGGCCCCGGCTGCCTCCGCGGGCACGCCAGGAGATACGCCCTGCATGTGCGGCATCATCGGCTATACCGGTCCCCGGGAGGCCGGACCCATCCTCATCGAGGGTCTCAGGCGCCTCGAGTACCGGGGCTACGACTCGGCCGGGATCGCCCTGGTCGACGAGCACGGCGACCTCTTCGTCGAGAAGAAGGCCGGCAAGCTCGCCAACCTGCGGACGGCGATCGCCGACCGGACGCCTCACGCGGCGCTCGGCCTGGCCCATACCCGCTGGGCGACGCACGGCCGGCCGAACGACCTGAACGCGCATCCCCACGTCGATTGCACGGGCCAGATCACGGTCATTCACAACGGGATCATCGAGAACTTCAGCGAGCTCCGGGATGCGCTCGAGGCCGGCGGCCACCGTTTGACCTCGGAGACCGACACGGAGGTGATCGCCCACCTGGTCGAGGACGCCTACCAGGGTGACCTTGCCGACGCCGTGCGGGTGGCACTGCGCCAGCTGGAAGGCGCATACGCGCTCGTCGTCATGCACCGCTCGGAGATCAGCCGGCTGGTCGGTGCCCGCCAGGACGTCCCGCTGATCGTCGGACTCAACGGCGAGGAGAGCTTCATCGCCAGCGACGTCGCGGCGGTCCTGGCCCATACCAAGCGGATCGTCTTCCTGGAGGAGGGCGACGTGGCCGACGTCCGGCCGACCGGCGCGGAGGTCACCGATGTCGATGGAAACCTGCGTGAGCGCCCGGAGACGATCGTCGACTGGACGCCCGAGGCGGCGGAGAAGGGCGGTTACGAGCACTTCATGCTCAAGGAGATTAACGAGCAGCCGGAGGCGCTCCGGCAGTCGATCGCCGGCCGGGTGACGCGCGACGGCCGGATCCATCTCCAGGAGCTCGAGCCGGTGATCCAGATGCTCCGGGCCGTGGATCGCGTGGAGCTGGTGGCGTGCGGCAGCGCCTACTACGCGGCCCTCGTGGGGGCCGCCGCGATCCAGGACTGGACGGGGCTCCCGGCGCGGGCGACCGTGGGCTCGGAGTTCCGCTACAGCCCGCCGCCGCTCGGCGAGCGCGTGCTCGTCATCGCGGTGACCCAGTCGGGTGAGACGGCGGACACGATCGCCCCGACGCGCTATGCCCGCGAGCAGGGCTGCCCCGTCGTGGCCGTCACGAACACCGTCGGCTCGGCGATCACCCGAGAGGCGGACGCGGTGCTCTTCCTGCAGGCCGGACCGGAGATCGCGGTCGCCGCCTCGAAGACGTTCGTCTGCCAGGTCACGACGCTCGTCATCGTGGCCGCCGCGATCGCCCGGGCACGGGGCAGCCTGGGCGCCGAGCAGGAGCTCGAGCTGGGCTCCGCGATCCGGGCGCTGCCCGCGGCGGCTCAGCGGGCCCTGGATGCCGCCACCGGCATCGGCGAACTGGCGCGCCGGTACGTGAACTCCCGGGGCTTCATGTTCGTCGGGCGAGGCTACTCGTACCCGGCGGCCCTGGAGGGGGCCCTCAAGCTCAAGGAGGTGAGCTACGTGCACGCCGAGGGCTACGCCGCCGGCGAGCTCAAGCACGGGCCGATCAGCCTCCTGGATGCCGAGTGCCCGCTCGTCGCGGTCGCAACGCGCTCGACGGTCTACGACAAGCTCATCAGCAACGTCATGGAGGGCCGGGCACGAGACGCCAGGGTGATTGCCGTGGCCACGGAGGGCGACGAGCAAATCGCCCGGTTGGCCGACGAGGTCTGCTGGATCCCCGACACGCACGAGGCCCTGAGCCCGGTCCTGGCGGTCATCCCGCTCCAGCTGTTCGCGTACCACATGGCGGTCGCCCGCGGCACCGACGTCGACCAGCCGCGCAACCTGGCCAAGTCGGTGACGGTCGAGTAGCGTCGATGGCGTCTGCCGAGCCGTCATCGGAGGCGACTGCCGGGACGACGGTCGGGCCCGAGGATGCCCTCGCGGATCGGGTCGTGCCGGCCGGCCTGGTGCCGCCCGGGACGACCGAGCTCGGCATCGACATCGTCCGCGTCGAGCGGATCCGGTCCGCGCTGGAGCGCTTCGGCGATCGCTTCGTCCGGCGGGTCCTGACCCCCGCCGAGCAGCGTCACGTGCGTGGCCGGGCGGAGACCATGGCCGGGCGCTGGGCGGCCAAGGAGGCGGTCAGCAAGGTCCTGGGCCTGGGCGTCCGCGGCATCGGCTGGCGGGACATCGAGATCGAGCGGCTGCCGACCGGACAGCCCGCGGTGCGCCTCCACGGCAGGGCCGCCGCCCGGGCCGCGCAGCTGGGCATGGGCCGGGTCGCGGTCTCCATCAGTCACGAGGCCGAGTTCGCCGTCGCCATCGCGTTCGGGATCCGGACCGCCGGCGGGCGATTTCTCTTCCCGCCCGATATCGAGTCGAGGCTCGACGACCGCGAGCGCCGGATCCTCGAGCGGATGGAGCGCCTCCGGTCGCTCGGGGAGGAGGCCGGCCGTGGCTGATCGACCGGTCGGCTTCGGCCGGGCGGCCACCTCGACCGGCCTGTCACCGGCCGGCGGTGACAGGCCCTCCACAGCATCCGGACCGGTGCTCGACGATGAGGCCGCCGCGGCCCTCCTGCCGGAGCGACCGGAACGCGGCCACAAGGGCCTGTTCGGCAAGCTCCTGGTCATCGCCGGATCGCTCGACTACGCGGGCGCCGCGCTCCTCGTCTGCGAGGCCGCCGGCCGGGCCGGCGCCGGTCTGGTGACCCTGGCCGTGCCCGAATCGCTCCAGCCGCTGTTCGCCGCAAAGGTGGTCGAGTCCACGACGATGGCGCTGCCCGAGGACGACGTCGAGGAGCTGGAGCCCGAGGAGGCGCTGAGCCGGATCCTCGATCACGAGCACGATGCGATCGTCGTCGGCCCGGGCCTGCGACCGGGCCTGGCGACGCGCGAGCTCATCGCGACCCTCCTGGCGGCGCCGGAAGAACCCCACGCACCGCCGATCCTGCTCGATGCCGAGGCGCTCCGCGCGCTCGCATCCACCGACGCCTGGTGGGAGTCCGTCACCCGTCCGGCGGTCCTGACCCCCCATGTGGGGGAGTTCAGCCGGCTGCGCTCGGGCAGCGGCCACGACCCTGCCGGAGACGGCGACCTCGTCGCCGACGATGCGGCGCGCTCCGCGGCGGCGGCCGCGGCCGCCGGCGAGTGGGGTCAGGTCGTCGTCCTCAAGGGCGCCCGAACCGTCGTCGCGGCCCCCGGCGATCGCCTGGCCGTCGCCCCGTTCAGCAATCCGGCCCTGGCGACCGGCGGGACCGGTGACGTGCTGGCTGGCGTCATCGGCTCGTTGCTCAGCCAGGGCCTGGAGCCGTTCGCCGCCGCCCGACTGGGTGTCTACCTCCATGGCCTGGCCGGCGAGGCCGTCAGCGAGCGCCTCGGCGACGCGGGCCTGCTCGCATCCGACCTGCCACTCGAGGTGGCCTACGCCCGCCGCCGCCTTGGTCTCATCGCGGAGCGGCGCCGGCGCGAGGGTCGGTTCGGCTTCGTCGCCGGGCCGACCGCTCGGGGCGACGGATCGCGATCCTGATCGAGCCGATCGAGGCCCGGCTGCGGAGGGCCGGGCTGCCGGCGCTGCCGCGAACGGCCTGGCTGGAGATCGACCTGGACCGGCTTTCGGCGAACGTGGCGGCGGCCCGCGCGGCCCTGCCGACCGGTGTGCGCGTGGAAGGGGTCGTCAAGGCCGACGCCTACGGGCACGGGGCGCGGCCGGTGGCCGGCTGGCTGGAGCACGCCGGTGCGGTCGATGGGCTGTGCGTGGCGACCCTGGACGAGGGTCTGGATCTCCGATCGGCCGGCCTGGCCCTGCCGATTCTCGTCGTCTACCCGGTACCGCCCGACGGGGCGGTCGAGGCGGCCAGGGCCGGGCTGGGCGTCAGCGTCGGCGATCCGGTCCTGCTCCAACGAACGCTGCGCGCGATCGCGGCCCCCGTCACCGGCCGACCGCCTCCGCCACTCGCCGTCCAGGCCGAGGTGGAGACCGGGCTCGGCCGGGCCGGCATCGCGCCACGGGACCTCGCGGCCGTCGCGGCAGCAATTCGCTCGGCGCCGGGCGTCGAACTGGTAGGCCTGTGGTCCCACCTGGCCGCGCCGTCGGATGCCACCCGCTCGGCGGCCCAGGCCGCGGTGTTTGCAGGCGCGCTTGAGGCGATCGGCCGCGATCTCGGCACCGTCGAGGGTCGGCGGCGGGCTGTCGGTCACCTCGCGGCCACCGGCGGCCTGCTGGCGGCCAGCGCGCCCGCCTACGACAGCGTCCGTCTGGGACTCGGCCTCTATGGCGTGCTGCCCGAGGGCCTGACGCCGGCGCCGGAGATGCGCCCGGCCGCGGCGGCCCTCCGGCCCGTCATGTCGCTACATGCGCGGCCGGTGCGGGTCGCCGATCTGCCGGCAGGCCACGGCGTGAGCTACGGCCCCTCCTTCGAGACCGGCCGCCCATCCCGAATCGCGACGCTTCCGGTCGGCTACGGCGATGGCTGGCCGCGAGCGCTGTCCAACCGGGCCCAGGCGCTCGTCCGGGGCAGGCGCGTCCCACTCGTCGGGACGGTCGCCATGGACGCGGTCATGGCCGATGTGACCGACGTGCCCGGCGCCCCGGTCGGCATCGACGACGAGTTCGTCCTGCTGGGCGAACAGGTCGGACCGGACGGGACCGAGGCGATCACGGCTGGCGAACTGGCGCTGTCGCGCACCACGATCTCCTGGGAAGTCCTGACCGCAATGTCTCGGCGCCTCCCTCGGGTGTACCATGCGGCCGCCGTACCCGTGGGGCTGAGGACGCTCACGGAGGAGGTCCACCCGTGGCTCCCAACATCGAGCTCTGGAACGGAGACATCTGCGACCTCGAGGTCGACGCGATCGTGAATGCCGCGAGCACGGCGCTCTGGATGTCGACCGGGGTCGGTGGCGCCCTCAAGCGGCGCGGCGGTGACGCCATCGAGTTCGACGCCGTTCGCCAGGCACCCGTCCCGCGCGGCGGCGCCATCGTCACGACGGCCGGCACCCTGGCCGCCCGGGCGGTGATCCACGCGGTGTCGCTCGACAACAACCGGCGCACGAGCGCCGAGGCGATCGCGGCCGCCGTCCGGAGCGCGCTCGATCGGGCGCGCGAGATCGGCGCGACGAGCATCGCCTTCCCGGCCCTGGGGACCGGCGTGGGCGGCTTCCCGCTCGACGAGGCCGCCCGGACCACGGTGGCGACCGTCCGGGAGGCGGCCCCCGGCGTGCCCACCCTCGAGCGGGTCGTCTTCGCGCTGCGCGGCGCTGCCGCGTATCACGCGTTCCAGGTCGCGGTCTCGGCCACCGAGCCCGTGAGCCATCCCGTCGGCCGGCCAGCTGGCCAGCCGGCCGGCCATCCCGCCAGCCCGGGCCAGCGATCCCGATGAACCCGTCTGACGAGCCAACGGACGAGCAGCGCGACGAGCTCGTCGAGCAGGTCGCCCGCGAGATCCAGCTCCGCGGCCTGACCGCGCCCGCGGTCCATTTCCTGCAGGCCAGCCGGCCCTACCGGCCGCTCGGTGCGAACGCGATGCTCTTCTTCGATCCGGCCCTGCACGGCCTGTTCGGGGGCGAGCTGCCAACCGCCTCCGAGATCCTGGCCGACGACGACGGCATCGAGCAGCTCATCGCCCGCCTCGAGGAGTTCGACGAAGAGACCGCCTGGGACGCCTGAAGGCGCGCTCGCCTCCGTTGCACTTGCAGCGTGCATTGCCGTGGTCGGCTGCGGCCGCAATTCCGGCACCCCAATAGTCTCTGGATCGAGCGGTCCCGGCATTCCGTCGAGAGGCGACGTGACAGTGGACCCCGGCGCGTGCGCGGTGATCCCACTCGTTCATCGAGCCTTCGACGATCTCGGCGCGGCGATCACTGCGGCGAAAAACGGGAACGGCGAGCTCATGGTCACCGCCGGGTCGCAGGCGGAGCGGCAGGCGGACGTGATGACGAGCCAACTCGGCAGTCTGGGCCCGGGTTCGAGCGCAAACGCTGTGCTGCGCCTGTATCTCGCGAGCGCCGCCATCGGTCTTGGGCAACTGGGCGGACTCCTTGCCGACCGAGATGTATCGCTCGCGGACAAGGTCCGCATCGGGGGGGAGGGCCTCATCTCGATCGAGCCGGCGCTTGGTTCGGCCGAGGCCCTGGCGATGGAAGGGGCGTGCCCTGGCTTCGTCCTGTCAGGGTCTCCTTTGCCGACGATCCAGCCGCTTCCGACGCCCTCCGATGGACCGATCCCGTCCGGGACGACGGCCGATCAGGCGCTGGCCGCACTGCGCGCCATTAACCTCCGTGAGGCGGCAGGAGTCGAGTTTCGTGCTGAGCCTCGCGTACGTTGGCTCCCGAAGGGGGGCATCGTTCTGCGAAACCTCGAGTTGACGAACCGGACCAGTGCCGCCGTCTCCTTCCCATTCGACCCGACCGTCCTTCGATGGGACGGAAATGCATGGACGAAGCAGGCATGCCTGGACCCTGAAACGACTGGACACGTCCGTGGGCTCTGCGGCGTCGTGAACGCAAACGCTAATCAACTCGCCCCCGGCACGATCAACTCTGAGGGTCCGAACTCCAGCCTGTTCGTCGCTTGGCCGGGCATGACCGACATTCCTCCCGGGACGTACGCGCTCGTCGTCCCCATTTGGCGTACGACGGAGGAATTTCCAGATACGGAGCCCGGAGAGGCTGTCGTGGCAATCGTGACCATCACGACCTCGCCATAGGCACGCCAGATCAGACGACGAATTGCAGACCGCGCATCACGTGTGGCACGAACGTGCACGGCCCACGCTCGATCTCGACAGATTGGGGTAGCGGCCGCGCACAGCGGTGCCGAATGTGATGCGCCAAGCGCAATGGCGGCGGCAGGAGCCCAGCATGGCCGTCTCTGGACCTGTCGCTGGCAGCCGCCCGGCATCTGCGGGCGGCCTGCGCGGCAACCTTCGCTCCGTCCTGAACAGGCGGCCGATCGAACGGACGGCGCCGGGTAGCATAGGCGGGTGGTAACGAGCGACCCGCGCGCATTCCTCGCCATCGAGCTGGGCGCGGCCACCAATTCGGCCGCTCTCATCGGGCGGCTGGGTGGCCGTTGGCGGTTGCTCGGCGGCCTGGCCCTGCCGGCCGGCGTGCCGATCGACGCGATCGTGGACCGGCTGGTCGAGAGCGTCCTGGCCGCCGACGCCACGATCGGCGAGGCGATCGATGCCGCCGCTCTTGGCAGCCCGGCGGCCTGGCCTCGGCTCGTCGTTCGCAGTTCGCCCCCGCCGGCCGTGACGGTTCTGGCGGCCAGCGAATCCACGCGCCGGCGCCTGGAGGCCACGGCGATCGCCGCGGGTTGGCGGCCAAGCGGAGCGAGCCTGGAGCGCAGCGAAACTCTCGATCTGCTGCGCGCGGGCCTGACCGGCACGACGGACGTCGTGCTCGCCGGGACCGACGATCCGCCGAGCCGCAGCGAGCGAGGCGGCCTGGCTGCCCTGGCCGCCGTCGTCGAGGCGATCGGCGAGCGGCGGCCGGAGGTCACGATCGTCCTGGCCGGGGCGCTCGCCCTGCTGGTGCCGGACGCGACTCACGATGAGGCCCGCCTGGCGGCCGCAACCGCCGGCCGGGCCAGATCGCGCGGCGATGGGCCGACCCGGATCTACGGGCCGGCCCCGGGGGACCCCGCGCGAGGCGATCCGCTCGTGGATCTGCTCCACAGGCTGGGCGGTCGGCCGAACGATGCGCTGGCCGGCGTCGCCCGGACGACCGCATCTCTGGCGGCGATCCTGGACCGCCGGCTGGAGACCGTGGGGGTCGGCCTGGATGCGGGAATCCGGGTGGCCGCCTGGCCGTCGAGCGAAGACGACGCGAACGACGGCGTCGTCGTGCGTTCGGCGATCTCGGCCAGCGGGGGACTGGTCCCGCAGAAGCTCGACGACGCCACCGTCGACGGCGTGCTGGCGTGGTCGACGGTGCCCCTGGACCGGATCCGGCTGCGCGATCGGCTGGGCGACCTGCGGCGAGCGCCGTGGGGCGACCCCGACGGCGACGGCGCCGCCCTCCGGCTGGCCGCCGCGCGCGCCGCCCTGGCCAGGCTCATCGCCGCGACCCCGGCCATGGACGACGTGCCAGCTCCCGACCTCGTGATCGCCACGGGTGGCGCGTTCGCGCCGGCACCCGGACCGGCCGTCGCGCTGGCGCTGGCCGACGTCCTCCGCCGCGCGAGTGCCTGCCAGTTCGCCTTCGACCACGCCCGGCTCATGGGTCCGCTTGGCGCGATCCCCGTCGAGAGCGAGCGGCGGCTGCTCCTCCGCGATCTCGCGGACGACCTCCTGGCGCCGCTCGGCAGCGTCGTCTCGCCCCAGGGACTGCGGGCCGGGCGGAGTGCCGGCCGGGTCGTCGTCCATGCCGGCGCCGGATCGTCCGAGCTCGACCTGGTTCCCGGAGGCCTCCAGCTGGTCGACCTCCCGCCCGGACAGGTCGCGACGGCGGAGTTCGAGTTCCGTGACCCCGTGGTGCTCGGTACGCGCGGCCGCCGGTTCGCCGTCGAAGTCGGCGGTGGCCTGGGCGGCCTGTTGATCGACCTGCGCGACGTCCCGCTCCGCCTGCCCGATCGGCTGGAGCATCGCCGCGAGCTGCTGGCGGCCTGGCAGGGCGCCCTGTGGGCGGGCGGCGACCGATGAGCGGCATCCTCACCGCGCTCGATCGGGCGGCGCGGGCCCTGCGCAGTCCCAGCCGTCCCGAGCCGGCGAGCGGCCTCGAGCTGGTACCCGCCCGTCCGCTCGTCGTCCAGGCAGCCGTCATCCGCCTCTCGCTCGCCATCGGCGACCGGATCCTCGTGCGGCCCGGCGACGTCGTCGCGGCGGGCACCCCGCTGGTCGAGCGCATGCGGGACGTGGAGCTGGTTGGACCGTCGGTCCGACGCCGGTCGATCGGCCGTGCCGCCCGCCCGGCCGAGATGGCCCCGGCCGCGCCATCGGCGATCGGCCGCCATTCCGGTGACTGGCACGCCCAGGCGGACGGAAGGCCGTCCGGAGAGCTGGCCGTCCGCCACGACGGGGGCTGGCAGATCGCCGTCGGCAACCCGGCCGAGATCCTCGAGGCGCCCGCCACGGGCATCGTCCGCGAGGCTCGACCGGGCATGGCCATGATCCTGGCGACCGACGGCCCGGCGCTGCCTGGCGCTCACGGCGCCGGCAGCCCGGCACGCGGCAGGCTCGAGATCGCAGGTGGTCCGGACGCCGAGCTGCGGGCGTCTGCCCTTGACGTGGGCCGGGCCGGCACGATCCTCGTCGTCGGTTCGCGGGTGGATGCAGAGACGCTGATCCGAGCGCGGGCGATGGGCATCCGGGGGGTCATCGTCGGCGGCCTCTCGGAGAAGGACCTTCGCGACTTCGCCGCCTCCGAGCGGCGTCAGCAGGCCGGCCTGCACCGGCCGCCGCCCTTCGCGGTCCTCGTCCTGGACGGTGCCCTCCGTCGTCCGATCGCCGGTCCGGTCATGCGGCTGCTGGTCGCGAACCAGGGTCGTGAGGTCGGCCTGGTCGCCGACCCGCCGTGCCTGCTCCTCGGCGCCGACGCGCCCGACCCGCCGGCCGTTGCCGTCGGCTTCATCCGGATCGTCCACGGGCCGTTGGCCGGACGCGAGGGCCGCTGGTCCGGCCTGGCCGGCCTGCGTCGCTTCCGGGCGGGGACGCATCTCGAAGCGGGGTTCGTCGAGCTCGAGGAGGGCGGCCGGGTCGCCGTTCCCCTGGCCGACCTCGAGCGCTTCATCTGAGGGCGCTCGAAAGCGCGATGTCGGCATCCTCTGTCCGGCCCGATGCCGAGCCCGTCACGCTGATCGCGCGGGACGTCGAGGCGACCCGCGCCGTGGGCGCGATCCTCGGCCGTGCGGCCGAGCCGGGCGACGTCGTGTGCCTGTTCGGTGAGCTCGGAGCGGGCAAGACGCAGCTCGCCAAGGGGATCGCCGCCGGGCTCGGCGTGACCGACACGGTCAGCTCGCCCAGCTTCGTGCTCATGGCCGAGTACGAGGGCCGGCTGCAGCTCTTTCACATCGATCTGTACCGCCTGGCAGATGCCGCCGACGCGCTGGCCGGTGGGCTGGTCGACGACCGCCAGGCAGCCGGCGTCACCGTCATCGAATGGGCCGAGCGGCTCGGCGAGCGACTGCCAGCTTCCCGGCTCGACGTCCGCATCGACGGAACCGGTGACGACCCGCGACGGCTGGAGCTGCGACCGACCGATGCCCGGCACGAGCGCCTCGCGGCGATGGCCCGATGACCATCCGGAACGGTGGACGCGACCCGGCGCTGCTCGCGTTCGACACGGCCACGAGCCGGGTCGTCATCGCCCTGGGAACCGCAGGCGGTGATCGGGCGGGCCCACCGCCGGGGCAGACCTCGTGGGTGGCCGGGCAGCGTCACGGCGAGACGCTCCTGCGGGCCCTCGATCGCCTGCTCGGCGATCGCCACGTCGATCGCTCGGACCTGGCCGGCATCGTGGTCGGCACCGGCCCGGGAACGTTCACCGGCCTGCGGGTGGGCCTCGCCACGGCGAAGGGCCTGGCCCACGGGCTCGGCATCCCGGTCGTCGGAGTGGCGACGGGCGCGGCATTGCTTGCCGCGGCCGCGCTGGTCAGCAGCGGCTCTCCGGACGAGGGTGGCTCCGGCGAGCCGGACCGGATGGCGCTCATGCTGCCGGCAGGCCCGCAGGATCGGGTGCTCGTGCACGATGGCGTCGCGCGACTCCTGCCGGCGGGCACCGAACCCGACCTGCCGCCGGGGACCACACTGGTCGCGGTGGATCTCGAGGGCCGCGCTCCGGCCGAGGCCGACGCCCGGGGTGAACGAGCGCTGGCGGGCCTGGGGCCGGCGTTGCTGCGTCTCGGAGCGGCCCGACTGGAGGCGGGCGGCGGCGACGATCTGGCCCGGCTCGTACCGGAGTACGTGACGTTGCCCCGAGGCGTGCGCCGCGAGGCGGGAGAGGTGACATGGTCGCGCGACCGCCGGTGAGGCTGGTGATCGAGGCGATGCGCCTGGCGGACCTGCCGGACGTGCACGAGATCGAGCGACGCAGCTTCAGGACGCCATGGCCGTCCCATGCCTACCGGACGGAGCTCGAGACGAACCGGCTGGCCCACTATCTGGTCGTCCGCGCGGACGGCCGGGTCATCGCCTATGCCGGGATCTGGCTGATGGTCGACGAGGCGCACGTCACGACGTTCGCCGTGGATCCGGTCTGGCGGCGTCGCCACGTGGGTGAAGCGCTCCTGCTGGCGACCATGGACCTGGCGATCGAGCGCGGCGCCCGCGAGGCCACCCTGGAGGTCCGCCTGTCCAACCTGGCCGCCCGCCGTCTCTACGAAAAGTACGGGTTCCGACCGGTCGGCATCCGGCCGCACTACTACAGCGACGACAACGAGGACGCCCTGGTCATGACCACCGAGGCGCTGGGCGGCGAGCGGATGCGGCAGCGCCTGGCTCGGCTCCGGGATGCGCTCGAGGTGGCGCCGTCGCCCGAAGCACCCGCCGGCTGGCCCGCGGCCACCGGGAGCCCCGGGGCTGACGGGGGCGAGACCCAGTGACCGGACCTGAGACCGGACCTGTGACGGGACTTGTTACCGGGCCAATTTCCGGGCCGCCACTGGTGCTGGCGATCGAGACGAGCTGCGACGAAACGGGCATCGCCCTCGTCGAGCACGGCCGACGCATCCACGCCAACGTCGTCGCCAGCCAGGTTGCGCTGCACGCCGCCTCGGGCGGGATCGTGCCCGAGCTCGCGGCGCGCGCCCACCTGCGGTGGATCGTGCCGGTGCTCGATTCGGCGTGGCAGGACGCCGGCGCCAGCTGGGACGACGTGGCGGCGATCGCGGTGACCTACGGGCCCGGGCTGGCCGGCTCGCTGCTGGTCGGGATCAATTTCGCCAAGAGCCTGGCCTGGGTCCACGACAAGCCGCTGGTGGCCGTCAACCACCTCGAGGGACACGTCTACGCGGCCTGGCTGGCCGATCCGGGGACCGACCCCGGGGAGGCGGTCTTCCCGCTCGTGGCGCTGGTCGTCAGCGGCGGCCACACGTTCCTCGTCGAGATGACCGATCACCTTTCCTATCGCCTGCTCGGCACCACCCTGGACGATGCGGCAGGCGAGGCCTTCGACAAGGTCGGCCGGTTGCTCGGGCTGGGCTACCCCGGCGGACCGGCGATCCAGCGGGCGGCGTCCGCAGCGGCCGGCAGTGACGTCACGTTTCCCAGGGCCTGGCTGGGCGACTCGTTCGACTTCAGCTTCAGCGGCCTCAAGACCGCGGCCCGCCGGATCGTCGAACGGGCCCGTGCCGACGAGGGGCTCTCCCCGGACGATCCCGACGCCCGGCTCGCCGAGGCGACGGTGGCTGGGCTCGCCCGCGGCTTCCAGGATGCGGTCGTCGACGTCCTCGTCACCAAGACGATCCGGGCCGCCGAGGCGTGCCGGGCGCGGTCGATCGTGCTCGGCGGCGGCGTCGCCGCCAACGTCGCCCTGCGCGAGCGCCTTGCGGGCGAGGCCGAGGCCCGCGGGCTGCCGCTCGTCGTCCCACGGCCCGGCCTCTGCACGGACAACGGCGCAATGATCGGCGCGGCCGGTGCCCGACGGCTGGCGGCCGGCGAGCGGGCCGGACTCGACCTCGATGCCCGCCCATCGTTGCCGCTTGCCCGCCGTGACGCCGCAGTGGCGGCGTCTCGCCGATGACCGCTCCGCCGCGCCTCGATCCGGCGGCGGTTCGCCGGACGCTGCGCGAGGCGGGCCTGCGGCCACGGCACGGACTGTCTCAGAACTTCCTGGCCGACGTGGACGTGCTCGAAGCGATCCTGGCCGAGGCCGCGCCGACGCCCGGCCGGCGGGTCCTGGAGATCGGGCCCGGCCTGGGAATCCTGACCGGCGGCCTGCTGGCGGCCGGGGCGGCGGTGACGGCCGTCGAGCTCGATCGCGGGTTGGCCATCCGGCTGCGAGCGCAATTCGCGGACGCCGTGGCGCTCGGAAGCGATCGCGATCCGGGCGATCCACCGGCCGGCAGCCTCCGGCTCATCGAGGGGGACGCGCTCGACCAGGACCTGACCGCACTGCTGGCCCGCCCCTACGACGTCGTGGCCAACCTGCCCTACCACATCACGAGCCCGATCCTCCACGCCCTGCTCGGCGGCGCATCGCCGCCCGAGCGGGCGGTGCTCATGGTCCAGCGTGAGGTCGCCGAGCGGATCGCGGCGCCGCCCGGGGCGATGAGCTACCTGTCCGTGTTCGTTCAGTACCGTGCCCGGGTGCGGATCGCGTTCCGGGTGGCGCCGGAAGCGTTCGAGCCGGCGCCGGCGGTGGAGTCCGCGGTCATCGTGCTCGTGCCCCGCGTCCCCGATGAGGAGGTTCTGCCCGCCGCGGACGAGGACGAGCTGTGGCGGCTCGTGCAGGCCGCCTTCCGGGAGCGGCGCAAGATGGTCCATAACGTCCTCGTCCGGCAGCTGTCGGTGGGGGCCGACCGCGTCGATGCGGCGCTCGCGGCCGCCGGGATCGCCCCCGATCGCCGTCCGCAGACGCTCTCGGTCGCGGACTGGCTTGCGCTTCGGAAGGCGCTCGGGGCCGTCAGTCCCGACCGGCGCGGACGCTCGACGCGTCGGCGGACTCAGGTCCCGACCCGGGAGCCTGGTGCCGACGGCGGCCAGGGATCTGCAGGCGATGCGGGATCTGCCGGCGAGCGGGGTGCCGGCCCGTGATGACGGTGGATCCGGCCCGGCGATTGACGCCGGTCGTCCGGCTGGCTCCGGCCAAGCTCAACCTCAGCCTGGCCGTGCTCGGAAGACGGCCGGACGGCTGGCACGACCTCCACTCGGTCATGGTTCCGCTCGGCCTGGCCGACGTGCTGACGCTCGCCCCATCGCCGGGCGACGCCGACACGCTGCACAGCGATGGCCACGACTCGGGCCCGGCGGCGGCCAATCTCGTCCTCCGGGCCATCGCCGAGACCCGCGCGGCGGTGGGGCCGGGCTGGGGCAGCGGCTCGAGCGGCCCGGTTGGGCCGGCCGCCCGCGCGGCCCCGGCCCTCGCGGCGCGCCTGGAGAAGCGGATCCCGGTCGCAGCCGGGCTGGCCGGCGGCAGCAGCGACGCGGCCGCGGCGATCGATGGCGCGCTCGAGGCCTGGGGCGCCGAGCTCGATCCGTCGACCAGGGCGGCCGTCGCCGCGCGCCTCGGCTCGGATGTTCCGTTCTTCCTGTCCGGTGGCGCGGCGCTCGTCGAGGGTCGGGGCGAGCGCGTCACGCCGCTCCGAGCTCTCCTCGGCGAGCCCCCCGGCGTCCTCCTCGTCACGCCGTCGGTGCCGCTGCTGACTGCGACCGTCTTCGCGGCGTTCGATGCCGGCTCCCGGCCCGCCGACCCCGCCGCCACCCGGGCCTCGTCCAGTCACCTTGCCGCGGAGCTGGCGGCGGGACTGTCGACCGCACGTCTCCTCGATCGGGCCGCAGTCCTAGCCTCCGCCAACGATCTCGTGGTGGCCGCCTCGACCGTCATGCCGGCCCTGACGGCCATGCGCCGATCGCTCCTGAGGTTGCTAGGCAGGCCGATCGGCCAATCCGGATCGGGCCCCACGCTCTGGGCACTCTATCCGTCCGGCGAGGCGGCCGGCGAGGCCGCCGCGGACGTTCGGGCGGCACTCTCCGACGGACGGCTGACGATCCCCGGCGACGGGCTCCCGTCGATCCTGGCCACCACCATCGCCGCCGCGCCGGCCGCCGCAGCGCCCCCCGCCGCCGCGCCCCCCGCCGCGCAGCCGGCCCGACCCACGGAGGAGCCATGACCAGGGACGCCATCGTCACTGCCGACGCGCCGGTGGCAATCGGACCGTACAGCCAGGGGATCGTGCAGGACATCGCCGGCGACGCCTCGACCGGCGCGCCCGCATCGCGCCTCGTGTTCTGCTCGGGGCAGATCGGTCTCGATCCCGCCAGCGGCGACCTCGTCGAGGGCTGCGAGGCCCAGGCGGAGCAGGCGCTGCGCAATCTCGGCGCCGTGCTGGCCGCTGCCGGCGGCAGCTGGAGCGACGTCGTCAAGACGACGGTCTTCCTCGCCGACATCGGTGACTTCGGCCCGGTCAACGCCGTCTACGCCCGGCACATGCCCGATCCGCCCCCGGCGCGCTCGACCTTCGCCGTCGGGGCGCTGCCCAAGGGCGGGCTGGTCGAGATCGAGGCGATCGCCGTCTTGCCGGCCACTCCTGCGCGACGGTGAGTGCCGACGACGCAGACCGCTGTCCGCGCCGATCGCCGGGCCCCTCCGTCGTTTGACACTCGCGACGGGCCGACCCTACGATGCCGCCCTTAAATGATATCCGCCCCTCGTTCGCCGGACGACGATCGCGCCGGGTGCAGCAACTCGCACGCGCGTCCCGCCGCCCGGCGTTCTCGTTCGTGAGCGGCGCCGGTGATTCGGCCGTCGCGGTCATCCTCGCGGCCGGGCTCGGCACGCGGATGCGGTCCGGGACGCCCAAGCTCCTGCACCCCATCCTCGGCCGGCCGATGCTGGCCTACGTGGTCGATGCGGCCCGGGCGGCGACGCCCGACCGGCGGCCGATCGTCGTGACGTCGCCGGCCACGGCCGCCATCCGGGACGCCTTCGCAGGCGAGGTCGACTTCGCGCTGCAGGCGGACCCGATCGGCACCGGGGATGCGGTCCGTGCCGCGCTGGAGGTCATTCCCGCCGACGCGGCCGAGGTCCTCGTCATCAGCGGCGACGTGCCCCAGGTCCAGCCGGAGCTCCTTCTCCGCCTGCTCGCCGAACGGCGCGCGGCTCGGGCGCCGATGGCGCTCGTCGTCGTCGAGACGGCAACGCCGGGCAATCTGGGGCGGGTCGTTCGGGCAGATGACGCCTCGGTCCGCGCGATCGTCGAGGCCAGGGACGCGACGCCGGCCGAGCTCGAGATCGACGAGATCAACACCGGGCTGTACGCGTTCGACGCCGCCTGGCTCCGGAGCCAGATCGGCGGCATCGAGCCGTCCCGGGCGACCGGCGAGATCTACCTGACCCACCTCGTCGATCGGGCGCGCGGCGACGGCGGCGTGGCCGACCTCCTCGTCGAGGACGATGGGACCCTCCTGGGCATCAACGACCGGGCCGAGCTGGCCGACGCCCAGCGGAACATGCAGCTGGCCCTCAATCGCCGCCTGATGGTCGCCGGCGTGACGATGGCCGACCCGGCAACCACCTGGATCGACGCCGAAGTCCAGATCGCGTCCGACGTCGTCCTCGAGCCCAACGTCGTCCTGCGTGGCCGGACGCGGATCGGCGAAGGTACGGTCATCGGGGCCGCCAGCCAGGTCTTCGACTCCGTCATCGGCCGCGGCTGTCGAGTCTGGGCGAGCGTCGTCGAGCAATCCGAGATCGGGGACGACGCCGAGGTGGGTCCGTTCAGTCACCTCCGGCCGGGCTCGTCGATCGGTCGTGGCGCCAGGCTCGGCAACTTTGCCGAGGTCAAGAACAGCCGGATCGGCGTCGGCGTCCAGCAGCATCACATGAGCTACATCGGCGACGCCGACGTGGGCGATCGCACGAACATCGGGGCCGGCACGATCACCGCGAATTACGACGGGCGGACCAAGCACCGGACGACGATCGGCGAGGGGGTCTTCCTCGGAGTCGACACGATGATCGTCGCGCCCATCTCGATCGGCGACGGGGCCAAGACTGGCGCCGGGGCCGTGGTGACGCGTGACGTGCCGCCCGGCAAGCTCGCGGTTGGCATGCCCGCCCGGATGCGCGAGCCGCGCCCGGCCAGCTCCGAGGGATCGGCGCCCGGCGGCGGCCAACCTCCGCCTACCGGCCAGGGTCCAGCGTCCGAGCAGGCTGCCGACGCCGAGGCGGCCGAGCCTCCACCCGCCATCGAGCGGGCGGTCGTCGCGGCACCCTCTTCCGACCGCGAAGCGCGCGATTCAGGGCAGGACCCGTGAACCTGCCCGTCACCGAGCTACTGGTCATCGTCCTGTTGACGATCCTGGAGGGCTTCTTCGTCGCGGCGGAAATCTCCCTGGTTTCCGTTCGGCGGAGCCGTGTGGACCAGCTCGTCGACGAGGGCAGCCCGGCGGCGCGCCGGGTTCGGCGCCTGCTCGACGACCCGGGCCGCTTCCTGGCCGTCGTCCAGCTCGGCCTGACGTTCCTCGGCTTCTTCGCCTCTGCCTACGCGGCGGTGAGCCTGGTGACGGGGCTCAAGAGCCTTCTCGAGCGGGTGGACTGGCTGCACGATTCCGCGGGGGGCATCGCCCTCGTCATCGTCACCGCCATCCTGGCGCTGTTCACGATCGTCTTCGGCGAGCTCGTGCCGAAGACCCTGGCGTTGGCCCATCCGGAACGGTTCGCCCTCGTTCTTTCACGCCCGGTGGATGTCCTGGGCCGGCTGCTCGGCCCGATCGTCGCCGTTCTGACGGCCATCACCAGGACGGTGACCCGTGCGTTCGGGGCAGATGTCACCGCCGAGGCGCAGATCAGCGCCCAGGAGCTCCGGCTCATCGTCGAGCGAGGCGGGGAGCAGGGCATCCTGGAGGCCGAAGAGGAGCAGATGATCCACGCGGTCATCGAGCTGGGCGAGCGGCGCGTCCACGAGGTCATGGTTCCGCGCACGGCGATCTCCGGGCTCCCCGCGTCGGCTTCGTTCGAGGAGGCGATCGACGAGGTGATGGAGGACGGCCACTCGCGGGTGCCGGTCTACGAGGGATCGATCGATGAGGTGATCGGCATCCTCTACGCGAAGGACCTCCTGCCATTCCTCAAGGACGGCTCCGGGCCGCGGCCCGCCCTTCGTTCGCTGCTGCGAACGCCGGTGTTCGTGCCCGAGAGCATCACGATCGACGACCTGCTCCACGAGTTCCAGCGGCGGAAGGTCCACATCGCGATCGTCCTCGACGAATACGGCGGGACGGCCGGCCTGGTCACGATCGAGGATCTCCTGGAGGAGATCGTCGGCGAGATCCAGGACGAGTACGACGAGGAGGAGCCGATGGTCGTCCGACTGTCCGATGACAAGGCCAGGATCGACGGCCGCGCTTCGGTGGACGAGCTCGGCGAGCTGTTCGAGACCGAGCTCGCGCTCGAAGACGAGGACGAGTACGACACCGTCGGCGGCCTCGTCTTCCACCGGATCGGCGGCGTGCCGAAGCCCGGCGACCAGGTCTCGGTCGACGGCCTCATCCTGACGGTGGAGTCGACGGACGGGCGGCGGGTTGGCAAGGTCCTCGTGGTCCGCCAGCCGGTGGCCGCCGACGTGGCCAACGACGAGGCCGACCGCTAGGGGCTCTACGCGGTGATGACGGACGCGATGAGGCGCTCGAGCCGTTCCCGGGCAGGACCGTCCATGACGCCTGCCGCCGAAAGCTCGGCCAGCGCGTCGTCGCGATAGCGCTGCGCGGCGTCGCGCGTGTATTCCCGCGCCCCGACGCGCTCGAGGATCTCGACCGCCTCGGCGACGTCGGCCGGACCCGGCGCCTCGGTCGCGTACAGGGCGGCGAGCCTGGTCCGATCCTCGCGCCCGGCGTGCTCGAAGGCGTAGATGACCGGCAGCGTCTTCTTGTGGCGAGCCAGGTCGGACGGCTCCTTGCCGGTCGCCCGCTCCTCGCCCCAGATGCCGAGCAGGTCGTCGTTCAGCTGGAACGCGAGGCCGAGCGCCCAACCGAATGCGCGATAGCGCGAGATCACCATGTCGTCGTCAGTGGCAAGCAGGGCACCGGCTTCGATCGCGCCTGCGATGAGCGCGGCGGTCTTGCGGCCGATCATGTCGAAGTAGAGGTCCACCGACATGACGTCGTCGTGCTCGCTCGTCCAGATGTCGATGTACTGACCCTCGCACAGCCGCAGGCAGGTCTCGTCGTACAGGCGAACCAGGCGCAGGACCTTGGCGTCCGGGAAGCCGAGGTCGGTCAGGCGATGGAGGGCGATCCGGCTGAGCGTGAACAGGGTGTCGCCGGCGTTGATGGCCTGGGGGATGCCATGAAGCGCCCAGACGGTGGGCCGGTGCCGCCGCTCCCGGTCGCCGTCCTCGATGTCGTCGTGGACCAGGCTGAAGTTGTGACCCAGCTCCACGGCCGCGGCCCCCGGCAGCGCACGCTCGTAGTCGCCGGCGATCGAGGCGTAGGCGAGGAGGCCCAGCAACGGCCGGATCCGCTTGCCGGCAGGGGCGCCGCTCCCATCCAGACCAAGGTGGTAGCGGACCAT
>DASPWU010000019.1:0-18577 GCA_035637675.1 Candidatus Limnocylindria bacterium | reverse complement strand
ATCTCGGGTGATGACCCGATCGACGAGACGGCGGGCATCGGGACCGCCCACGACGTACTTGTAGAGCGGGCTCACGTCGATGAGGGCGGCCGCCTCGCGGATCGCGTTGTACTCGATGTCGTGCTGGTCCGCGTAGACACTCGAGGCGAAGAAGCCCGACCACTCCCGCCACTGCTTCTTGCGGTTGAGAGGCTCGGTTCGGGCATGGAACGGGGTTCCGACGCTCACGCGAATGCTGCTCCTCTGGTGCGGGTCGGGGCCGAGTATGCGTGATTCGGCGGACCTATTCTGGAAGTCATGGAACATCGTCCGGCCTTCGCGCAGGCGGCCACCGAGGTCGTGCTCATCTCCGGTGCGGCCGGCGTGGGCAAGTCGTCGACGGCGTTCGAGATGTCCGTGCAGCTCCAGGCCGCCGGCGTCCCGCACGCGCTGATCGATACCGACGAGCTCGACCGCATCTACCCGGTTCCCGACGATCTGTACCAGGTGACCGAGCGCAGTCTGACCGCGGTGTGGCAAGTCTTTCGCGAGTACGGTGCGTCCCGGCTCATCGTAGTGGGCGTCTGGGTGCACGAGCCTTCCGAGCTGGCCTGGCTGGTTCGGGCGATCCCGGACGCCCGCTTCACGCTGGTCCGTCTTGCCGCCTCGTACGCGACGCTGGCCGAACGGATCGGACGGCGCGAGATCGGCTCGGATCTCGACGGTCAGCTCGAAAGGACACGACGCCAGCTGCGCAAGCTCGCTCGTGAGCGGCGCCGCGACGTCCGCGTGATTCCGACCGACGGCGCATTCATCCGGGACACGGCCGCCGAGATCATTCGTCTGGCCGGCTGGCTTAAGCCCGGCTGACGCTCTCCGGGCGGCGTCCGGCCGAGCCGCCCGGTTCGATAGACTGCCGGATGAACGGCATGCAGGCTGGATACCGCGGCCCGGCCACGATCCGCCGGCTCGCCGGTGGCCGCAGCGACAGGGGAGAGGAGGCACGTGTCCGGGCGCTATGACGCGGTGATCGTGGGCGGCGGTCACAACGGGCTGGTCAGCGCGGCCTACCTGGCCCGGGCGGGGCTGCGGACCCTCGTCCTGGAGCGCCGCCACGTCCTGGGCGGCGCCGCGGTCACCGAGGAGGTCTTTCCGGGCTTCCGGTACTCGGTTGCGTCGTACGTGGTCAGCCTGCTCCGACCGGAGATCATCCGGGAGTTGGAGCTGCCCAGGCACGGCCTGGAGATCCTGCCCCTCGACGGCACGTTCACGCCGCTCGCCGGCGACTACCTGTGGCGAGTCAACGACCACGGCCGGACGATGCGCGAGCTACGCCGCTGGAGCCCGGTCGACGCGGAGGCCTATGAGGAATACGGCCAGCTCATGGTGGAGATGGCCCGCTTCATCAAGCCGATCCTGTCCATCGTGCCGCCCGACCCGACCGGGCGCGATCCCCGCCAGTTCGGCCCGCTCGCCGGACTGCTGCGGACGTTCCTGCGCCTGCCCGAGCAGCGCCAGGCGGTCTTCGTGCAGCTCATGACGATGAGCGCGGCCGATTTCCTGAGCCAGTGGTTCACGACGGATCCACTGATCGCCACGATGGCCGCGTCGGGCATCATCGGAACGTTCCAGGGCATCCGCAGCCCGGGCACGGCGTATGTCCTGCTCCACCACTACATGGGTGAGATCGACGGCGCCTTCCGCGCCTGGGGCATTCCCAAGAACGGGACGGGCGGGGTGTCGGAGTCGATCGCGAGCGCTGCCCGGGCGCACGGCGCGGAGATCCGGACCGAGGCGCCGGTTGCGCGGATCCTCGTCAGGCACGGTCGGGCAACTGGTGTTGCGCTCGAGTCCGGCGAGGAGATCCTGGCCGGGTCGGTGCTCTCGTCGGTCGACGCGCGGCAGACGTATCTGGGGCTGCTGGAGCCGGGCACGATCGAGCCGGAGCTGGAGGAGGAGGTCCGCCGGATCAAGTTCCGCGGCTCGTCCGGGAAGGTGAACCTGGCGGTCGACGGGCTGCCCGACTTCACGAGCCTGCCCGGCGACGGAGAGCACCTGCGCGGAGCCATCAGCTTCAGCGCCTCGGTCGACGACATGGAGCGGGCCTACGATGACGCGAAGTACGGCCGCTGGAGCGGCCGTCCGTACATCGACATGATCATCCCGACCCTGGTCGACCCGGCCATGGCGCCGCCAGGCAAGCACGTCATCAGCTGCTTCGTGCAGTACGCGCCGTACCACCTGGAACCCGGGCTGGGATCGTGGGACGACAACCGGGAGGCGTTCGGCGACGCCGTCATCGACCGGATCGCCGAGGCCGCGCCGAACATCCGGGACATCATCCTCCATCGCCAGGTCCTGACGCCCCTCGACATCGAGCGCCGCTTCGGGCTCAGCGAAGGCAACATCTTCCAGGGCGAGCTGTCCCTGGAACAGCTGTTCTTCAACCGGCCGGTGCCCGGCCAGGCGCGGTTCCGCAGCCCCGTCCGCGATCTCTGGCTCTGCGGCTCGGCGACCCACCCTGGCGGCGGGATCATGGGCGCGAACGGTCGGCTCGCCGCCATGGAGGTGCTGCGCTCGCGGCGCCGGAAGGTCGCCTGAGCATGGCCGCAGCCTCGCGCGACGGCCGGCCGGCGGGCGACTGGGACGCGGTCGTCATCGGCGGCGGCCACAACGGGCTGGTGACCGCCGCCTACCTGGGCAGGGCCGGTCGGCGGGTGCTCGTTCTCGAGCGTCGGGCTCGGGCGGGCGGCGCCCTGGACACGTCCGAGGTCACCCCGGGGTTCCGCGTGCCCACCCTCGCCCACACGGTCGGCCGGCTGCGCCCGTCGGTCGTCCGCGAGTTGGGCCTGGGCCGCCATGGCCTGTCGCTGGTGGCGTCGGAGGTCCGGGCGATCGCGCCCTCCCTCCATGGCTCGGCCATCACCCTGTGGGCGGACGTCGCCCGGACGGCCGAGGGACTGCGTGGCCGCTCGGCGCATGACGCCGATCGCTATCCGAGCTTCGATCGCCTCGTCCGTTCGCTCGGCGGGTTCCTGGCGGACCTCGCGGCGACGACGCCGCCGGACATCGCCTCCCCGTCGCTATCGGATGCCCTCACCGGCCTGCGGCTCGGCCGGACGTTCCGTGGGCTCGGCCGCAACGATGCCCGAACCTTGTTGCGGGTCCTGCCGATGGCCGTCGCCGACTTCGTCGGCGAGGTGTTCGACGACGATGGCCTGCGCGCGGCGGTCGCGGCCCGCGGCGTCCAGCTGACCGCCATGGGGCCCTGGTCGGCCGGAACTGCCGGCGTCCTGCTGGCTGACTCGTCCGGCAATGACGGCGGGGCGGCCGGCCAGACCGTATTTGCCCGAGGCGGACCCGGGGCCGTCACCGACGCCCTCGTGTCCGCCGTCCGGGCGACCGGTGGCGAGGTCCGAACCGAGGCCGAGGTGGTCGCCGTCGGCGACCGCGACGGCCGCGTGACGGGCGTGGTCCTGGCCAGCGGGAAGGAGATCCCGTCGGCGCTGGTCGTCGCCGCGATCGATCCCAAGCGTCTGCTCACTCGCCTGGTGGACCCGGTCACGATCGGTCCAAGCCTCCGCTGGCGGGCCGGCAACATCCGCACGCCGGGCACGGTCGGCAAGGTGAACCTCGCGCTGTCGGGGCTGCCCAGGTTCGACGCCGCGGCGGCCGACCCGGACCTGCTCCGCGGCAGGATCGTCATGGCCCCCGGCATCGACGCGCTGGAGCGCGCCTTCGACGACAGCAAGTACGGGCGGATGAGCCAGCACCCGTTCCTGGAGGCGACGATTCCATCGCTGGTTGACCCGTCGCTCGTCGCCGGCGCCCAGCTCGGCCGTCGTCGAGGGCCGCCTCACGTCATGAGCGTCATCGCCCAGTGGCTGCCGTACACGCTCCGGGATGGCGACTGGGACGCGCGTCGCGACGAGCTGGGCGATCTCGTCGTCCGTGAGCTGGAGAGCTATGCGCCGGGGCTCGGCCGGCAGGTGATCGCGCGCCAGGTCGTCACGCCTCTCGACCTCGAGCGGGACTGGGGGTTGAGCGGTGGCCATCCGCTGCACGCCGAGCCGGGCCTGGACCAGTTCTTCCTGTGGCGGCCGCTGCTGGGCCACGCCCGCTACCGGATGCCCATCGAGGGGCTGTACCTCGCAGCGTCTGGCGCGCATCCCGGCGGTGGAGTGACGGGCGCGCCGGGCGCGAATGCCGCTCGCGAGATCCTGGCCGATCGCAAGCGGCGGCGCTGAGCCTCGCGATCGCCCCAGCGCGGGCCGCTTCTCTGGTCCGGCCTTGCCAGCCGAGGAAGCGAACCGGCGAGATCTCGATCGGTTGGGCGTACGTGGCCGCGAATTCGTCGATGGTCAACCCGGCCGCGGCCAGCCAGGTCGCGTATTTCGCGGCGACCCTGCCGGCCAGTCCGAGATCGGTGGGGCGCTCGGCCAGCCGGGCGCGGCATTCGATGAGCTGCACGTCGAAGTCGTCGAGGGGAGATCCCAGGGCGACCATCACCCGCGGGTCGGCGGCGATGCAGCGGACCTTGACCGCCTGGGGCTTGCTCAATGAGACGATGGTCCGCCCGTCCCACACGAACCAGGTGGGCACGAGATGGGGGTGGCCATCGTTACGGATCGTGCTCAGCCACAGCACGGCCTCCTCGGCCAGGAGCGTGAGCGCGCGCGCCGGTGGGATCGCGGCCTGGTTCATGGCCGGAGGATGGAGCCTGTCCGTCTCGCCCGCGCCTGGCCACGCCCATCGCCGACGATTCGGAGCGCGCGTTGTCGCCAAGCCGACGGTTGGGCGCCGCCCGTCAGCCGGACGTGAGCAGGGCAATCCCCAGCGAGACCACGCCGAGGGCGAGGGACAGCGCGCCCGCGTACAGCAGGTAGATGAGCCGGCTGGGCTCGGTACGGCCGGCGCCGGCCGACGAGAGGAAGAATCCTGCCGGCATGAGGATCGCGGCCAGCGGGATCGCGGTCCGAGCCAGGAACGACTGCATGCCGCTCAGGCTGACGGCATCGGCGATGATCGCGCAGACCAGGGAGAGGATCACGAGCGCGGCCGCATGAGCGTGGCCGGCCCGGGCGAATGCGAGCTGGAAGGGCGTCATCTTCTGCCGGCCGCGGACGATCCCCAGCACGAACAGGCCGCCGTATTCGACGAAGACGATGGCCAGCAGAAGGATGCCGGCGGTGGAGCGGGTCTCGGCCGAGAGGGCGATCGTGGGATTCACGGCTTGGCCTCCTTCAGCTGCCGGCAGCCTCGCGCGGCGTCGCCGGTTCTTCGGGCGGCGGCTCGACCGCCCCCGCCGCACGGACCCCGACCGAGGCGGCCTCGCGCGGCGTCGTGGGTTCTTCGGGCGGCACGACCTCCCCGGCCGCGCGAACCGAGACCGGGGCTGCTTCGCCCGGCTCAGGCAGCTCCCACCGCCACGCTCGCATCCGCTTGAGGAGCCGCCGGGCCGTCAGGTCGAGTTGGATGGGCGTGACCGCGATCCGTCGGTTGACGACAGCGTGGAAGTCCGTGCCCGGCTCGGCAAGGCCGGAAGGCGGAGGACCGCCGATCCAGAAGTACGGGATGCCGCGCGGGTCGACCCGGCGGATGAGCTGGTCCTGATACACGCGCTTGCCGAGGCGGGTGACCTCCATGCCGTCGCATTCCGCGAGCGAAACCGCGGGAACGTTCACGTTGATGAGCTGGCCCGGCGACAGGCCGTGCTCGAGGACGTTGCGCGCGACGATGTCCGCGGCGATGGCCGCGAGGCTGAAGTCGGGGTGTTCGTAATACTCCTGGCTGATCGCAAAGGCCGGGCAGCCGTTGATCACGGCCTCCATGGCCGCGCTCACCGTCCCTGAATAGGTGATGTCGTCGCCAAGGTTCGCGCCGTAGTTGATCCCCGACGCGACGAGGTCGAAGCCGTGGCCGAAATAGCCCAGGAAGGCCAGGCTGACCGCGTCGGTGGGCGACCCGTCCACGGAGTAGGCGGTGGAGCCGTCGATGAGGGTCCGCTCGCGCACGCGAAGCGGACGCATGAGCGTCTTCTGGTGGCCGACTGCGCTCTGGTTCGTGTCGGGAGCCACGACGGTCGTCTCGCCCAGGGGCTCGAGCGCCTGGCGAAGGGTCAGCAGGCCGCGAGACTCCACGCCGTCATCGTTGGTGATGAGGATGCGCGGCCGGCTCGACCAGTCGCGGAGCGGCTTCGCCGCCCTCCGCAGGGCGCGTGGACCGCCCCGGGCGGCCCCGCCGGCGAGCGGCTCGCCGCGCTCGAGGTCCACGTCGCGACGCTCCGCCCGCGTCCGCTCCCGGGTCATCTCCGGCTCGCGCTGGCGGCGATCGTCGGTCACCCGCCGGTCACCGGATGGTCACCCCCGCAGCTCACCTGGTAGCTCCTGGGGCTCGCCGCTTGGCGGGCGGCCCACCGCCGTCATCCAGGTCCGGGTCCACGCCGCCGGCCGGCTCGCGGGGAACGCGGACGGCATGACCCTCGCGGGCCGCCAGGCGTCGGGCCGCGCGAGTGGTGACGGTGCCGGCCGGCCGCGTCCGGCCGAGGTACTGGAAGAAGAAGGCCGAGACGACCGCCGCGATCGGAATGCCGAAGATCGCGCCGGCGATGCCGCCGACCTTGGACCCGATCAGCACCGAGCCAAGTACCACGATCGGATGGATGCCGACGGCGTTCTGCATGACCCGAGGCGAGATGACGTTCATGACCACGAACCAGCCGACCGCCATGACGATGAGGACCGGCACCACGGCCTCGGGCCGCAGGAGGATCGCGACGAGGACCGGCGGCAGCCAGGAGACGAACGGACCGAAGAACGGAATCGCCATGAGGACGCCCGAGGCAGTCGCGACGACCGGCAGGTAGTCCAGGCCGAAGGTGACCCCGGCCACGGTGGCCACGAGCCCATACAGGATGCCCAGGATGGCCTGTCCGCGCAGGAACCCACCGAACGAGCGAGCGACGCTCGTCTCGAGGAGCCGAGACTCCTCCGCGTATGCCGGCGGGACCAGGCGGAACAGGAAGGACATGATGTTGTCCCGGTCGATGATCATGTACAGCGAGAGGATGAGCACCAGGAGGAGGTTGCCCAGCGCGCCAAGACTGGCGACCGCGAGCTGCTGAACCGGTCCCACGAGCTGGGCCGCGTAGTCATTCAGGTTGGCGAGGAAGGCGCGACCTTGAAAGGCGAGGTCGATCTGCCCCAGCCCGATGGCCGCCAATCGATCCTGCCACGGCGCGAGGACCGTGGGCAGGTCTTCGCTCAGTTTCGGGACGCCCTCGATGAACTCCCTGATCGAGCCGGCCAGCGCCTGGGCGATGACGACCACGAGCACGCTGAGGGCGCCCAGGATGAGTGTGTAGACGACGACGACGGCGGCCACGCGGGACAGGCCCGGGACCACCCGGACGAGGGCCGTAACGACCGGGCTCAGGATGAACGCGAGCAGCCAGGCAAGGAAGAAGACGAGGACGATGTCGCCGAGGAAGAAGAAGACGGTCGAGAGATAGCCGACCACGATGAACGCGGCGGCCACGGTCGCGAGGATGATCAGCGCGTCGAGCCAGCGCCGCTCCCGCTCGTTCAGCTGAATCGCCATCGGTCGGGCGGTGTCCCTCATTCGATGGGAAGGTGCGGCCCTCCCTGGGGTGAATGGTAGCCCGGGGCCATCGGCCGGTGCTCACTGGGCCGAGACATGCGGACGGCTCCACCCCCTCGAGCTCAACGTTGGAGCCGCGACACCGATACCATTGGCGGCCGAATGACCACCAGGGACGACGCGCCCCCGTCGACCACCCAGAGCCCTGCCGCCCAACCCGTGGTCGCGGTCGTCATCCCCGCCCTCAACGAGGCCGGCAAGATCGGCCGTGTCCTTGACAAGATGCCCAGGGACGGTCGCTTCGAGGCGATCGTCGTTGACGACGGCTCGTGGGATGCGACCGCCGACGAGGCGAGGGCCCACGGTGCCGCGCTCGTCCTCCGCCACGCGGTCCGCGGCGGCGTTGGGGCGGCGATTCGCGACGGATGGCTGGCCGCTCTCGAACGGCGACGTCCCTTTCTCGCCCTCGTGTCCGGCGACGACCAGCACGAGCCGGCCGAGCTGGTCGGGGCCCTGGATGCCCTGCTTGCGTCTGGCGCCGACTACGTCCAGGGATCGCGCTGGATGGCGGGTGGTCGCGTACTGGGGGACAGTGGCGGTCGCGCGCTCGGAACGCGCGTCTATTCCCTCCTGTTCAGCCTGCTCGTCCTTCGCCGGGTTACGGACGCCACGAATGGGTTCCGGATTTTCAAGGCGTCGATCCTGACCGATCCCAAGATCGACATCCGGCAGTCCTGGCTCGATAGCTACGATCTCGAGCCGTACGTGCTGTACAAGGCGCTCAGACGCTTCGAGGTCATCGAGCATCCTTGCACGGTTCGCTATCACGAGCGGGAGGGTTACACGAAGATGCGCGGGGTCGGCGACTGGTGGCGGCTGTTCCGACCAGCCCTGCTGCTGCGGACGGGCTTCAAGCGATGACGCTCTCCGTCGAGCGCGCATTCGGCGGGCGCCGGATCCTCGTCACCGGGGGCGCGGGATTCGTCGGCGGAGCCGTCGTTCGGCGGCTGGTCGAAGCCGGCGCCCGGGTCACGGTCCTGGACGACCTCTTCACGGGCCAGGCAGAGACCATCCCGGCGGCCGCCCAGTTCATCGAGGGCTCCGTAACGGACGAGGCACTCGTCCGGGAGCTCGTCGCCGAGAGCTCCGTCACGTTCCACCTGGCGGCTCGCAACATCATCGCTTCCACCAAGAACCCCCGCGACGACTTCGCAACGAACATCGGTGGAACACTCAACGTGCTCCTGGCCGCGCGCGAGTCACAGCTCGAACGCGTCGTGTACTCGTCGTCGACCTCGATCTACGGCAATCCGCGCAGCATTCCCATCAACGAGGACGACCAGGTCGTTCCGCTGTCCCCGTACGCTGTCAGCAAGCTCGGCGGTGAGCACTATTGCCTGGCGTTCTACGAGAGCTACGGACTGCCGATTTCGGTCGTGCGTTACTCGAACATCTACGGCCCCGGGCAACGCCCGGACAACCCCTACTGCGGCGTCGTGAGCAAATTCCTGACGAGCGCATTCCTGGGCGAGCCGATGTCGATCCACGGCGACGGCCTCCAGACGCGGGACTTCACGTATATCGACGATGCGGTGGAAGCGACGCTGCTGGCGGCGATCCATCCCCGCGCCGAAGGCGAGGTCTTCAACGTGGGCACGGGCATCGAAACCTCCGTGGCCGAGCTCGCCCGCATGGTGGGCGTGGCCGCCGGCCGCGACGTGACGATCCAGACGATCGATCGCCGTGACATCGACAACATCCGCCGACGTGTCGTCAACATCGAGAAGGCCCGCAGGATGCTCCATTGGGTGCCCCAGGTCCGCATGCAGCAGGGACTCGATCGGACCGCCGCCTGGTTCGAGTCCGCCGGGTTCTCCGGCGCAACCGCTGCGATGACATCCGCCGCCCGAGCCGAGGTGGCGCCCAGCTAACGTCCGGCCAGGCGCCTGAGCCGGTCCAGGATGGCCGCTGCCGCATCGTCGTCCGGGATCACGGCCGCCCGGGCCAGGAGGGAGGCTGCGGCCGCCCTCCCAGGTCCCGGCGCTTGCTCGAGGCCGACGGTGATACGCTCGAGGGCGTCCCGGCTGACATAGACACGATCCGTGAAGGCGAGCGCATCCGGTGCGATCCGGAACACCGTCGCCTCCAGGCGTGCAGCCCCGAATGGCCACTCCCAATGAGTCACGATGGCTGCCCCGGCGGCGTGGCGCAGGGCCTCCACGATGGACATGGAGTTCGAGGTCTCGGTGCGCTCCGTCACGATCCACGTCGTTACTCCCAGCTCACGGATCCGAGCCAGGACGGACTCCGCTCGATAGCCGGACAGGGACGTCACGTCCGTCGGCGATGCCCGGAGGCTGATCCAGTCCGTCGCGCCTCGATCGGTGCCGTGCCGGACACCGAGAGGAGCCGATGGATCGACATGAATGCCGGGATCCTCCGGGATCGCAACGGTCCGGAATGTTCCCTGCAGCGGGAGCGCGGTCTCGAACGCCAGTTGAGCGCCGAAGGCAACGGTCGACCCCTGCGGGACGTTTGCCCGTACCCACGCGTCGATCGTGTGGACGGCCTGCGCCCTCGTCGCGTCGAGGACGCTCGGTGACCGGGGCACGACGTAGAGCGCCAGTACGCCGCCGCCTGCGGTTGCCGCCGAGAGGACGATTGCCGCCAACGCCGGGCCGAACGAGAGCCCGAGTCTCCGGGCAAGACGGCCGCGCCAGACCAGGAGCGTGAGGACGCCCGCCGCGACGGCAAGCTCTCCCATGCGGATGATGAGCCTGCGCGACCCTGTCTCCGCAAGGAAGGGCATCGCGATCAGCGCCGCCGCAACCAGCAACAGAGCGGCGGCGACCAGAGCGGCTCGATTCCTGCCCAAGGCGACACGGACCGCGAGCTCGAGCCAGCCGCACGCTCCCAGGGCCACGAGGAGCGCGATCTGGGCGATGTAATGGCGCGGGCCTTCACCCACGCTGACGACGAGCAGGATGAGAGGGAGTCCGCACAGCGTCGTGATCAGAAGATCATCGACCGCATGCGCATCCGGAGGGTCGAACAGTCCGTCCTTCTCCGGGAGGGAACCGCCGCCCTGCCCGGTTCCCCAGCGTCGGGGCCGTATCCGGGATGCAATTGCGATTGTCCCACCGACGAGGCCGACCGCCAGGACCAGGCCCAGGTCGGGCACCCAGGTCGAGAGGTTTTGCACGACCTGGCTTGGGTCAAGGAAGGTCGTCCCCAGTCCCGTCGGTGTCCGGGCGAAAAACACCGTGAGGCACAGAGCCCACAGCAACGCGCCGACCCATCCCAGCAGCAGACGGGCGCGCCGGGTCACCTGCCGGTGGACGTACGCGTTGCTGAATCGACCGGCGGCGAGGCCGACGACGCCGACGGCGATTGCGACGACGGCGATCGGGACGAGCGTCCACCCGGGCGCGCCAAGACGGTAGACGGTTCCGAGCTGCTGGGCGTAGAGCACGAACCACCAGCTGGTGCCGGCCATGGCGGTCAGCATCGTCGCGGCCGCGACCCTGATCAGGGACGTCAGCGGAACATCGCGAACGAGCCCGGCGAACAGTGGAACCGGAGCGAATGGGAGCGCGATCTCCTTGACGAGAAACGCGACCGCGAACGTGGCGCCGGCTGCGATGCCCCACGCTGTGGAGCCGCGGCGGACGGCGGAGACGCCCAGCGCCAGGTAGAGGAGGGTGAAGGCAGCGGCGGGCAGATCGAGCCCGAGCCCCGTTGCCAGGTCGATCATGAACGGGAAGCCGAGCAGGCAGGCCGCCGCGACCGGCGCCGCCAGGCGCATGCAACGCCAGGCGAACCATCCGCCGAGGACGATCACCGCGGCGCCGGAAACGATGACGAGCGCGTGCGCCCAGGTTGACGGGTCGGCACCAAGCCAGGCTTGGGGAGCGGTGATCACGACAGGCCACAACACGGAATGCTGCGACGGGAAATACCCGAAGGCGGTCACGGGCCCGCGCCCGGCCAGGATGTTGGCCCCAATGCCAAGGTAGTAGGCATCGTCCACGCCCATGAAGCGTGCGGGGGCCCGTGCCACGATGACCGCGAAGGCCGCCGCTGCACCGACCACCAGAGCGAGCGAGATCCGTCGAGTCAGGTCGGGCCCACGCCCCACCCTCAGCGGAGCCCCATCTTCTCGCGAACCTCTGCCATCGTCTCGGTGGCCCTGGGGCGGAGCCGTTCCGCGCCTGCTTCCAGAATGTCGGCGACCTGGGCCGGGTGCGCCATGAGGTCCAGATAGCGCTCGCGGGCAAGCGCGTAGTGGCCGATGATCCGATCGGCGAGCAGCTTCTTCGTGTCGACGCAACCCGTTCGGGCGGTCCGCTCCCCGTCCCAGATCTCCTCGAAGTCGTCGCCGAAGAATCGGTGCAGCTGGCAGACATTGCACACTTCGGGCCGCCCGGGATCGGTCCGGAGGATCCGCTTCGTGTCCGTGACCATGCCCATCACCTGCTTCCGGATGAGGGCCGGCTCGCCGAAGATGTCGATCGTGTTGCCGAGCGACTTCGACATCTTCTTCACCCCGTCAGTTCCCAGGACGACGGGCGTCTCGGTGAAGACGGCCTGTGGCTCTGGAAAGGTCCGCCCGTAGCGGGCTGCGAAGGCACGCACGATCTCCCGGCTGAGCTCCAGGTGGGCGGCCTGGTCCTTGCCGACCGGCACGAGGGACGCCTTGTACATGACGATGTCGGCCGTCTGCAGAACCGGGTAGGTCAGCAGGCCGTGGTTGACATCGTCGGGCTGGTTCTGGCGCTTCTCCTTGTAGGTCGGCGTCCGTTCGAGCCAGCTGACGGGGGTCACGGTGGACAGCAGCCAGGCCAGCTCGGTGTGCTCGGGCCGGTGACTCTGCACGAATAGCGTGCAGCGCTCCGGGTCCAGCCCGAGGGCCAGCAGGGAGGCCGCCATCTCCAGGGTTCGCTGGCGAAGCAGGGCCGCATCGTGCGTGCTCGTGAGCGCGTGGTAGTCGACGATGCAGTAGATCGCCTCGTACTCCCACTGGAGCGTGACGTAATTGCGGATCGCGCCGAGGTCGTTGCCGAGATGGACGATCCCGGACGGCTGGATGCCGCTGAAGATCCGCGGCCGCGGAACCTCGGTCTCTGCAGGCGCGGCCGCGGGGGCAAGCTCGACCGTCATGGTCGGCGAGTGTAGCCGAGGCCTCCTGCCCGGCGTCGGCTCCGTGCTGATACGAGCCTGCAACGATCGCGTTGGTTCGCTTATGCGAACGCCATCGGCGCGGCGCGGATTGTCCGGCCATCCTGCGCGGCCAGCCCGACACGGTGCGTCCTGCCCGTGGTGGCGCCGGGATCAGGAAGGAGCGATCGGTGGCGTCCACGACTGTCGCACCCTCGGTTGTCCGGTACGACTACAAGATCCCGTTCGTCATCGGAGCGTCCGCGATCGGGACCGTCATCGAGTGGTACGACTTCTACTTGTACGGCGTGCTGGCCGCCTTCTTCTCGACCCAGTTCTTTCCGAAAGGCAACGACACGGCCGCGCTCCTCGCCTCACTCGCGGCCTTCGGTGCCGGCTTCGCGGTGCGGCCGTTCGGTGCCGCGGTCTTCGGCCGGATCGGAGATATCGTCGGGCGCAAGTTCACGTTCCTCGTGACGATCACCGTGATGGGCATCTCGACCGCCCTCGTGGGCATCCTGCCGACGTACGCGGCGATCGGCATCCTGGCGCCCATCCTCCTAGTGACGCTGCGGCTGGCCCAGGGTCTCGCGCTTGGCGGCGAATACGGCGGAGCGGCGATCTACGTCGCGGAGCACTCGCCCGATAAGAAGCGCGGCTTGTACACGAGCTGGATCCAGACGACGGCGACGGTCGGCCTGCTGCTCGCCCTGGCCGTCGTCGCACTGTTCCGGATCGGCATGGGTGACCAGGCCTTCACGGAGTATGGCTGGCGGATCCCGTTCATCCTGTCCGCGGTCCTGGTGGCGATTGCTCTGTACATCCGCCTGCGGCTGCAGGAGACGCCACTCTTCGCACGGCTCAAGGCCGAGAACCGCCATTCCACGTCGCCCTGGCGGGAGAGCTTCGGCGACCCCAAGAACGCCAGGCTCATCCTGCTCGCCCTGTTCGGCGCGACGGCCGGCCAGGCCGTGGTCTGGTACCAGGGCCAGTTCCAGGCGCTCTTCTTCCTGGGCACGAACCTGGGAGTGCGATTCCAGGACGCCTACTTGATCGTCGGAACCGCGATCGTCCTCGCCACGCCGTTCTTCCTCTTCTTCGGCAGGCTGTCGGATCGGATCGGCCGCAAGCCGATCATCCTCGCCGGCTGCCTCGTGGCGGCGATCACCTACTTCCCGATCTACAACCTCATGACGCAGTTCGCCCACCCGCAGGGCACGTTCAACCACTCGCTGGGCAAATTCGTCGGCGCCGACGGGATCACCCCCACGCTGGCACAGCCCGAGATCCTGCCGTTGATCGCGCTCGTCTGGATCCAGGTGGTCTACGTGACGATGGTCTACGGACCCATCGCGGCCTTCCTCGTGGAGTACTTCCCGGCACGCATCCGATACACGAGCCTGTCCATCCCGTACCACCTCGGCAACGGCTGGTTCGGCGGGTTCCTGCCTCTCATCGCCGGGGCCCTGCTCGCGGCGACCGGCAACCTGTACGCCGGGCTCATCTACCCGATCACGGTCGCGCTGATCACGGTCGTGGTTGGTGGGTTGTTCATCCGAGAGACGAGGCAGGTCCGCATCTGGGACGAGGTGGGTGGCGAGACCACCGAATTGCACCAGGTCGCCGGTGATTCGCCGCCCAGGTCGCCTCGCGAGGGGGCCGCGCCCACGGCCTGACGCCCAAACCGGACGGGAGGCCGCCCCACGGCCTGACGCCCAAACCGGACGGGAGGCCGCGCCTCTCGTCCGGGCTCTGCTTGCTCCGCTACGATGCCGGACGTGCCTGCCAACGTCCGGCCGACATGAGCGGCCAGCGCCTGCGCGTCGCCGTCCTGGGCGCAGGAACGGTGGGACGCGAGGTGGTCCGCGCGTTCCAGACGCATTCCGAGCGCCTGGTCGTGGCCGGAGGGCCGCGGCTGGAGCTGATCGGCGTCGCCGTCCGCCGGCTGGCAGCGGCACGGGACGACGGGATCGACGCCGGCCTGCTCACGGATGCTCCGGCCCACCTCGTCGCCTCCCCGGACACGGACGTCGTGGTCGAGCTCATCGGCGGCGACGAGCCCGCCCGGACCCTGATCGCCGCGGCGCTCGGCGCGGGCAAGTCCGTGGTAACCGCCAACAAGCACGTCATCGCCCACCACGGGCCGGCACTCGAGGCGATCGCCCGCCGAACCGGCGCAGCGTTGCGTTTCGAGGCCGCGGTCGGCGGGGGCATCCCCATCCTGGGGCCGCTGGCCGGCGAGCTCGCGGCGAACCGCATCGATCGCGTCCGCGGCATCCTCAACGGCACGACGAACTACATCCTCAGCGCGATGGCCGCCGACGGGCGCCAGTACGGCGAGGCGCTCGCGGCCGCCCAGGCCGCCGGCTACGCGGAGGCGGACCCGGCCGGCGACGTCGAGGCCGCCGACGCGAGCAACAAGCTGGCGATCCTCTGCCGCCTGGCCTTCGGCGCCTGGCCGGATCCCGGCCGGATCGTCCGCCGGCTCCCGGCCGTCGTCGGGGACGGGCCGCCGGGCATCACGGGGGTGACCGTCGATGCCATCGCGGGTGCCGCCGAACTCGGAGGGACGATCAAGCTCATCGCCGACGCGCGGCGCCTCCCAGATGGCCGGGTTGCCGTCTCCGTGCTGCCCACCATCGTGCCCCTGGCGGATCCGATCGGCCGAACTTCCGGCGTCACGAACCGAATCGAGATTCGCGGAGATCCGATCGGCAGCGTTGCCTTCAGCGGCCCGGGCGCCGGCGGCGCAGCCACCGCGAGCGCGGTGCTGGGTGACGTGCTGGCCATCGCCCGCGGATCCGGCAGCACCTGGGCCGGCCTGCCACCGGCGGCCCAGGCCGAGCCGGACACGCTGACGGGCCCGCCGAACTCTGCTCCCGACCGGGGCTGGTTCGCCGTTCTGCCGGGCCACCTGAGGACGCTCCCACCCGGAAAGGGACAGAGGAAGGGCCAGAGCCGCACGGCCCTGACGTCCGGCGGGACCGCGGTACAGCTTTCCCAGGTCTCGTTGACCGACGTCCTGGCACGGCTTCGCGCCGCCGGCGCCCCGGACGAGGTCGTCGTCTTCCCGGCCGACGAGCGAGCCGCCGGCCGCTGATCGCGGTCACCTTCGCGGCGGTGGCGGCCCGTACAATCGCGTTCATGGCCTCCGTCACGCCTCGTCCAGCGCTCGGCCAGGCGGCCACGCGCGTGGCGCGGCCGCGGCTCGTCGAGCGATACCGCGAGTTCCTGCCCGTCACCGACGCGACGCCGGCGCTGACGCTCGGCGAGGGGCTGACCCCTCTCGTCCACCTGCGGCGCCTCGGCGCCGAGCTCGGGCTGGCCAACCTGTATGCCAAGGTCGAAGGCCAGAACCCGACCGGCTCGTTCAAGGACCGGGGGATGGTCGTCGCCGTCAGCAGAGCCATGGAGGCAGGAGCTCAGGCGATCATCTGTGCCTCGACGGGCAACACGTCGGCCTCCGCGGCGGCCTATGGTGCGGCGGCCGGGCTGGAGGTCGTGGTCGTCCTGCCCAGGGGCCAGATCGCCGCCGGCAAGCTCCTCCAGGCGCTCGTCGCCCGGTCGCGGGTGGTGGCCATCGACGGGAACTTCGACCAGGCCCTGGCGATCGTCCGGGCGCTCGCCGATCGATCGACGGGTCGCCCGGTGACGCTCGTGAACTCGGTCAATCCGGACCGGCTGGCAGGCCAGAAGACCGCGGCGTTCGAGATCTGCGACGACCTGGGCCGAGCGCCGGACATCCTGGCGATCCCCGTCGGCAACGCCGGCAACATCAGCGCCTACTGGACCGGGTTCCAGGAGTATCGGTCGGCCGGGGTGACGACCGGGCTGCCGCGCATGTTCGGCTTCCAGGCGGAAGGCGCGGCGCCCATCGTGCGCGGGGCACCGGTCGAACGACCCGAGACGATCGCGACCGCCATCCGGATCGGCAATCCGGCCTCGTGGACCACAGCGACCGCGGCTCGCGACGAGTCGGGCGGCCGGATCGATGCGGTGTCGGACGATGCGATCCTGTCCGCCTACCGCGACCTCGCCCGGACGGAGGGCATCTTCTGCGAGCCCTCGTCGGCGGCCGCGCTGGCCGGCGTTCGCAGCGTTGCTGCGGCCGGTGACCTCGATCCAAAGGCCCTCGTCGTGTGCGTGCTGACCGGCAACGGCCTCAAGGACCCCCAGGCGGCGGAGCTGGTCCCGTCCGAGATCGTCGAGGCGGATTCTTCGCCGGACGCGGTGGCCCGGGCGCTGGACTGGTGATCGCCTGACGTGGTGACCCACTGGCTGGCCGAGCTCGATGGACGTCGGCTGTCCGTCGAGGTGCCGGCATCCGCCGCGAATCTGGGCGCCGGCTACGACTGCCTTGGCCTGGCCTTGGGGATGGTCAACCGGATCGACCTGGAGGTGCGGGGCTGGAGCCGCGGCGAGGTCGAGCTGGAGGTCGACGGTGAAGGCGAGGGTGAACTCCCGGCCGACCGGTCGAACCGTTTCGTCCAGGGCCTGGAGGCGGTCCTTCATGAGCTCCGCGGTCCGATCCCGGACGGCGTGGGCTGGCTCATCCAGATGCACAACGCGATCCCCCTGGCGCGCGGCCTCGGCTCGTCCGCGGCGGCGACGGTCGGCGGCGTCGTGGCTGCGAACGCGCTCCTCGGCGAGCCGCTCACGACGGCCGACTTGCTGCGGCTGGCGGCCCGGATCGAGGGCCACCCGGACAACGCAGCGGCGGCGCTGCTGGGCGGGTTCACCGTGGCGGCCCGGATCGTCGACGAGCCCGACGGCCCGATCGAGACGATGCGCTTCGACGCCCCGCGCGAGCTCCGCGCGGTCCTGTTCATCCCGGAGCTCCGCCTGTCGACCGCGGAGATGCGCCGGGTCTTGCCGTCCAAGGTCCCCCTGTCGGCCGCTGTGGCGAACCTGGGTCGGGTGGCGCTGGGCGTGGCCGGGCTGGCAACGGGAAGATACGATCTCCTGCGGGCGCTGACCGTCGATCGGCTGCACGAGCCGTATCGGGCGAAGGCGTACCCCCAGTTGCCGATGCTCCTGGCCGCCGCTCGGGAGGCCGGTGCGATCGGCGCCTGCCTGTCCGGGGCGGGTTCGTCGGTCCTTGCCTTCGCCGATTCGGTGGCGACCTTCAGCCGGATCGAGGGTGCCCTGGCCGCCGTCGCGGCGGATCAGGACCTGCCCGGCCGCATCGAGGTGGTCATGCCGCGCAACATCGGCGCCCAGGTGCTCGGCCGGCCCTAGCACGGAACCGCACGCCCGGCTCCGGCGTCTCACCGCCACGATCGGCGATATGCCGGTCCGTCGGAGGATCCCGGACATGCTCTCGCCGCAGTTGCCCCGCTCCGCCATCGCCCGTCATCGAGCGTTGGGCGTGGCCCTCGCCATCGTCGCCACTCTGGCACTGGCCGCCTGCTCCTCGGGTGCGTCCGTCCTGTCGAATCCCGGCAACGGGGGAGGCGCCCGGCCGGCCGGAGCCCCGGCGCCGACCGCGGTTCCAGCCGGAGGCACGGGTCAGGAATCGAACGCCGGCGGCAGTGGCCGGCAGGTCGGCGACGGAACGACGAATCCAGGCGACGCGAACGGCGCGCCCCGCGACACCGCCCTCATCGTCAAGACCGGCACGATGACCATCCAGACCGATGACATGGGCGCCGCACTGCTCAAGGCACGCGCCGACGTCATCCGACTCGGCGGCTACATCAGTGGCTCCGAGCAGTCCAGGAACGGAGAGCGCATCACCGCGTCGGTCACGTATCGGTTCCCGAGCGACCGCTGGGAAGACGTCCTCGACGCCATCAAGGCCCGCGGCGAGCTGAAGGAGGAGAAGACCGATTCGCTCGAGGTC
>DASPWU010000018.1:0-36188 GCA_035637675.1 Candidatus Limnocylindria bacterium | reverse complement strand
GGCTCCTCGACGATGGCTTCGGGCGGTCGCACGAGGGTGGACTGGCCAAGGGCGCCGCTCAGCCCCTCGACCAGGCCCAGCTTGCCGTACTTGAGCATCAGCGCCCGGAAATCGCGTCCGTAGAACAGCTTGACGCGGACGTCCGGATACAGCTCCCGGAGCCGGCGCAGCTTCCGATTCTTCTTGCGGACGAGGCTCTGCCTCAGCGTTGTCAGCTCCACGTACAGCTCGACGTCAGGCAGCCAGAAGTCCGGCGAGAAGCTCTCGGCGACGCCACCATCCAGGTTCCAGAGGATGGGGAACGTGTGCGGCTCGTACTCCCAGCGAACCCCGTAGAAGTCCAGGATGCGGGCGAACTCCGCCTCGCTGGCGTGGGCGAAGGCCGTGGCCGGTGCAACGGCGGAAGGTTCGGACGGCGGCGGAAGGGTCGATCGACGGGATCCGCCCGACGGAGCCGCCCCGGGCCGGGCCATGCGTCGCTCGTTCGGCGAGGCAGGCGATCGAGGCGGGCGTGGCTCCATCGGCATGCAGTGTAGCGGGTCTCGGCCCCATCCCGGTCTCCTTGAATTTGCATACCCCCTGGGGGTATCATGCCGCGGATGACCACGCCGGATGGACGCTCGAGGGCTCAGCCACCGGGCAACGACTTCCGCCACTCGTACTCCAAGGACAAGGCCCAGCTGCGCCGGCGCCTCTCGCGCATGGAGGGTCAGGTCCGGGGAATTGCCCGCATGATCGAGCGTGACGAGTACTGCGTGGACATCCTCCAGCAGACGGCCGCACTGCGGGCAGCGGTGGACGCCCTGTCCATCCTGGTGCTCGAGGATCACGTCCAGGGTTGCGTTCGAACGGCTGCCGAGCGCGGCGAGGCCGATGCCTACGTCGACGAGGTCATGGACGTCGTTCGGCGGACGCTGGGCCGGCCGATCCGCGCGAGCGGACGTTCCGGCTGATCCGCGCGAGCGGACGCTCCGGCTGATCCGCGCGGCCTCGCCCCGTACCAACGGTGAGCGTGCCGCAGCCGGTCGGGGGATACCCACAAAACGCTGCATTCGCGCACCATCGCGTGCGTGACCGATCATCGCCCGCCGCAGCTGCCGATCAGGGCGCCGGCCATCGCCGCACCGCCGCCGATCGTCGAGCGGCGGACCGGCTACCGCCGCGCGGTCGATCGGGCCGCGCAGGACGAGGCCGAGCTTCTTGCGCATTGCCTCGACGTGCTGGCGGCCGATCTGCCCGCCGAGGAGCGGCTGGCGGGGCTGCTGGCCCTGCTCGCCCGGACCGTGGGTGCCCGCCGCGCGGCGGTCCTGGCAGGAGGGCTCGAGCGGCGGGTGGCGGTCTCCCTCGTCGAGGGCGAGGACGCGAGCGCGGCCCAGTCGCTAGCTGCCTGGCTGGACGCCCAGGCGCCTCGACCCCGGCCGGAACGAGCCGCCGCGCCGGCTGCACCGATCTCGTTCGCCGTGCACCTCCCCGACGAGCCGTCGAGCGTCGTCGCGGACGCGCTGCTGGCGGCCGCTGGCGCGCCCTGGCCGTATCTCGGAATCGACGCCCGGGCGGCGAGCCGCGAATCGGCAGGCCAGCCCGATGCCGTCGCGCATTTCGCCTGCCTCGAGATTCCGGAGGCGGGATCGGTCGCCCTCGGCTTCGACTTCGCCTCGCCGGACGACGCGGCGTCGGTCGGCAAGCGTCTGCCGCCGAACCTGGCGCGCCACGCGGCGGTGGCTCTGGCCCTCGTGAGCGGACAGCTCGCGATCGAGCGTGAGCTCGTCGAGCTCCGCGCTCGGGAGGCCGAGCGGACCACCTTCGTCTCGACCGTCGCCCACGAGCTGCGGACGCCGCTCACCGGGCTGAATGGCTACCTGGAGCTGATGCTGGCCGGTCGGGTGGCCGATCCGGAGGTCGCGCGTGAGTTCCTCGAGCGCAGCCACGGCATCGTCGGATCCATGGGCGAGCTCGTCGGCGACCTGCTCGAGCTGTCGCGGCTCGAGGCCGGCACCCTGAGCCTGGAGCTCCGACCGATCTCGGTCCACGAGGTGGGCAGCCGGGTCATCGACCAGGTGGCGCCGATCGCCATGGATCGCGGCATCGCGCTGCGAGTCGACCTGCCCCCGCGCCTGCGGTCGGCAACAGGCGATCGCCGCCGGGTCGAGCAGATCCTGGGCAACCTGATCGGGAACGCCCTGAAGTTCACGGCTCGCGGTGGTGCCGTCGAGCTCGCCGGCTGGTTCGATGGGCCGGTGGCGCTCGTCGCCGTTCGCGACGACGGGCCGGGCATCGCCCATGACGATCGCGGCCGGATCTTCGAGCGCTTCTACCGAGCCGGGGACAAGGAGCGGGTCACCGGCACCGGCCTGGGCCTGCCGATCGCCCGCGATCTCGCCCGGGCGATGGACGGCGACCTCGACGTGGTGTCGGTCACCGGCTCCGGCACGACGTTCATCCTCGCCCTGCCGGGTCCCGTTCCGGTCGATGACGTCAGCCTGGCTTCGATCCTCGGCCGCGCCGTGGCCTTCGAGGAGGTCCGGCTGGAGGAACGCGCCGTCCTGCAGGCCATCCAGACGGCCGGCAGGTTCACCTCACCGCTGCCGACGCCCCGGGCCCTGCCGACGCCCCGGGCCCTGCCGACGCGCCAACTCGTTGCGCCCGGCCCGGAGGAAACGCCGGCGCCGACCGAGGGCGAGCCGGGCAGGCCGCGGCTCGTCGGGCCGCCGGGCTCCCGGCCTCGCACCTTCCGGCTTGGGGTCATCGAGGGCGCCGCCAGCAGGCCGGACTCACCGACGCTCGCCTGACCGGGCTCGGTCGAAGCCGGCACATTCGGAAGGCGAAAACCGGCATTCGGGAGAATTCGCTGCCGCCAGGATCGGAGCGTGACGGTCTCTGCGGCCGGACCGTCCGGGTTATCCACGAAGCTGTGGACGGTTTCGGGTTTCGTGGATAAGTCAGGTTGACAGGCCGTTCACACGATCGTAACGTCCGGCATCCGCACCGGGGCAGACGCCGTAGGGTAACGTGGCTCACGAGGGGTTCGGGGAGACCCGGCCTGGAACCGAATGAGCCGCGGAAGACCGATCCGCCGCCCGCGGTGCGCGGAAACGACGACGCCGGGAGCGGATCGCAGGCGGCATCGCGCGACCCATGAGGAGGGTCCGTGCCCCACCGTCGCGGCCCGCTCCCGACGGACGTCCGAACCCTGCCCGCATTGCCCGCCGAGTTCGACGTGATCGTGGACGCTGGCCTGGCGGCTCTCCACCTCGAGGCAGGGCCGAACCAGCGGACCGCGCTCGGTGATCACGTTCGGCTCCTGCTGGCCTGGACGGAGGCGATCAACCTGACCTCGATCCGGGACCCGGCGGCGGCCGCCCGCGAGCACGTCCTGGACAGCCTGACCGCCGTTCCTCTTCTGCGGGCGCATGGCCTGACCGCCGTACTCGACCTCGGCTCAGGAGGCGGCTTTCCGGGGATCCCCATTGCGATCGTCCTGCCAGCCCGGCGGGCACTCCTCGTGGAGTCGGTCGGCAAGAAGGCACGCTTCCTGGCCACGGCGGTCGGGGCACTGGGTCTCCAGCCACGGGTTGCGGTGGGGACCTCGCGGGCCGAACGGCTGGCCACCGATGGGGGTCACAGGGGACGCTGGCCGGCCGTCGTGGCCCGGGCCGTGACCAATCTGGCAGAGCTTGCCGAACTTGCCCTGCCGCTCCTCGCCCCAGGCGGCCTGCTGGTGGCCTGGAAGCGCGGCCCACTCGAGGAAGAGCTGTCGCGCGCGGCACGAGCGCTCGGGATCCTGGGCGGCGGCGAGCCCATGCTGCGGGCGGTCCACGTCGACGGGCTCTCCGATCACGTCCTGGTCACCATCGAAAAGCGTCGGCCAACACCGGCGGGCTTTCCTCGGGACCCGGCCACGAGGCACCGCCGCCCGCTAGGCTGAAAATGATGCGCATCGCGGTCCTGTCGGACGTCCATGCCAACCTCCCCGCGCTGGATGCGGTCCTCGCGGATGCCGGACCCATGGACGCGGTCTGGCACCTGGGTGACGTGGTGGGCTACGGGCCCGATCCGAACGGCGTCGTCGATCGGCTGCGCCAGGTCGGCGCGATCGGGGTTCGCGGCAACCACGACGCCGCGGCGATCGGCGATCTCGATATCGGCGACTTCAACCTCGACGCGCGAGCGGCCATGGAATGGACCCGACAGGAGATCGGGCCGGCCACACACGACTGGCTGGCGGCCCTGCCGCTGCGCCGCGAGGAGCAGGGCCTGACCCTGGTCCACGGCAGTCCCCGCGACCCGACCTGGGAATACGTCCTCTCAACGGCGATCGCCCAGGCCAACCTGGCCGCCTTCGAGACGCCCTGGTGCCTGCACGGCCACACCCACGTCCCGATCGTGTTCCGCGCGGCGGGCTCGGGCATGCAGGCGCTCGGGCCCCAGTCCGGCGCGGTCCTCTCGCTCGACGAGCGCCGGGCGCTGCTCAACCCGGGCAGCGTGGGGCAGCCCCGCGACGGCATCCCCGACTCCAGCTATCTCGTGCTCGACCTCGACGCGCGTGAGGCCTCCTGGCATCGCGTGGCCTACGACATCGGGACGGTCCAGTCGGCGATGCGGGAGGCACGCCTTCCCCGGCCGCTCATCGAACGGCTGAGCCTGGGCCTGTGATCCAGGGCATTCCGGGGCGCCACACGGACGGGCATTGCGTGAGCCAGGTGCTGTATAACGAGGGCTGCCCGAACGACGTCCCGAGAGTTCCCGAGGAACACCACCTCGCTGCCGACGTCGAGTGCGGCCAGGGACCTCGCGCCACTGAGCTCGGCCCGAAACTGCCAGCAGTCACGCTCGAGTGCGTCATCACGGTGATTGGAGCAGCATGATCGGAGGTCGCAGGCCGCTCAGCGGCCGGAAGCTCGCGGACCGCCGCGTTCGGGTCGAACGGCCGCATTCGCCGTACTTCCGCTGGACGGGTCCTGGCCAGCTCGTCGCCAAGGAGGCGGCCAGCCTCCCCACCACCCCCCTCGGGCGGTTGATCGCGCGCGCCAAGAAGATCGCCATCGGTCGCCCGCTGGCGAGCGAGGAGGAGATCGGCGAGCGCCTCTCGAAGAAGAAGGCGCTGGCGATCTTCAGCTCGGATCCGATCAGCTCGTCGGCGTATGCCACCGAAGAGATCCTGAGGGTCCTGCTCGTCGCCGGGGCCGGTGCCCTGCTGCTGTCCACCCCGATCTCGATCGCCATCGCGGCGATGCTCGCCATCGTGTCCATCTCGTACCGACAGATCTGCTTCGCCTACCCGTCCGGCGGCGGGGCCTACGTCGTCTCCCGGGAGAACCTCTCCCACAGGGTGGCCCTGGTCGCGGCGGCGGCCCTGCTCGTCGACTACGTGCTGACGGTGGCCGTCTCGTCCGCGTCGGCCATCGCCCAGATCGTGTCGGTCATTCCGGACCTCCACGTCGTGGGCATCGAGATCGGCGTGCTGTCGATCGCCCTGATGACGCTGGCCAACCTGCGGGGCGTGCGCGAGTCGGGCAACATCTTCGCCGTCCCAACGTACCTGTTCCTGGGACTCGCCCTGCTGATGATCGGCCTGGGCGTCTTCCGGGTCGTCACCGGTCAGGCGGCCCCGTTGCCGCCGCACCCCCAGGCGGTCCCCTTCGGCCACGGGGCCGGGACGGTCGAGGTGGTGTCCGTCTTCCTCGTCCTGCGGGCGTTTGCCAGCGGCTCTGTCGCGCTGACCGGGACGGAGGCGGTCACCAACGGCGTGCCGAGCTTCAAGCCGCCCGAGGCGAAGAACGCGGCGAACACGCTCATCATCGTGTCCGTCCTGCTGGGCATCCTGTTCGTGGGGATCAGCGTCGTCGCCGATGCCTTCGCCATCCGGCCAACCGACACCGAGCACGGCGGCCCGACCGTGATCGCCCAGGTCGCGGGCACGATCTTCGGGGCGGGCTCACCGCTGTATGTGGTCTTCCAGGCGAGCACGGCCCTGCTGCTGTTCCTGGCGGCGAACACCAGCTTCAACGCCTTTCCGCGGCTCGCCGCGATCCTGGCCGAAGACGGTTACATGCCCCGCCAGTTCAGCTTTCGGGGCGACCGGCTCGCCTTCTCCTGGGGAATCGTGGCCCTCGCCGCCGTCGCGGCGATCCTCCTCGTCGTGTTCAGGGGGGATACCCACGCCCTGATCCCGCTCTACTCGGTCGGCGTCTTCGTCACGTTCACCCTGTCCCAGACCGGCATGGTCGTCCACTGGCGGCGCGAGCGGTCGCACGGCTGGCGCTGGCGAACGGTGCTCAACGGCCTGGGTGCCGCGCTGACGGGCGTCGTGCTGGTCATCGTCGCCTCGGTGAAGTTCGCCGACGGAGCGTATCTCGTCGTCATCCTCATCCCGATCCTTGTCGCGCTCATGGTCTTCATCAATCGCCAGTATTCCGCGGCTGCGCGGGAGCTCGCCGTCCGCCCCAGCTACGTCGTGCCGCTCCCGCACCGCGAGGAGCGGGTCGTCGTCCCGATCCCCGGTCTCACGCGGGCCGTCGTCCAGGCGATCAACGTGGGCCGGTCCATCAGCGATGACGTGCGGGCGGTGTTCATCTCGGAGGATCCCGATGCCGCGGCGGAGGTCCGCCGGCGCTGGGAGCAGCAGGTCCCGGGCGTCCCGCTGGTCGTCGTCGAGTCACCCTATCGGGCGCTCGTGGGCCCACTGCTGGCATACCTCGACGTGCTGGATCGCGCCTGGCCGCCGGACAAGGAGGAGCCGATCACCTTCGTGATCATTCCCGAGTACGTGGCCCGGAGCTGGTGGGAGCGAATCCTCTACAACCAGTCGGCCAAGCGCCTCCGGGCGGCCCTGCTCGGCCGCCCGCATTCGGTGGTCGTCAACGTCCCGTATCGCCGCGAGGACCCGACCCTCGCCGCCGACGAGCTCAGCGCCGGGCGGCCTGCCGACAGCTGATCGCGAGGCGCGTCGCCGGACCCGAGGGAAGCGGACCTCTCACCGCCGACCGGTGGTATCGTGGCGCGCGGCGACGGGCCCAGCCCGTCTGCGACCGCCTCAGGATCGCTCGGTCCTGCGTAGCGCCGGAGAGCCCACTCGAACGTGCCCAAACCCGATCAGACCGTCGCATTCCGACGGGCCGTCGTCGCGCTCAACGGCGGACCCAGCGACGGCCGGATCGTCCGGCTCGCCGCCGGCGTGGCTCGACAGTGGAAGGCGGAGCTGGTCGCTGTCCACGTCGTCGAGATCGACTGGACCAGGCCGCTCGACGCCGACATCGCAGGGCAGTCGGAGGACGTCCAGCGCGTGCTGGACCTGGCCGAAGAGACCGCCGAGGAGTGCCAGTACAAGATCGAGCCGGTCCTGCTCCAGGCCCGTGACGTGGGAGCCGCACTCGTCGACGAGGCAACCGAGCAGGAGGCGGATATGCTCATCCTGGGCCTGCCCTACCGTAAGCGCTTCGGGGGCGACTTTGCGATCGGGCGCACCGTCCCGTATGTCCTGAAGAACGCGCCCTGCGCAGTCTGGGTCGTTCGAGAACCGATCCCCGAGGAGTCGGCATGAAAGTCATCATCGTCGGTTGTGGCCGCGTCGGCGCGGTCCTCGCCGAGACCTTCGACAAGGCCGGCCACGAGGTCATCATCCTCGACCGGACCACCTCCACCTTCGACAAGCTGCCATCGGACTTTCGCGGCAACGCGGTCCGCGGCGATGGCACCGACGAGGACGTCCTGCGCCGGGCCGGGGCGCAGGATGCCGATCTCTTCCTGACGTTGACCGAGGGTGACAACCGGAACGTCATGGCCGCCCAGCTGGCCACCGAGGCGCTGGGTGCGCGGCGGGTCCTGGCCAAGGTGAACGACCCGGTCCGGGCGGCCGCCTATGCCGATCTGGGCCTGGCGACGATTTGCCGGACCAACCTCATGGAGGACGCCGTACTCGGCTTCGCCGGCCTGGTGACCAGCCCGCGGCCGTCCGTCCACGTTCCGCAGGGAACCCATCCCGGGGGCGAGCATCACCGTGCGGAGGCCCAGCCGGCCGCCGCCACCACGGAGGCCTGACCAGTGTTCGTGCTCGTCGTCGGCGGCGGAAAGGTCGGCTACTACCTGTCCAAGGAGCTCGTGGGATCGGGCCACGAGGTCGTCCTCATGGAGAAGGACCGGGCCCGCGCGGACCAGATCGCCGACGAGATCGGATCGATCGTCATCGCGCATGACGGCTGCGAGGGCAAGTATCTCGGCGAGGCCGGCGCGAACCGGGCCGACATCGTGGCGGCCGTGACCGGCGACGACGAGGACAACCTCGTCATCTGCCAGATGGCCAAGCACCACTTCGACGTTCCGCGAACGATCGCTCGGGTGAACAACCCCAAGAACGAGGACCTGTTCCAGCATCTCGGCGTGGACGAGCTCATCAGCCCGACCAGGATGATCCTCGGCGCGATCGAGCAGGACATCCCGGTCCACGAGCTGCTCCATCTCGGCTCACTGGGCGGCTCGGACCTGGAGCTCATCGAGGCGCCGCTCCTGGCCGGATCGCCGGCGATCGGCCGGGCGCCGCGCGACCTGGAGATCCCGGAGGGCTGCTCACTGTTTGCCGTCGTCCGCGACGGCCGGGCCGTACCCCTCCGGCCGGATACGGTCCTTGCCGAGGGCGACAAGGTGATCGCGATCGGACGCGCCGAATGCGAGGCCGCCCTCCACGAGCAGCTGATCGGGCACCTGGAGGCCACGGCCGGCTCCTAGCCTCGTCCGGCACGTAGCCTCATCCCGCTGTCGCCACCTACAAGACTCTTGACAACGGCATTGTCAAGGTTCTACGATGCGACTGTGTCCGGCAACCTGAATCTCAGGGCTTCATCTCAAGGATCGCGGCGCGCCCGGCCGGACAGCGCGCCACAGGCACGGAGGTACACGACGATGACGATCGTGCGCCGTAATTCGCCGTTCGGTGAGCTCATGTCGCTCCGTTCGGCGATGGACAGGCTTTTCGAGGACAGCTTCGTGCGACCGCCGCTGTGGACGGGCACCTACGACGGCGTCGGCTCGTTGCCGGTGGACGTCTCCACGACGGCCGACGAGCTGGTCGTCAAGGCGTCGCTGCCTGGTTGGAAGCCGGAGGACGTCGAGGTCTCGGTGGAGGGCCGGACGCTGACGATCAGCGGCCAGTCCCAGGAGACTCGTGAGGATGACAACGCCGATCAGGGCTATCTCGTTCGGGAGATCCGCCGGGGCAGCTTCAGCCGGAGCCTGACGCTTCCGGAGAGCCTGGAGCCCGACAAGGCCACGGCTAACTTCGAGAACGGCATCCTGACGCTCCGGATCCCCAAGGCGGAGCAGGCCAAGCCCCGCCAGATCCGCATCTCCCCAGTGACCAATGGCACCGCTATCGCGAGCTCCGCGGGCGGCGAGAAGGTGGCCGAGCAGGCCTCCACGGAGCAGCCGCCAGCCGGTGCGAAGGCCTGACGCAATGACGTCCAGCCGGGTGGATCGGGATCCAACTCGTCCGGTCTACGTCATCAGCGTGGCCGCGGGCATCGTCAGCGTGCATCCGCGCACGTTGAGGATCTACGAGGATGAAGGCCTGGTCTGCCCGGCTCGGACGCCGACGAACATCCGCCTCTACAGTGAAAACGACATCCGGCGGGTCCTCTGGATCCGCCACCTGACCCGGGACCGAGGCGTGAACCTGGCCGGGATCCGCATCCTCTTCGAGCTGGAGGAGCGCGTGGGGGCGCGCATCCTCGAGGCGCTCTACGACGAGGGGATGGCAAACCGAGCCCAAGCCGCCCCGGACCCGGCCTGACGTCCGAACGACACATGACTTTCACCATCGACGGGGCGACCGCCCCGTCCGGCAGCGTATTCGCGGCGGATCGTTCCGCCGCACCGAACAGGAGACCCTGATGCCAGACCGTCCGTCCCACTCGGACGACCAGAAGACCACCGCTCTCGAAAAGCGACGTGCCGACGTTCAGCCGGGCGGGCCTCGAGAGCTGCCCCTGGTCGCCCTCCGCGAGACGGTCATCTTTCCGGAGATGATCGTGCCGCTTCAGGTCGGCCGCGAGAAGAGCGTCAACGCGCTCAACGCCGCGGTCGCCGCGGGCGGTCCCATCGCCCTTGTCACCCAGCGCCAGGCCGAGCAGGAGGAAATCGACCGGCCGGACGAGCTGTACGGTGTTGGCACCCTGGCCAAGATCGCCCAGGTCGTCCAGCTCCAGGACGGCACCGTCCGGGCCATCGTCCAGGGCCAGGGCCGCCTGCGCGTCCAGGGCTTCATCCAGACCAGCCCGTACATCCTGGCGACCATCGACGAGCTCCACGACCAGGCGCCCAGTGGCGTCGAGGTCGAGGCCCTCATGCGCACCGTCCAGGCGCAGATCGAGCAGTACGTCGCCAACGGGGCGCCGGTCCCGCCGGAGGCGGCCGTCGCCGCTCGCAACATCACCGAGCCGGGGCTCCTGGCCGACATGGTCGCCTACAGCCCGGACATGAGCACCGAGCAGCGCCAGGAGCTGCTCGAGACCGTCGACGTCGTCGAGCGCCTCAAGCTCGTGAGCAACTTCCTGGCCCGCCAGGTCGAGATCCTCGAGCTCAAGGGCAAGATCCAGTCCGAGGTCAAGTCCGAGATGGACAAGACCCAGCGCGAGTACATCCTCCGCGAGCAGGTCAAGGCGATCCAGCGCGAGCTGGGCGAGGAGGATCCCCAGCAGGCCGAGATCAACGAGCTTCGCGAGAAGGTCGAAGAGGCCGGCATGCCGGAGGAGATCAAGGCCCGGGCGATCAAGGAGATCGACCGGATGAGCCGGATCCCCTCGGCCAGCCCCGAGGTCGGCGTCATCCGAACGTACGTCGACTGGCTGGTCGGGCTGCCCTGGAACGTGTCCACGGAAGACCTGCTCGATATCAAGGAGGCGGCCAAGATCCTCGAGGAGGATCACTACGGCCTGGAGAAGATCAAGGAACGGATCCTCGAGTACCTCGCCGTCCGGACCCTGGCCGACACCATCCGCAGCCCGATCCTGGCGTTCATCGGACCGCCCGGCGTGGGCAAGACGAGCCTGGGCAAGAGCGTGGCGCGGGCCATGGGTCGCAAGTTCGTACGGATGAGCCTGGGCGGGATCCACGACGAGGCCGAGATCCGCGGCCACCGGCGGACCTATATCGGGGCGCTGCCGGGCCGGGTCATCCAGAACATCAAGACGGCCGGCACGAACAACCCGGTCTTCATGTTCGACGAGGTCGACAAGATCGGCATGGACTTCCGGGGAGATCCGTCCAGCGCGCTGCTGGAGGTGCTCGACCCCGAGCAGAACAACACGTTCCAGGACAACTACCTAGAGGTGCCGTTCGACCTGAGCCGGGTCCTGTTCATCGCGACCGGCAACCTGCTCGATCCGATCCCGCCGGCCCTCCGCGACCGGATGGAGATCATCCAGCTGCCCGGCTACACCCAGAAGGAGAAGGTCGAGATCGCTCGGCGGTTCCTCATCCCCAAGCAGATGGAGAACCACGGCCTCAAGGCCAAGCACATCGAGATCACCGACGATGCGCTGCTCCAGCTCGTCCAGGCGTACACCCACGAGGCGGGCGTCCGGAACATCGAGCGGGAGATCGCCAATCTCATGCGCAAGGTCGCTCGGTCCGTGGCCGAGGGGCGGACGCGCAAGACGGTGGTCGACGTCAAGAAGCTGGAGGTCTTCCTCGGCCCGCCGCGCTTCGAGTACGGCGAGCTGGAGGCGGAGGACCAGGTGGGCTCGGCAACGGGCCTGGTGGTCACCGAGGTCGGCGGGGACGTGGTCGCCATCGAGGTGACGATCATGGAGGGCAAGGAGGACTTCATCCTGACCGGCCAGCTCGGCGAGGTCATGCGGGAGTCCGCCCGGGCGGCGCTGTCCTGGACGCGCAGCCACGCGGCCGCGCTCGGCATCCCGCGCGAGGTGTTCGAGAAGAACACGCTCCACATCCACGTTCCGGCGGGCGCCACGCCAAAGGACGGGCCCTCCGCCGGGATCACGATGGCGACCGCGATGATCAGCGCGTTCACCGGCGCCGCGGTTCGCAAGGACGTGGCGATGACGGGCGAGATCACGCTGCGCGGCCGAGTCCTGCCCATCGGCGGGCTGAAGCAGAAGATCCTCGCGGCACACCTGTCGGGCGCCCGGGTGGTCATCATCCCGCGCAAGAACGAGAAGGACCTCCGGGACATCCCCGAGGAGATCCGCAAGCAGATCAAGATCGTGCTCGTGGACTCCATGGAGCAGGCCCTCGACGCGGCGCTGCGCCGGAAGCCGGCAGCCCTTCCTCGACCGCCGAGCACGGCCAAGGAGCAGCGCCCGGAGGAGACACCCGAGCGCGACTCCGGCAGCCGCGTTCGACGACCGAGCTTCCCGCCGTCCGACCAGCCGCCGGTCATCGTGTAGGCCGGCGGTCGAACCCGGAGCGAGGCAGGTGGCGGGCGTGGCGGGCGCGAGGCGCGGATCGGTGGCGATCCGCGCGGCTCCCCACGTCCGGAGGACCTGATCGATGGAATACAAGGACTACTACAAGATCCTGGGGGTGCCCCGGACGGCGAGCCAGGCTGACGTCAAGAAGGCCTTCCGCAAGCTCGCCCGCCAGCACCATCCAGACCTCAAGCCGGGCGATGCCGGCGCCGAGCGCCGGTTCAAGGACCTCAACGAGGCCAACGCCGTCCTGTCCGACCCGGCCAAACGCTCGCAGTACGACGCGCTGGGCGAGAACTGGCAGGCCTATGCCCAATCCGGCGGCGGTGGCAACCCGTTCGGGCCGGGCGGGCCGTTCGCCGGCTTCGGCGGCTTCGACGGCCGAGGCGGCAACGTGCGCTATGAGTTCCGCACGGCGGGCAGCGAGGGGGGCTTCTCCGACTTCTTCCGGACGTTCTTCGGCGGCGGACCGCCGGGCGGCTCGGCGTCCGGGGCGGCCAGCGGCCAGGCGACGTCCGGCCGCCGATCGTCGGGCGGAGCGCAGTCCGCAAACGCCGCCACCTTCGAGGAGATGCTCGGCGACCTGGGCTTCGACGCGCCGGGCCCGGGCATCCGGACTCGCGGGGCCCCCGGTCGTCGCGAGCGCGCCGTCGAGGCCAGGGCCGAGCTCAGCCTGGAGGAGGCATTCCACGGCACCACGCGGATCGTCGAGATCGATGGCAAGCGCCTGGAGGGCACGATCCCGCGCGGAGTGGACACGGGTAGCAGGATCCGCGTCCCCGGCCGGGGCGGAGACGGTCGCGACCTCCACGTCGTGGTGACGGTCCGGCCGCACCCGGTCTTCACTCGCCGCGGGGCGGACCTGGAGCGCGAGCTGCTCGTCACGCTCGAGGAGGCGCTGCTCGGCGCGGAGGTACCGGTCACCACCCTTCGGAGCCGGGTGGTGCTGACCATCCCGGCCGGGACCCAGAGCGGCCGTCAGTTCCGCTTGAAGGGGCAGGGGATGCCCCGCCTGAACGGCGACGGCGCCGGGGACCTGTACGTCAGGGTCCGGGTCGTCCTGCCGACCGGGCTCAGCGATGAGGCCGTTGCCGCGGCCCGCCGCTTCTTCGACCTCGTCCACCAGCCCGATCCGCGTGCGGCTGCCGACTGACGGTACCGTGACGACACCGACATATCGCTAGAGAGACCCATGCAACTCGATCACTTCACCGAGAAGGCCCAGGAGGCGATCCTCGCCGCCCAGCAGCTCGCCCAGAACCTCGAAAGCCCCGTGCTCGATGCGGAGCACATCCTGTCCGCTCTGGTCGAGCCGGATGACGGCGTCCCGGCCGAGACGCTGCGGCGCCTCGGCGTGGATCTGCCGGCGTTCCGTGGCGAGCTGGCCGCGATCCTCGCCCGCCGGGCCCGGATCCAGGGCGGCTCCATGACCGTCGACCGGCGGGCCAGCCGGGCGATCGAGCTGGCCAGGCAGCAGGCCCGCCGGATGAGCGACGAGTACGTCTCCACGGAGCACCTCCTGCTGGGGGTGGCCGAGGTGGGCGGCGAAGGCCAGGCCCTGCTCGAGCGGAGCGGGGCGACCCGCGAGGCCATCCTGGGCGCCCTCCAGGGCGTGCGCGGCGGCCAGCGGGTGACGTCGCAGAACCCGGAGACCACCTATCAGGCGCTCGAGAAATACGGTCGCGACCTGACCGCCGAGGCGCGGGCCGGCAAGCTCGACCCCGTCATCGGCCGGGACGAGGAGATCCGGCGGGTGATCCAGGTCCTGTCGCGGCGGACGAAGAACAACCCGGTCCTCATCGGCGAGCCGGGCGTCGGCAAGACCGCGATCGCGGAGGGCCTGGCCCAGCGGATCGTCCGTGGCGACGTCCCGGAAACGCTCAAGGACAAGCGGGTCGTCGCCCTGGACCTCGGCGCGCTCATCGCGGGCGCGAAGTTCCGTGGCGAGTTCGAGGAGCGGCTCAAGGCCGTGCTCAAGGAGATCAAGGACTCCGAGGGTCAGGTGATTCTGTTCATCGACGAACTCCACACGGTGGTCGGGGCGGGCGCGGCCGAGGGTGCGATGGACGCCTCCAACCTGCTCAAGCCGATGCTCGCCCGGGGCGAGCTCCACACGATCGGCGCGACGACCCTCGACGAGTACCGCAAGCACGTGGAGAAGGACGCCGCCCTGGAGCGCCGGTTCCAGCCCGTGATGGTCGACCAGCCCACCGTCGAGGAGACGATCAGCATCCTGCGCGGCCTGCGCGAGCGCTACGAGGTCCACCACGGGGTCCGGATCACGGACTCCGCCCTCGTCGCGGCGGCCACGCTGTCGAACCGCTACATCACCGAACGGTTCCTGCCCGACAAGGCGATCGATCTCGTTGACGAGGCCGCCAGCCGCCTGCGGATGGAGATCGACTCCATGCCGATCGAGCTGGACGAGCTCGAGCGCCGACGGATCCAGCTGGAGATCGAGCGCGAGGCGCTGCGCAAGGAGACCGACGATGCATCCAAGGCGCGGCTCGAGGCATTGGAGCGGGAGCTGGCCGACCTCGAGGAGGAGGCCGGTGCGATGAAGCAGCGCTGGTCGGCCGAGAAGGATGCGATCGCCGCGATCCGGGCCACCAAGTCCGAGCTGGAAGGCCTCGCCACACGCATCGAGCAGGCCGAGCGCGAGGCCGACTACGGGACGGCCGCCCAGCTCAAGTACGGCACTCTGGTCGAGCTGCAGAGCCGGCTCAAGCAGCAGGAGGCTGCCCTGCTGACGCTGCAGGGACCCGGCCGGCTGCTCAAGGAGGAGGTCGGCGCCGACGACATCGCCGAGATCGTGGCGGCCTGGACGGGCGTCCCGGTCACGCGGCTCATGGAGGGCGAGACGGAGAAGCTCATCCACATGGAAGAGCGGCTCCATCGCCGGGTGGTGGGTCAGGACGAGGCCATCCAGGCCGTCTCGGACGCGGTCCGCCGGGCCCGGGCCGGGCTCAAGGATCCGCGCCGGCCGATCGGCTCGTTCCTGTTCCTGGGCCCGACCGGCGTCGGCAAGACCGAGCTCGCCCGCGCCCTGGCCGAATTCATGTTCGACGACGACCAGGCCATGGTCCGGATCGACATGAGCGAGTACATGGAGAAGTTCGCCGTGTCGCGGCTGGTCGGCGCACCGCCCGGCTACGTCGGCTACGAGGAGGGCGGCCAGCTTACCGAGGCGGTCCGGCGCCGGCCCTACCAGGTGATCCTGCTCGACGAGATCGAAAAGGCTCACCCGGACGTGTTCAACGTGCTGCTCCAGGTCCTCGACGACGGGCGGCTGACGGACGGTCAGGGCCGGACGGTGGACTTCAAGAACACCCTCGTGATCATGACCAGCAACGTCGGCTCGCAGTTCATCGCCGGGTTCGCCGGGCGCGGCGACTCGGGCGACGAGTCGGCCTACGAGCAGATGAAGGCGCAGGTCATCGAGTCGCTCCGGCTCCAGTTCCGGCCGGAATTCCTCAACCGCGTGGACGAGATCATCGTCTTCCACGCGCTGACAGACGCGGACCTGGCCGCGATCGTGGACCTGTTGCTGGCGGACCTGTCGCGCCGGCTGGCCGCCCAGGACCTCGTGCTCGAGCTCACGCCGGCCGCCCGTTCGCTCATCGCCCGCGAGGGCCACGACCCAGCATACGGGGCCAGGCCGCTCAGGCGGACGATCCAGCGCCTGGTGGAGAACCCGTTCGCGCGCGCGCTTCTGCAGGGCCAGTTCAAGCCGGGCGACCGGATCGTCGCCGATGCCGACGTCATCGGCGGGACAATCGTCTTCTCGACCGAAGGGGCGTCGGTGGCGGTGGATGCCGGCGATCGGCGCGATGCGCGCGTTCCGGCGGGTGCCGGCGGTCGAGGCCGGGGCAAGGCCCGTCCGGCATCGCCGCTCGACCTGCCCGACATCGACGAGAAGCCCGAGCGGGAGCGCGGAGAGCTCGTCAACTAGCGGCGGCCGCTCCATGCAGTTCGACGCCGCAGCCGCCCGACTGAGTCGCCTGACGGGGCCGTTGCCCCCGGCACCGGACGTGCTCATGCCCCAGTTCACCGACGGCCGGATCCGCTCGCTGCTGGAGGTCTCGGACACGGCCACGCCGGCCGCGGTCCTCGTGCTCCTCTTCCCGGACGAGGCCGGCGTGGCCCGGTTGGTCCTCACCGAGCGCGTAACGTACGACGGCTACCACAGCGGCGAGGTGAGCTTTCCGGGTGGCAAGGCCGAGCCTGGCGACGCGGACGAGGCGGCGACCGCCCTGCGCGAGGCGGCCGAGGAGATCGGCCTCGACGTTGGGCAGGCGGGAGTCACGGTCGCCGGCCACCTGGAGCGGGTCTGGATCCCGGTCAGCGACTTCCACATCACGCCGGTCGTGGCCCTCGCAACCAGGCGGCCGGTCCTGACGCCGGATCCACGCGAGGTGAGCAGGATCCTGGAGCCATCGGTGGCGGCATTCCTGCCGGATGGCGTGGTCGAGATCGTCGAGCGGACGGTCCGCGGCTGGCCGCTCCGCTACGGCGGTTACCGGCTGGAGGATCTCCACGTCTGGGGTGCGACGGCGCGAATCCTCGGCCAGCTTGGCGCCCTGCTCGGAGCCTAGTAGGGCTCACCCTCGCGGGCCGTCGCGTCCCGTGACCGCTCGCGTGGCGCCAGGCCGCCGGCGACCGAACGTTCACCGTCGCCGGACGACCGAGCCCGCTCCGTGCCCGCCTCGATCGCCGCTCGAGCCTGGCCGTCGATGATGCCCCGCACGGCCGCGTCGTCCACGCCGGCCAGCTCCACGACGATCGCCCGCATCTCGGACACGTCCGTCCAGGCGCCGTGCAGCTCGTGGGCGGGCCACAGGACCGCCTCCCCGGCCGACACCCGGGCGACGTCATCACCGACGACCACCCAGCCGCCGCCCTCGATGACGACGAACCACGTCGTGTTGGGGTTCGTGTGCGGCTCGATCCGCGCGTTGCGAGCAAACGCGAGCTCGGCGACCAGGCCGCGGCCGTCCGAATGGATGACCTGCGACTGGAGGCCCGTCGTCCCGGCCGGGCCGTCCGGCCGCCGATGCCCCACGCCGAAGCGAACCACCTGCATCGGTCGACCTCCAGATCCTGGACCGTCGGTCGGAAGCGTCACTCTCCGGCGATCGGCTAGCGGCGGCGGCGGGCCCGTTTCGACGGCGCGACCCGGACCGGTCGCGAGCCGCGGCGGGTTGGCTTGGGCCTGATCGTCGATTCGGGATGAGCGTACTTCGAGCGGGTGAAGTAGCGCTGCTTGGCGAGGCGCGTCGAGTAGGTGGCGAAGATGGGAGGGAATCGCCGGAACCTGGTCCAGACGAGCGTTCCCAGGCCGATGGCCAGGGTCACCGGCACGAAGAAGAAGTCGAACCGGAAGATCGCGTAGATCAGGGTCAGGCTGAACGTGATCAGCCCGGTCCACAGCAGCCACTCGTAGAGGTCCAGGTAGGGTGGGTGCCCGCGCAGGCGCCGCGTCCGGACGTTGTAGAGCACGACCAGGGCCACCAGCCAGAAGATCGAGGCCACGACGATCGGCCAGAAGATGTCGTGAAAGTTCTGGGTGGTGAACGGCAGGAACAGGTACTGCCAGGGCGCGAGCGTCACGGGCGATCACTCCTCGTCGCGGGTCGGCGAGGCCCGAGTATGCCACGGACGCACGCTATACTCGGGCGCGACAGCGACGGCGCCCGATCGTCAACGTGCCCAAGTGGCGCCCGCTCGGCCGGCCTGCCGGCGGCCACCATGGATCATCACCTAGGGACTGGGAGGATGCCCGGGTGCGTGCCCTGCTCTCCGTGGCGAACCGCGACGGGATCACCGCGCTCGCTCGCGACCTGCTGTCCCTCGACGTCGAGATCTTCGCGACCGACGGCACCCGCGATCACCTGGCCGCGGACGGCGTGGAGGTCCGGTCCGTCGCCGACCTGACCAACGTGCCGGCCCTCATCGGGGGCCAGGTCAAGACCTTTCATCCGGCCGTCTACGCCGGAATCCTCGCCCGCCGCGACGTGCCCGCCCAGCTCGAGGAGCTCGCCGAGCACGGGATCGGCCTCATCGACATCGTCGTCGTCAACGTCAAGCCGTTCGCGCCGGAGGTCGGCGCCCGGCTGGTTCCCCTCGACGAGGCGATCGAGATGATCGACGTGGGCGGAGCCGCGCTCCTGGGGGCGGCGGGCCGCAACAGCGCCGGGGTCGCCGCCGTGGCCAGCCCACGCCACTATGCCCAGCTGGTCAGCGAGCTGCGCGAGCTGGGCGGCGTCTCGGCCGAGTTACGCCAGCAATTGGCAGCCGACGCGTTCGGGGCGGTGGCGGCCTACCACGCCGAGATCGCGGCCTACCTCACCCAGGTCAGCGGCAAGGTCTTTCCCGGCCGGCTGGCGATGGTCCTCGAGAAGGTGGAGGACCTGCGGTACGGCGAGAACCCGCACCAGCGGGCCGCCTTCTATCGTGAGACGACCCATCGCAGCGGCACGCTCGCCGACGCGACGCAGGTGCAGGGCGGCGCGCCCTCCTTCAACAACCTCCTGGACCTCGACGCCGCCTACCGGATCGCGTCCGACTACACGAGCCCCACGGTCGTCATCTGCAAGCACACGGACCCGGTCGGGCTGGCCAGCAACGACGAGATCGTGGAGGCCTACCGCCACGCTCTCGAGACGGACCCGGTGGCGAGCTTCGGCGGGATCGTCGCGGTCAACCGGCAGCTCGACGGCCCCACGGCCCGCGAGATCGCGGCCAACAGCTATGAGGCCGTCATCGCGCCTGGCTTCAGCGACGACGCCCTGGCGATCCTGCGCGAGAAAACCGGTCTGGAGCTGCTGGCGGTCCCGCCCAACCCGATCGAAGGCATGCGCGACTACGGCATCGCCACCCTCGACTTCAAGCGGGTCGCGGGCGGCCTCCTCGTGGAGACGATGGACGAGCTGGGCCTTGACAAGGGACAGCTCCAGGTCGTCACCAAGCGGCGGCCCACGCTGGAAGAGCTGACCGACCTGCTGTTCGCGTGGCGGGCCGTCCGGCACGTACGCTCCAACGCGATCGTCCTCGCCCGAAGCGGCGCGACCGTCGGCATCGGTGCCGGCCAGGCCAGCCGGCAGGTCTCGGTGGAGATCGCGCTCCGACGCGCCGGCGACCGGGCGAAGCTCGCGGTCATGGCCTCGGACGCGTACTTTCCCTTCCCGGACGGCATCCAGGCAGCCGCCCAGGCCGGCGTCATCGCGATCATCCAACCAGGCGGGTCCATCCGCGACGAGATGGCGATCGAGGTCGCCGACCGGCACCACATGGCCATGGTCTTCACCGGTCGCCGCCATTTCCGCCACTAGCCGATCGAGCGGCGCGTCCGGCGCCGCCGTCACCGGGAGGAAGCCGTGGAGCAACTGCTCGCGCTGGAGATGGTCCGGGTCACCGAGGCCGCCGCGCTCGCCTCCGCCCGGTTCATGGGCCGGGGCGACACCACGGAGGCCGACCGGGCGGCCACCGAGGCGATGCGCCGCACGATGGACGAGATCGAGATGTGGGGCACGATCGTCATCGGCGAGGGCGAGCGGGACAAGGCGCCCATGCTGTACATCGGCGAGCAGGTCGGCCGGCGCGACGAAAGCGACCGGCGGGCGGCCCAGGAGATCGACATCGCGGTCGACCCGCTCGAGGGGACGAACCTGGTAGCCCACGGCCAGGCGAACGCGATCACGGTCCTGGCGGCGTCGGAGCGTGGCGGCCTCGTCCACGCTCCCGACACGTACATGGAGAAGTTGTGCGTGGGGCCGGTGGCGGCCGGGCGTGTCGACATCCGGCTGTCGCCCACCGAGAACCTGCAGCGCATCGCGTCGGCCCTCGGACGGGGCGTCAGCGACATCACCGTCATCATCCTCGACCGGCCGCGCCACGAGGAGCTCATCTCCGAGGTCCGGTCGACCGGCGCCCGGATCAAGCTCATCAGCGACGGCGACCTGTCGGCCGCCATCTCGTGCGCGGTTTCCGGCACCGGTGTCCATGCCGTCATGGGCATCGGCGGGGCGCCGGAGGGCGTGATCACGGCCGCCGCCCTGCGCTGCCTGGGCGGCGAGATCCAGGCCCGCTTCCGATTCCGTGACGACGACGACCGAGCGCGAGCAGCGAAGATGGGCCATGGCGATCCCGACCGGGTGTACTCCACGGAGGACCTGGCGTCGGGCGACAACGTCGTGTTCGCGGCGACCGGCGTGACCGGCGGCGACCTCCTCCAGGGCGTCCGCTTCTTCGGCGGCGGCGCGCGGACGCACTCGCTGGTCATGGCCTACAAGGCGAAGCAGGTGCGCTTCGTGGACACCGTCCACATGTTCGACCGGAGCCGCCCGCCCAGCGTCCGCCTGTGATGGACTTCTTCCCGGTCGGCGACCTGACGAACCTGGCGCTGATCCTGCTGGCGGTCGCGGCTATCGCCATCGTCTCGGTGATCGCATTCCGGCGCCGCTAGCGTTCAGGACTGCTCGCCCCGCACAGATCGTCGCCATGGGCGGGGGTGGCTTCTCGATGGAACCCGACAACAGCCTCCTCGACGACTTCATCCTGGGCCTGACCGGCCGCCCGCGACCGCGAGTCCTCTTCCTGCCAACCGCGACCGGCAACGTCGCGACGTATCTCGTCAACTTCTATACGGCCTTCAGCCGTAGGGCGGAGGCCAGCCACCTGGACCTCTTCGCGCGCACGCGCGACGACCTCCGCCGGGTCGTCCTCGACCAGGACGTGCTCTACGTCGGCGGCGGAAACACCGCCAACCTCCTGGCGATCTGGCGCGTGCACGGGCTGGACGCGATCCTGCGCACCGCGTGGCAGGCGGGCGTCGTCATGGCCGGGCTGAGCGCCGGCGCGATCTGCTGGTTCCAGGCGGGCGTCACGGACTCGTTCGGTCCGGACCTGGCGGCGCTCGACGACGGGCTCGGCCTCCTGCCGGGCAGCTTCTGCCCGCACTATGACGGCGAGCCGGCACGGCGGCCGACGTTCCGCCGCCTGGTCGGCGACGGCCGGCTGCCGGATGGCTGGGCGGCCGACGACGGAGTGGCGCTTCATTTCGTGGGCGCGAATCTGGCCGAGGCGGTCAGCTCGCGCCCTGACGCGCGGGCGTACCGTCTGGAGCGGTCTGCCGACGGCGCCACCGAGACCGAGCTGGCGACCCGCTACCTGGGCTAGGCGCGGCCCCGTTCGGTGAGCGGGTGCCAGTCGCCACCCTGCCCGTCCGAACGGTATCCCCGGTCCACCCATCGGGCGACCGGCCGGACGGCCTCAACGCCCTCGGCCGCGAGCTGCCTGCGGCGCGCCGTTTCGACCGTCTCGCCCCAGCCCGGCGGCACGAGCCTCGGTGCCAGGTCGGCGAGGGGCGCCAACACGAACAGGCGGTTGCGGGCCTCCGGATGGGGAACGATGAGAGGCAGGTCGGCCTTGGTCGGGTCGTTCGATCGCGCATCGGCCGGGCGATCGATGGAGAAGCGCGCCCGGCCGAAGGCGAGCAGGTCGAGGTCGAGCTCGCGCGGGCCCCAGCGCTCTCGTTCATGGCGCCCGAAGGCACGCTCGATGGACTTGAGAGCCGCCAGCAGGCCGAGAGCCGCGGTCCGATCGTCGGCGGCGACCGGCACCTCGAGGGCCACGACGGCGTTGCGGAACTCGGGCTGGTCGGTCATGCCCCAGGGCGCCGTGGCGTACAGGCGCGATACGCCGCGAAGCCGCATTCCCGGCAGCGCGGCCAGCGCCCGGATCCCGGCCGCCAGGATGGTGGCGGCGTCGCCCAGGTTCGCGCCAAGGCCCACGTACGCCCGGACTCGGCGAGCACGCGGTGCCCGCCCGCCGGGCGAGCCGGCCCCGGTCGCCGGCGAAGCGCTGTCCGGATTCGCCATGTTCGCCATCATGGTGTGCATGATCGTGGGTGCATGCCCTCGTCGTGGGATGCCGCCGTGGTTTCGCCCGGCGGCAGGCGCCGAGGTGGCCGCGTGACGCGCGAGCGACCCGTCGACGTCGCGGTCGAGCCGCGTCGCGCCGCGGCGGCGGTCGATCGGGCCCTGCCGGCCAGCGACCCGATCCTCGTCGAGCGGCTGCGGGCGGAGATCGGGGCCACCGGTCCCATCACGTTCGCCCGCTTCATGTCGGTCGTGCTGGCCGACCCGGAGCGCGGCTACTACGCAACCTCCGACGAGCGGCCCACCCGGGAGGGCGACTTCCTCACCGCGCCCGAGCTCCACCCGATCTTCGGCGCGACCCTGGCGCGTGCCGTAGGCGAGATGTGGCGCGCCATGGACCGACCGGCGACCTTCGTGCTGCGCGAGTACGGCGCCGGCAGCGGCCGCCTGGCGGTTGACTTGCTGGAGGGCCTGCGGGTCGACCAACCGGACCTTCTGGAGGTCCTGCGCTACGAGCCCGTGGACATCGTGCCGGCCCGCCTCGAGCGAGTTCGGGAGCGCCTTGCCGAGGCCGGCTTCGGGCGCCAGGCCGGCGAGGCGGGGTTTGGGCGCCAGGCCGGCGAGGCGAGCGGCGAGCCGGTCAGATCGGCGCCGGTCGCGGGCTGCGTCCTCGCCAACGAGTTTCTCGATGCCCTGCCCGTCCATCGCGTGGTGGCGCGGGCGGGCCGTCTCCATGAGATCTACGTCGGCTGGGCGGACCAGGGCGACGAACAGCCCGGCGCTCGCTTCGTCGACATCCTGGGCGAGCCGTCAACGCCGGCCCTGGCCGAGCGCCTGGCCACCGAGGAGGTGGGCCTGGCCGACGGCCAGCGCGCCGAGATCTGCCTTGGCCTGGAAGCCTGGACGGCGGAGATGTCGGACACGTTTCCGGCCGGGTTTGCGTTGATCCTCGATTACGGCCGTCCGGCGGCCGAGCTCTATGGCCCGTCCCGGCCGGCCGGGACCCTGCTCGCCTACGCCGGCCATCGGGCACACGACGATCCGTACGTCGCGATCGGCCGACAAGATCTGACCGCGCACGTCGACTTCACGGCCGTCGAACGCGCCGCGGCCGCGCATGCCTGGCAGCCCATCGGCCTGACCACGCAGGCCGAGTTTCTCGTCGGCTCCGGACTGGCCGAGCTGCTCGCCCGAGGCCAGGCCGACGCGACCCTCTCGGCTGCCGACTACATCGCGCTGCGCGCGTCGATCGGGCGGCTCCTGGACCCGCACGCGCTGGGCGGATTCCGCGTGCTCGTGCTCGGCCGCGACGTGCCAGCCGACGTCAGGCTGGCCGGGCTCGGTTACCGGATCCGGGGCTGACGCAGGGGAGCGACATCAGCGCAGGCGCGCAGGCCGCCGCGTGGTGGGCTGCCGCGGCGGTCAAGGCACGCAAGGCTGGGTCGGGGAGCGGATCGCGCCGAGCGCGCGTGCAGGTTCGCGAGCCGCCCCCCGGCGGTGCCCCGGCGGTAGGTCCGCGTGGTTTCGGGCTCGGCAAGCGTGCGCGTGCTCGATGGGCTGGGCAATAGGGCGATCTCCCTATCGCCACGTATCCGATGGGGATGCGCCGCGCCGGGTTCGAACACCCGGCACGGGCGACGGCAGCGTCCCGTGTGCGGCAGCGTCCCGTGCGGCGCGTCGCTGCTAGAATGCCGAAGCGGTTTGCCGCGCCGGCTGGACCGCGCCCGAAGGGAGTGCTCGCCCGGAAAACCGTACCGGACGCGTGCTCGGAGTGAGGTCTTCACTTGACCGCGATCTGGTACGTCGTGGGGTTCGCCTTCGCGGGCGTCTCCTTCGTCTTCATCACGATCGGGGCAGCCTGGCTGCTCTCCCATCGCAACCGCGGCGACGTCCACAAGGGTCTGCCCTACGAGAGCGGCATCGACACCTACGGGGACACCCACGCGCGGTTCGGCCTGTCCTTCTACCTCTACGCGCTCCTGTTCGTCGCCTTCGACATCGAGGTGATCTTCATCTACCTGTGGGCGCTCGTATTCCGTGACGTGCTGATGGGTGGATTCGTCAGCATGCTCATCTTCGTGGGGATCCTCCTGCTGGGGCTGGCGTATGCCTGGCGGAAGGGGGTGCTCACGTGGCACTGACGCGCAGCCCCAGGCAGGCCCGCAGGCCCAAAGGGGCCGGCAGCCCCAGCACGGCCGGCAGCCCCAGCCCGGCCGGCAGCCCCAGCGTGCCCGCCACCACGACGGGCCGCGAGGTCGTCCAGCCGATCGTCGTGCCCAACACGCTCTGGCAATCGACCAATCCGCTCGCGTACGACGGCGGGCGGCCGTCGGAGATCACCCACCTCGCGGACGTCGAGCGCTCGGGCACCGCGGCTCGCGACAACGCGCGCTGGGGCGGCGTCCTGGAGGTGATCCCCACCAGGGCCGACTACGTCCTGGATCTCCTCCGCGCGAACAGCCTGTGGCCGCTCCTGTCGGGCCTCGCCTGCTGCGCGATCGAGATGATGTCGGCCGCCACCAGCGTGAACGACATGGATCGCTGGGGAATGTTCCCCTTCCGGGCCAGTCCCCGCCAGGCGGACGTGCTCATCGTCGCCGGGACCTGCACGACGAAGATGGCCGGCCCACTCGTCCGCCTGTGGGAGCAGATGCCCGAGCCAAAGTGGTGCGTGGCAATGGGCGACTGCACGTGCTCGGGTGGCCGCTACAAGCGAAGCTACTCCACGATCCAGGGCATCGACCGGATCATGCCGGTGGACGTGTACGTGCCCGGCTGCCCGCCGCGCCCGGAGGGCCTCATCTACGGAATGATGAAGCTCCAGCAGCTCGTCAAGGATCGGCGCGGCCACTGGCCGGAGCGGGCGATCGGGCCCACCGTCCCGGACGAGATCTGAACCGATGGATCGATCGCTCAGGCGCCGCCTGGACAGGCGCTTCGGCGACGTGCTGACCGGCCCGATCCGCCAGCGCTACGACGAAACGGAGATGCGCATCGGGCCGGCCGACGTGGCTCTGGTCATGCGAGCCCTCCACGACGAGCCGGAGCTCCGGTTCAGGTTCCTGGCCGACCTGTGCGGAGTGGACACGGGGCTGCTCATGCAGGTCGTCTATCACCTGTGGAGCGACACGAGCGCGGACTGGCTCCGGGTGATCGCCGACGGGCTGCCCCGGGACGACCCGCGGGTCCCGTCGGTGACCTTCCTGTGGAAGGGCGCCGAGTGGCAGGAGCGCGAAGCCTACGACATGTTCGGGATCACGTTCGAGGGCAATCGGGACCTGCGCCGGATCTACATGCCACCCGACTACACCAGCTTCCCGCTGCGCAAGGACTTCTATCTCGCCGACGACGCGTCCCGGTCGCCTGCCGGCGGCGTCCGTCACATGGAGCAGGTCCACGCGCCGCGCAACGCTCCGCCGGCCGATGCCGTTCGGCGGACCACCGTCTCCTGACCGACGGCCTGCCGATGACCGCCACGAAGCACCCCGGCCAGCACGCCTCCGCCGACGATCCGCGGGTCATGCTCGACGAGCAGATCGGCATCTTCGAGCCGATCCCGCCCTATCCGCCGCGGACCGAGCGCGAGGCCGAGTTCTACACCCTGGGCGACGGCGAGATGTTCATCAACATCGGACCGCAGCATCCGTCTACTCACGGCGTCCTGCGGGTCGTTCTCAAGATCCGGGGCGAGCAGGTCGTCGATCTGGATCCGGTGCTGGGCTACCTCCATCGCGGCGTCGAGAAGCTGTGCGAGAACGCCGATTACCACCAGGCCATCTGCTATACGGACCCGCTCGAATACGTCAGCTCGCTCTTCATGGAGTGGGCGCCGGTCATGGCCTTCGAGAAGCTGCTGGACGTCCGGGTGCCACGCCGCGCCGAGTACATCCGGGTCCTGACCGGCGAGCTGAACAGGGTGATGAGCCACGTCATGTTCGTCGGCTGGATGGCGCTGGACCTCGGCGGGCTCACGCCGATCCTGTGGGGCTTCATCGAGCGCGACGAGATCGTGGAGATGCTGGCCGCCGTGACCGGCCAGCGCATGCTCTTCAACTACTTCCGGATCGGTGGCGTCAACGGCGACCTGAACCACGACTTCATGAGCCGGCTCGGCCGCTGGATGAGCCATGCGACGAGCCAGCTCGAGTCGGAGCTGACCCTCCTCAACGAGAACGAGATCTTCGTCCGGCGGATGCGCGGACTCGGCATCGTCGACAGCCAGACCGCGCTGCGGATGTGCCTGTCGGGCCCCAACCTGCGATCCGCCGGAGTGCCGTTCGACGTCCGGCGGGCCCATCCCTACTCGGTCTACCCCGAGCTCGACTTCGACGTCGTCACCAGGGATGAGGGCGACTGCCTGGCCCGCTACCTGCTGCGCATGGACGAGATCCGGCAGAGCATCCGGATCATCGACCAGTGCCTCCACGAGATGCCCGACGGCCCGGTCATGGCCAAGCTGCCGCGACTGCTCCGACCGCGACCGGGTCGGGCCTACGCCGCCATCGAGGGTCCCCGCGGCGAGTACGCCACGTACGCCATCAGCGACGGCACGGACCAGCCCTTCCGGATGCGGATCCACGACCCGAGCTTCGTCAACCTCCAGACCGTCGGCCTGGTGATGCCCGGCAACCTGATCGCCGACACGATGGCCGTGATGGCCTCGCTGGATCCGATCATGGGCGGCGTCGACAAATGACGGCGGCCGTTGGGCGGACCTGGAGCCGGCTGACGCTCGCCGGCAAGGTCGTCTTCCTGGGCCTGCCGATCCTCCTCGCGCTCCTGCTGCCGCTCCTCGTCATCGTCATCGTCTACGGCGGCGCGATCGTCGACCTGCTCGCGGCCAACCTGCCGATCGTGCGGTTCGTCGTGGCGGCGACGGCGGTCCTGCTCATGAGCGTGCCCACGGCCTTCGTCATCATCTACCTGGAGATGAAGGTCATCGCCCTGATGAACCTGCGGCTCGGCCCGGATCGAGTGGGGCCGTGGGGCACAGCCCTGTCGGTGGTTCACGGACTCAAGGTCCTCGTCAAGGAGGACTTCACGCCGACGGGGGTCGACCCGACGGTCTTCACCTGGGCACCGGTCGTGGTCTACCTGACCAGCGTCATGAGCCTGCTCGTGATTCCGTTCGCGCCCGGCCTGTTCGGCCAGGACCTGAACATCGGCCTGCTGTATTTCTTCGCGATCGGCGGGCTGTCCGTGGTCGGTCTGCTCATGGCCGGCTGGTCCAGCTTCAACAAGTACTCGCTGCTGGGCGGCCTCCGCTCAGCGGCCCAGGTGGTCAGCTACGAGATCCCGCTGACCCTGTCCGTGGTGGGCCTGATCATGCTGGCCGGCACCATGAGCCTCAACCAGATCGTGCTCATGCAATCCGGTTCGTTCCTCGATTGGAACATCTTCCGCCAGCCGCTGGGTGCCCTGATCTTCTTCATCGCGGCCACGGCGGAGGCCAACCGGACGCCGTTCGACCTGACCGAGGCGGACAGCGAGATCGTGGCCGGCTTCGCCACCGAGTACTCCGGGATGCGCTTCGGATTCTTCTTCTTCGCCGAGTACGTCAACGTCTTCATCATCTCGGCGCTCACGGTGACTCTCTTCTTCGGCGGCTGGACGGCGCCGTTCGACTGGCCGTGGCCGGTGAACGCCGCGGTCAATCCGGGCAGCCTGGGCATCGGCCTCCTCCTGGCGATCGCCATCGTGCCGGTCGTCGGCACGCTGGTCCTCGCCGCCCCCTTCTGGGTCGCCCGCAGCTCCATGCCGTGGTGGCAGGCGATCGTCATCGGCTTCGTGCTGTTCAACCTGCTCGCCGTCGTGGCGATCGCCGGCTGGGCCTTCATCAGCCTCGACTGGGTCGCCGGCCTGTTCTGGTTCCTGGCCAAGACGTACGGCTTCGTCTTCACCTTCGTCTGGATGCGCGGGACATTGCCCCGGGTCCGGATCGACCAGCTCATGAGCTTCGCCTGGAAGTGGCTGCTGCCCGCGTCCCTGCTCAACCTGTTCCTGACCGCGGCGGCCATCATCGTGGTCGGCAAGTGAGGGCCGGCAAGTGAGGGCCGGATCGTGAGCTTCATCCCTGGCCTGGGCATCGTGAAGGGCATGGCCCTGACGCTGCGCCGCTTCTTCGAGCCCAAGGCCACGATCCGCTACCCGGAGGAGCCGGCCGCGCTCTCCGCCAAGTTCCGGGGCCGCCTCCAGCTGCTGTACGACGAGTACGGGACGCTCAAATGCGAGACGTGCTTCCAGTGCGCCCAGGCCTGCCCGGTCGAGTGCATCGACATGGGAGGTGTCGACACCAAGACGCGCTACCACGTCCACTGGGGGGCCGCCGAGACCTACGGCGAGCGACGCGAGGAATCGGCCCTCCGGCGGGCCGGCCGGACCGTGCCGGATGCCGCCTACACCCACTTCGAGGCGAACGACCTGACCCCGGTCGACGAGATCCTCGAGGAGCACGACTACGACCCCGGCCAGATGCTGCAGATCCTGGAAGCGACCCAGCACCGTTACGGCTACCTGCCGGTCGGCGCGCTCAAGCGGATCTCGCACCGGACGGGTGCCTGGTACGCGATGATCTACGGGACCGCCTCGTACTACCGTCACCTGCGCTTCGAGCCCGCCGAGGCCGTGCCCCAGGCCGCCGCGCTCGCGGAGCGCCGCCCGACAGAGGCGACCTACCTGGCCGCGTTCGAGACCGCGCTGGCGGGCACGCGCGGCGCCAGGTCGGCCGGCGGCAAGGCCGCGGCCGGCAACAAGGCCGCGGCCGCGAAGGCGCCTGGCAAGGCGGCCCGCAAGGCACCTCGACGCGGCAGGACGCAGGCCTGACTGTGACGGACATCCTTCCCGCGCCGAAGGGAAAGCGCTGGCCGTCGATCCTCCTTGCCCGAGCGGAAGCCAGGGACCCTTCGAACCTCGACGCCGCGACCGCCGCCGGCGCCTTCGTTGGCCTGCGCAAGGCGATCGATGAGCTCGGGCCGGCCGCCACGATCGCGGCCGTCGCCGCGTCGGGGCTTCGGGGACGGGGCGGGTCGGGCTTTCCGACCGCCGAGAAGTGGCGGGCGGCGGCGTCCACCGAGGCGCCCCGGCGGTTCGTCGTGGCCAACGGTTACGGGGCCGACCCGGCGGTCCAGACCGATCGGATTCTCATGGAGCGCGATCCGTACGCGATCGTCGAGGGACTGGCGATCGCGGCCTTCGCCGTCGGGGCTGCCGAGGCGATCATCGCCGTCCGGTCCGAGGCGACCCAGGCGGTCGCGGCGCTCAATTCGGCCGTCGCCGATGCCGAGGAGGCCGGCTTCATCGGCCCGGATGCGTTCGGCCCGGGTCGCGACCTGGCCGTCAGCGTCCGAACCGTTCAAGGCGCCTACATGCTCGGCGAGGAGACGGTCCTGCTCAAGGCCCTGGCCGGCCGCCGCGGCCAGCCCGAGCAGCGGCCGCCGTATCCCAGCCAGCAGGGGCTGTTCGACGCTCCGACCGTCGTCCAGAACGTCCAGACCCTCGCGGCCGTGCCCTGGATCGTCGTCAACGGCCCTGGCGCCTTCGCATCGATCGGCTCCAAGGCCAGTCCGGGCACGATCCTCGTCCAGGTCCGCGGCCATCAGCGCTCGGGCATCGCCGAGGTCCCGCTCGGCACGCCGCTGCGCGACATCGTCGCCCTGGGCGGCGACCCATCGCCCGCCCGGAGTCTCAAGGCCGTCCTGGTGGGCGGCCCGTCCGGTGGCCTGCTGCCGGCCGAAGCGCTCGACACGCGGTACGAGTTCGACGCCCTGCGCGCCGCCGGCGCCCACATCGGATCGGGCAGCGTCGTGGTCGCCGATGACCGGGCGTGCATCGTGGACCTGGCCCGCCTCCTCACCCGCTTCTGCGCCGACGAGGCGTGCGGCAAGACGATTCCCTGCCGGATCGGCACCCGGCGGCTGTTCGAGATCAGTGATCGCGTGGTGAGTGGCCGGCCGCGGCCGACGGACGTCCAGCTGCTGGCCGACCTCTCGCACGATATTGTGGAAAGCGCCCTGTGCGACCACGAGCGCCTGGCGACCCTCCCGCTGGCCAGCGGAATGCGATACTTCCGCTCGGAGCTCGACGATCACATCCTGCGCAGCTCCTGTCCGGCCGGGGTGTGCCGTCCCATCGCACTGGCGACCGCCGCCGGGTCCCGTTGATGCCCGCAACGAACCGATGACCGACCTGATCATCCGCCCCCCGCAAGGCCCCCGGCGCCCTCATGACGCCCCCGGCATGAAGGCCGTGGTCGACACGACGACGCCGCTCGACGATTCGCTCGCCGAGCAGCTGATCACCACGCCGGCCCCGCAGCGCCCGCTGTCGGCTCCGGTCATCCGCCTCGAGGTGGATGGCCGGCTGGTCGAGGGTCGCGAAGGGCAGACGATCCTGGAGGTCTGCCGGGACAACGGGATCGAGGTTCCCACCCTGTGCTACGAGCCCAAGCTGCCGGGCTTCGGCGCGTGCCGGATGTGCGTGGTCGAGGTCGAGGGGGAGGAGCATCCGCCGATCTCGTGCTCGGCGATGGCCTCCGGCGGGATGAAGGTCCAGACCCAGACCGAGATGGTCCGCCAGCTGCGGGCGACCAACCTGGAGCTGATCTTCAGCGACCACAACGCGTACTGCCTGCCGCCATGCCAGAACAAGTGCCCGAGCCACATCGACATCCCGGGCTTCCTCAAGGCGAACGCGGAGGCCAACTGGCGCGAGTCCACCCGAATCTTCAAGCGGACGATCCCCTTCCCGTCGATCCTGGGGCGGGTCTGCCCGGCGCCCTGCGAGGAGCATTGTCGGCGGGACGAGGTGGACGAGGCGATCGCCATCCGCGACAGCCACCGCTATGCCGGCGACCAGGTCGTCAGGCAGATGCTCGATGAGGGCATCGACCCGCCGCTGCCGTTCGAGCCTCAGGCCAGGACGGGCCGGCGGGCCGCCGTCATCGGCTCCGGGCCGGCGGGCATGGCCGCGGCCTACTACCTGCTGCTGGCCGGCCACGACGTGACCGTCTTCGAACGCGATCCGGCGCCTGGCGGCATGCACCGCTACGGCATCCCGCAGTACCGGTTGCCCAAGGTCGAGGTCCTCGAGGCGGAGTACGAGTCGGTCTGGCGACTGGGCGGCAAGCTCGAGTCGAACCAGGCGCTCGGGCGCGACTTCACCCTGGACGATCTCCAGCTCCAGGGCTTCGACGCGGTCTGCGTCGCGATCGGCTGCTACGACACCAACGAGCTCGGCATCCCCAACGAGGACGCCGACGGCGTCATCGACGGTCTCGACTACCTGCGGACCGCAACCCTTGGACTGCCCTATCCGGGCCACGTCGGCAAGCACGTCGTGGTCATCGGCGGCGGCTTCACGTCGATGGACTGCTCGCGGACGTCCGTCCGCCAGGGCGCGGCCGAGGTGACCCTGGTCTATCGCCGGGACATGAAGGACATGCCGGCGTCGAACGAGGTCCACGAGGCCATCGAGGAAGGCGTCACCGCTATCTTCCAGGCCGGGCCGACTCGCATCATCGTCGACGCAAAGACCGGCAAGGTCAGCGGCGTGGAGTTCATCCGGATGCAGCTCGGCGAGCCGGACGCCTCCGGCCGGCGCCGGCCGGCGCCGGCACCGGGTACCGAGTTCACCATCCCCTGCGACCGTGTCCTGCTGGCGATCGGCCAGGGGCCGGACCTGTCGTGGATCGGCCCGGGCAGCGAGGGCGTCGAGGCCACGAAGCAGCGCCGGGTCAAGGCGGACGCGGTAACCTTCGAGACCGGTCGGCCGGGCGTGTTCGCGACGGGGGACGTGCGGGTCGGGTCGGCGACGGTCGTCCAGGCCATCGCCGAGGGGCGGCGGGCCGCCTATGCCATCGACGCCTACCTCCGCGGCGTCGACCTCTCGGCGATCAAGGCCCGCCAGCAGCTGGCCGAGCCGCAGCCCGAGTTCCTGTCGATCGTGCCGTTCACGAGCGAGGTCAAGGAGCCGCGCTACCGGCTCAAGGCGATGGACGCCGAGACGCGCAACCGGAGCTACATCGAGTACGAGATCCCCTACAGCCCGGCGGAGGCGATCGCCGAGTCGACACGCTGCCTGCAGTGCACCTGCGAGGCGATCGGCTATTGCGACCTGCGTCGGCTCGGAATCGAGTACGGAACGACGCTTCAGACGCTCGAGCCGCAGTATCACCAGGGCGCGGGCTACCGGAGCGTGACCGAGAACCGCTTCACCGGCACGAACCACGACTACATCCGGGACGACTCCCACGCGTTCATCCTGCGCGAGCCGTCGCGTTGCATCGATTGCGGGCGCTGCGCCCAGGTCTGCGCGGAGGTCGTGGGCGCGGCCTGTTACGACTTCATGCGGATCGGCTTCGACACGCTGGTGACGACGCCGCTCGACATGAGCCTGAACGACACGCCCTGCGTCTCGTGCGGCCGCTGTGCCGAGACGTGCCCGACCGGGGCGCTCATGCCCAAGCCGCGGGTGCTCCAGAAGTACGCCGTCGACGAGAGCCGATGCATCCTGTGCGGCATCTGCGTCGATGCCTGCCCGTACGACGCCCTGCGCGACGGAGCGGACTTCGAGCTGTCGCATGCCGGGCGCGCGGACCCCGAGGTTGACCTCATCGCGCTGGCCGCCATCGACCGCGAGACGGAGGTCAGCTACATCCGGCGCGAGCAGGATTGGGTCGCCCGGGCGATGACGGAGGGCCGCTCGACGGCCTCCCGGCTGCTGCCCGTCCTGCCGCCCTCGCTGGCCCAGCGCGGCGTCCCGGTCGGAGGCGGAAACGGGCATGGCCATGACCACGCGACCGGGCACGATCATGGTCACGGCCAGCCGGCATTGAGCGCCGGGCCCGCGCAGGCCGGGCCCGGCCATACCGGCCAGACCGCCGGCCCGACCGCCGGCGGGCACGGGTAGCCCGGTGGGTCTTCGCTCCCTGATCCTGGTGTCATTCGGACTGGCCGTCGCCAGCGCTCCGCCGGGGCTCATGGCGGTGCTGAACGTCCTGGGCTTCCCCGGCGTGGCCTGGGACGATGTCGTCTTCGTCCTGTTCGCCGAGATCATGCTCATCTCGGGGCTGCTGGTCGTGACGATGCGCGACATCATCCGCTGCGGCCTGGCGATGATCGTCTGCTTCGGGGCATTGGCCGGGATCTACGTCGTGGTCGGTGCGCCGCTCGTGGCCGGCGCCCAGGTCCTCATCTACATCGGCGCGATCAGCGTCCTCGTCCTGTTCGCGATCATGCTCACCCAGGACAAGGTCGCCCCGATCCGGCTCGTCTTCCAGACGCAGGCCGTGCCCGCCGCGATCGCGGCCGTCGTCCTGGCCGTGGTCATCGGCCTGACCGTGACGGCCACGGACTGGGGCCCCGTCGTCAGCCGGTTCCACAGCGCGACGAAGGAGGTGGCCAAGGCGCTGTTCAACTCCTACGTCCTGCCTCTCGAGATCGTCAGCGTGCTGCTGCTGGCTGCCGTCATCGGCGGTATCTTCCTGGCCCGCCACGAGGAAGGCGGTCCGCCGTGAGCAACTCCCTGGACAGCTACCTGGTGCTGTCGGGCCTCCTCTTCGCCATCGGCTCGTTCGGGTTCCTGGCCCGCCGCAACGCGATCAGCATGCTCATGTCGATCGAGCTGATGCTCAATGCGGTGAATCTCGCGATCGTGGCGTTCGGGTCGTTCATCGAGCCGCTCAGGGACAGGTCCTCGGTCATCGCCCTCATGGTCATGGCCGTCGCGGCCGGCGAGGCCACGGTTGGACTGGCCATCGTCATCGCAATCTACCGCAATCGCCGGACGCCCCTGGTCGACGAGTACGACGCAATGCGTCAGTAGCGGCCGGCCCGTCCGGACGACCCGATGGACCAGCTCATCCCCCTGATCGTCTTCCTGCCCATCGCGGGATTCGCGTTCACGGCGCTGTTCGGGCGGCGTCTCCAGCACGCCTACGGCAAGCCGGCCGCCAGCATCGTCCCGGTTGGCCTGGTCGTCGTGACGTGGCTCATCGCCTCGGCGGTGGCATTCACCGCGCTGACCGGCGGCTTCGGCGAGAGCGGCGCATCGGTGACCCTCTGGAACTGGATCCCGGCCGGGGACTTCAGCATCGACGTCGGCTTCCGGGTCGATCAGCTGACGGCGTGCCTGCTCATCGTCGTGACGACGATCGGCATGCTCGTTCACATCTACTCGATTGGCTACATGGCCCACGACGGCGGCTACTGGCGCTTCTTCGCCTACCTCAACCTGTTCATGTTCTCCATGCTCCTGCTCGTCCTGGCGGACAACTTCCTGGTCGTCTTCGCCGGCTGGGAGCTGGTCGGCTTCTGCAGCTACGCCCTGATCGGCTTCTGGTACCGCCGCCGGAGCGCGGCCCTGGGGGCCAAGAAGGCGTTCATCGTCAACCGCGTGGGAGACGTCGGCTTCGCGCTGGGCCTGGCGGCCATCTGGGTCAACACGGGCACCCTCAACATCCACGATTCGCTGGAGCGTCTGGGCGAGCTCAACGCGACGAATCACGGGGTCGTCGTCCTCATCGCGCTGCTCGTGTTCTGCGGTGCGGCGGGCAAGAGTGCGCAGTTCCCGCTCCACGTCTGGCTGCCCGACGCGATGGAGGGCCCCACCCCGGTGTCCGCCCTCATCCACGCCGCGACGATGGTCAATGCCGGCGTCTACCTGGTGGCCCGGGCGAACCCGCTGTTCAGCCATGCCCAGGAGGCGATGGTGGTGGTCGCCGGCATCGGCATCTTCACGGCGATCCTGGCCGCCTCGATCGCCCTCACCCAGACGGACATCAAGCGCGTCCTCGCCTACTCCACGCTCAGCCAGCTCGGCTACATGTTCGCGGCACTGGGCGTGGGCGCCTGGACGGCCGCGATCTTCCACCTCATGAGCCACGGCTTCTTCAAGGGCCTGCTCTTCCTGGATTCGGGATCCGTCATCCACGCGGTCCACGAGGAGCAGGACATGCGCCGGATGGGCGGCCTGTGGCGGAAGATCCCGGTCACCTACTGGACGATGCTCATCGGCTCGGTCGCGATCGCGGGCATCCCGCCCCTTGCCGGCTTCTTCAGCAAGGACGAGATCCTGGCCTCGGCCTACAAGAACGGCTTCCTCTGGGTCTGGGCGGTCGGCTTCATCGTCGCCGGAATGACGGCCTTCTACATGTTCCGGCTCATGGGCCTGACGTTCTGGGGCGCCAGCCGGGTCGATCCGGCCGTGGAACCGCTCGTCCACGAATCGCCCCCGTCGATGACGGTGCCGCTGATCCTGCTCGCCGTCCCGTCAGCACTGCTCGGCTTGCTCATCGGGCTGCCACCGGAGAACGGGCTGATTGCCAGCTGGCTGCGGCCGGTCTTCGAGGAGTCGACCAGGCTGGCCGGCCACGAAGAGACCTACCAGCTGCTGGGAATCGACGGCGCCCTCCTGCTGGCCAGCGTGACGGTCGCCGTGGTAGGGATCGCGATCGCGTGGCGGCTGTTCGGGGTGGACCTCGACGGGCTGCGCCGCGCGCCCGATCCGGACGCCGTCCGCGCAATCAGCGCCCGGCTGCCGTTCCTGTACCGCGCCTCGCTCAACAAGTGGTGGTTCGACGACCTCAACGACCTCCTGTTCATCCGCATCGGCGGACGGGTCGCGGCCGGCTTCTGGTGGTTCGATCGGGTCATCGTGGACGGCACGGTCAATGGCCTGGGTGCGCTGACGATCTTCGGCGGCCGCGAGCTCCGGCGGGTCCAGACCGGGCGCGTTCAGAACTACGCACTCGGCATCGCGCTGGGCCTGATCGTCATGGCCGGCTCGTACCTGATCATCGTGGGCAGCCCGCGATGACGGTCAGCAACCTGCCGATCCTGTCGATCGTCACGTTCCTTCCGCTGGCCGGCGCGATCGTCATCGCCTTCCTGCCCCG
>DASPWU010000017.1:0-24370 GCA_035637675.1 Candidatus Limnocylindria bacterium | reverse complement strand
TTCGCGGCTGGGCATCGGTCCCGGCCGTCGATCCGATCGTCGTCGATCCAGCCGCCGGCGATTCAGCCGCTGGCGATCCCTGGGCGGTCAAGCCAATCGCCAAGGACCCTTCGACGGTCGACCCGTTGGCGCTCGCCTGCGGCGATCGGTCGACCGCCGGCGCCGGAGCCTTCGCCTGTGCGGTCGGCAGGGCGTCCGTCGGGCGCGCCAGCGGGAGGCCGGCCTCGGGAACGGCCACTAGACCTCCAGGACCTCCTGCTCCTTGTGGGCGCCGATCTTGTCCACCTCGCCGACGTACCGATCGGTCAGCTTCTGGAGGGCATCGAGCTCTCGATGGGCCTCGTCGGCCCCGAGCTGACCGTCGCGCTCTTCGTGCTTCAGCACGTCGGCCGCCTCCCGGCGGAGGTTGCGGACCTCCACCCGGGCCTCCTCCATCCGGCGGTGGACAACCCGCACGATGTCCTGCCGCCGCTCCTCGGTGAGCGGTGGGATGTTCAGCCTGACCACCGTTCCATCGACGTTGGGGACCAGGCCGATGTCGCTCTTCTGGATGGCCTTCTCGATGGCACCCAGGACGGCTCGGTCCCATGGCTGAATGACGATCTGGTGGGCCTCCGGAACGCTGATCCCGGCCAGCTGGTTGAGCGGCGTCTGCGTCCCGTAGTAGTCGACATGGATGCGTTCCACGAGCGCCGTCGAGGCCCGCCCGGTGCGGATGCCGCCGAAGTCGCGCTCCATGGCCTCCACGGCGCGGGCCATCTTGCGCTCCGTGTTGACGAGCACCACGCTGCTCATCGCTGGGCACCCCCGGTAGGCCCGGCCGAGATGAGGGTTCCGACGCGCTCACCCAGGGCAACCCGAGTGATGTTGTTCGGCTGGTTGAGGTCGAACACCACGATCGGGAGGTCGTTCTCCATGCACAGGCTGACAGCCGTGGCATCGAGGACCTTCAGCTGGTCCCGGAGGAGATCCGCATACTCCAGGTGGTCGTAGCGCTTCGCATCCGGGTGGGTCTGCGGATCCGCGTCGTAGACGCCATCCACCTTGGTCGCCTTGAGGATGACCTCCGCCCCGATCTCCACGGCCCGCAGCGCGGCTGCCGTATCGGTCGTGAAGTAGGGATTGCCGGTCCCGGCCGCGAGCAGCACCACCCGGCCCTTCTCGAGGTGGCGGACGGCGCGACGGCGGATGTACGGCTCGGCCACCTCGTTCATCCCGATCGCGCTCATGACGCGGGTCTGCACGCCCGCTCGCTCCAGGGCGTCCTGCAGGGCCAGCGCATTCATCACGGTGGCCAGCATCCCGATGTAATCGCCGGTGGCCCGGTCCATGCCCTTGGCCGCTGCCGCCAGGCCCCGGAAGATGTTGCCGCCGCCGACGACGATCCCGACCTGGACGCCCAGGCGGTGGACCTCCGCGACCTGCCGCGCGACGAATGCGCAGAAGGCGGGATCCACGCCGTACGGGCGGTCACCGAGGAGCGCCTCCCCGGACAGCTTGAGGAGGATCCGCCGGTAGCGCAGGGGACGGTCGGTCGTGCCGGGCGTAACGGCGATCTCGACGTCCGGGGTGGCGGTGCCAACCTCGCTCACAGTTCCTCCCCCAGCTCGTAGCGCGCGAAGCGGCGGACCCGGATGTTCTCGCCGATCGTGGCAATGGCGTCCGTGATCAGCCCTCGAACGGTGATGTCCGTGTTCCGGTACGGCTGGTCCAGGAGGCACACCTGGGCGAACCATTTCTCCAGCTGGCCCGACACGATCCGCTCGCGGATGGCTTCCGGCTTCTGCTGGACGCTTTGGTCGGCGAGGAGCTCGGCGCGCTTGCGCTCCAGGACCTCGGCCGGGATCGCGTCCCGATCGACGTACTCCGGCCGCAGCCCCGCGACCTGGATGGCGAGATCGCGGACGAGCTTCTGGAACTGGTCGTTCCGGGCGACGAAGTCGGTCTCGCAGTTGACCTCGATGAGGACGCCGATCCGGCCCCCGGTATGGATGTAGCTGCCGATCAGGCCCTCGCGCGCCTCACGACCCGCTCTCTTGGCCGCTGCGGCCTGGCCGCGCTCGCGCAGTAGTGCGACGGCGGCATCGAAGTCTCCGCCGGTCTCCTCCAGCGCGCGCTTGCAGTCCATGAAGCCTGCGCCCGTGCGCTCACGCAGCTCCTTGACTGCGGCCGCCGAGATGTCCGCCATGCTCGTGTGACTCTCCTGTGTGTGGTCGACGTACTCGTCCGAGATGCCGGTGGGCTTGCGTCGACTGCCCGCGACCGCCGACATCAGCCGGCGGCCTTCTCCGTCTCGGCCTTCTCGGCTGCCTCCCTGGCGAGCTCCGCCGCGATCTCGTCCGGCGAGGCCTCGCTGGGGACGGCCGGCGCCGACCCGGCGGGCAGGCGCGGCCGGGCGCCCGGCAACAGCTCATCGTCGTCCGGCTCGAACGTGAGCGCGGCACCGCCGGCCAGCGCTGCGACGTACTCGTCGGCAGCGTGCTCGTCGAACTCGTCGACCGGAACCATGGCCGGCTCGGCGATCTCCTCCGGCTCGCTCGCGAGGCGAGCGGCGCGCTCGCGCGCACCTTCGATGCAGGCATCGGCGATGAGAGCACAGACGAGCCGGATCGCCCGGATCGCATCGTCGTTGCCCGGAATGATGTAGTCGAGCTCGTCGGGATCGACGTTGGTATCGCCCGTGCCGACGATGGGGATCTCGAGCTTGATCGCCTCCGTCACCGCGATTCGCTCGCGATGAGGGTCGACGATGAAGACCATTCCGGGCAGGCGCTTCATCTTGCGGATGCCGCCGAGTGTCCCGTTGAGCTTCGTGAGCTCCTCGGTCAGCTTGGCGGCCTCCTTCTTGGTCATCCGCTCGAAGTCGCCGGCAGCCTGGCGGGCCTCGAGCTGTTCCATCAGCCCGATCCGCTTCTTGATCGTGATGAAGTTCGTGAGCATCCCGCCCAGCCAGCGCTTGTTGACGTACGGCTGTCCGGCCCGGGTCGCTTCCTGGGACACGGGCTCCTGGGCCTGCTTCTTGGTGCCGACGAAGAGGACCGCCTCGCCGCGTGCCGCCGTCTCCCGGACGGCGTCGAGCGCGACGTCCAGCCGCTTGACTGTCTGGGCGAGATCGATGATGTGGATCCCATTGCGCTCCGCGTAGATGAACGGGCGCATCTTGGGATTCCAGCGGCGCGTCTGATGGCCGAAGTGAATGCCGGCCTCGAGCAGCTGCCGCATGGCCACGGTGGGCACGGGTGGGGACCTCCTATCCGGTTCGAGCCTCCGCGGACCTCGTCGCCGGGGACCTCGGCGGCTGGCCGCGGGGTTCGCCCGGGGCTTCCGTCGTGGCACCGTCCCGGCCGGAAGGGTCACGCGTGTGTTCTCCGCGAACCCGGGCAATCCCGAACGCGCGGGCGTGCCGCAAATGCGGCCGGCGGAGTGTAGCACAGGGTCCCGCGGATCCCGGGCGGTCGTACCGATCCCTGGCAGTCGTCCTCAGCCCGGCCGTTCAGCCGGGCAGCGCGGCGCGGTGATGGCGAACCCGCGGCGGATCGCCGGCTCGTTCCGGTGGCTCGACGGCCACCAGGTCGACGCGCAGGGGCAGGCGCGGCAGGCGCGAGCCGTCGGGCAGCCGAGCCAGCAGGAGCAGGCGCGCGACCGCCACGCGCAGGTGCCCGCGCTTGCGATGGTCGAACGTCTCTTCGGCCAGGCCGAACGCGCGCGTACGCCGCCAGCGAACCTCCACGACCACCAGCTCGGCGGGAGGGCCGCGGTCGATCGCGATGAGGTCCAGCTCGGCACGCCCGACGCGGACGTTCCGGCCAAGGATCAGCCAGCCCGCAGCGCGCAATCGATCAGCGACCAGCTCCTCTGCGGCATCGCCGGCCCGCTGCTGGGCGGTCCGTGTCCGCGCCGGATCGGGAATGGCCATCCTTCCAGCATCGGAGCCGCCGCTTACGCGCCACGTATCGCGCGCTTCGCCGAGCCGTCAGTCGTCGGCTCGCTCGGCCGCACCGATCGCAACGAGGGGATCGACCGCCTCGACCGCCTCGACGACCTCGACCGCCTCCGGGTCGTCGATCTCATCGAGCTCGTCGGCCCCGCCCGGTCCGACGGCCTCCCAGAGGGTCGTCTGCTCGACGTCTGCGCAGGAGGCGAACGTCAACCGATGAACCGGCGCCGTGCCCAGGGCCCGCAGCCCCGCGCGGTGCTCGGGCGCCGCATAGCCCTTGTTGCTGGCAAGGTCGTAGCCCGGGTAGCGACCGTCGAGCTGGACCATCAGCCGGTCCCGGAACACCTTGGCGACGATCGAGGCGGCGGCAATGGAGGCACACAGCCGGTCGCCGTCGATAACCACCCGCTGGTGGACCGTGATGTCGGGTCGATGCAGCGTCCCGTCGAGGAGCAGGGCGTCCGGCCGTACCGGCAGTCGGGCGGAGGCGAGCCCGACGGCGAGAAGCGTCGCCTGGAGGATGTTGATCCGGTCGATCACGGCGGGCTCGACCGCGGCGAGGGACCAGCTCAGCGCCCGGCCGACGATCTCATCCGCGAGCCTCTCGCGGTCTTCGGGCTTGAGCATCTTCGAATCGCGCAGGCCATCCGGCTTCCAGCCGAGCGGCAGGATCACCGCCCCCACGACGACCGGCCCGGCGAGACAGCCGCGACCCACTTCGTCCACGCCGGCGATCAGGCGGTAGCCGCGCTCCCAGAGATCGCGCTCCTCGCCGAAGTCCGGATCGAGTCGGAGCCGGTGCCACGGCGCGACCGAGGCCCGGCCACTCAGCGCACCCGCGGCGGCGAACGTCGCGTGGCGTCGTCGAGGGGCGTTTGGGCGGTTGAGCGTGACCGTCTCGGCGAGACGGGTTGCGGCGACGGAGCGGCGGGAGGCCGGTCCCATCGCCGATCGGTCCTCTCGGGCTCAGGCCTTGGGCCCGGGCGCCTGGCCGGCGGACGCCTCGGTCGGGGAGCCGGCCGGCTGCGCCTTGGCCCCGCCCTTCGCGCTGGCCTTCGCCTTGGGGCCGCTGGCCTTCGCCTTGGGACCGGACGGCTGGCCGGCAGCCTGGGCCTTGGGACGCCGCTCGCGCAGCGTGGCGGCCTTGCCGACGCGCTTCCGGAGGAAGTAGAGCTGGGCCCGCCGGACCTGCCCGTGGCGCATGACCTCGATCCGCTCGATCCGAGGGCTGTTCACCTTGAACGTCCGCTCGACGCCCACGCCACTCGCGATCCTGCGCACGGTGATCGATCGCGTGATCCCGCCTCCGCGGAGGCGCATGACGACCCCCTCGAAGACCTGGATCCGCTCGCGGTTGCCCTCGACGACCTTTGCGCTCACGCGCACGGTGTCACCGGCGGCGAGCTCCGGCAGGTCGGTCCGAAGCTGATCGGCGACGATCTCGTCGAGTACGTTCACGCGGGTCCACCTTCGTCTGTCGGCAGCCGGAGGCTGCCGGCTATCGCAAGGGAGTGAGGTCGCTCTGCGGAATCCGGGCGCCGTCGTGGCGGCCGACGGCGGAGTATAACCCGATTCGGCGGGCGCCCGCGTCCTGGCCTCGGTGTCCTGGCCCGGCGTCGTGACCGGAAAACCTTGCCTTATCGTCGCGTGTGGCGAACGTTAGGCAGCCTCCAGAGCCAGATGGCCGTGGCCGCGCCCACGAATCGGTCGCCGGCATCGCGTCCCCGCAGGCCCGAGGGCCGCCGATGCCTCGTCCCACCTCCGAGCCCGTCGCGGCGGCCAACCCAGTTGGCCCAACTTTCACGATGTGCACATAAGGCAGGATGATGGGCGAACGATCTGGTATCTCGGCCCCCGCGGTTCGTTTCGCATCCCTACCCAGACCTTCAAGTCGAGCTCGCCCCGTTATCCCGTGTCCTGCGACTTCCCACTGGCATAGCCGGGGCACGAAGTTTCTGGATAGCCGCGGATAAGAGTGCCCGCGATGGACGAGCAGTCCAGTTCTCCGGAGCAGCCGGTGCGGTCCCGCGACCGAATTCGGTGACGTGGATGGCCCCGTCTGGTTGCAAGCGCGGGCTTACGACGACGTAGAAGAAGCTGGCCGGAGACTCCAGCTCGATGTCGGGCAAGACGGCGGCCTTTGCCTCGAGCCAATAGGCTATGCGCTCTGGAAAGCGATCGATCGCAGGTCGTGGAGCCTTGAGCGACAAACGAGAGCCCGATGCAGTTTCAGCAAGCACGACGATGCCCGAGCCTCGCTCGAGCGTTCGCATGGGTGGGGTCCATCCGTGCAGCCAGTCTTCCTGATCAGTCGGTACGGGCATCCGGCGCATCTGCCTCCAGCTCGTCGAGGATCCGCCGCTCGTCGGGCGAGATGTCGCGGACGGCCAGCAAGTCCGGCCGGCGCTCGAGCGTGCGGCGGAGTGACTCCTGGAGCCGCCAGCGGTGAACGGCGCCGTGGTCGCCGGAGACGAGGACATCGGGCACCGCCTGTCCCTCGAAAGACGGGGGGCGCGTGTACTGCGGGTACTCGAGGAGCCCGTTCGAGAACGACTCCTCTTCGGTGGACGCGGCCTCGATGGCCCCCGGTAGCAGTCGGATGACGGCGTCCACGACGACGAGAGCCGGCAGCTCGCCGCCGGTGAGGACGTAGTCGCCGATCGAGAGCTCGAGGTCGGCCATCGTGCGGATCCGCTCGTCCACTCCCTCGTAGCGCGGGCAGATGATCAGCAGGTGGGATCGGCCGGCCAGGTCCTGGGCCCGCTCCTGGCGAAAGGCCTCACCGGCTGCATCCATGAGGATGACCGTCGTGTCCGCCCGGCGCAGCTCGGCCAGGGCGGCCGCCACGGGCTCCGGGCGGAGCACCATTCCGGCGCCGCCGCCGTACGGATAGTCGTCGACGGTGCGGTGCCGGCCCAGACCCCAGCGGCGCAGGTCGTGGACCCGGATCGTCGCCAATCCCTGCTCCTGGATCCGGGCCGGGATGCTGCCGGAGAGCGGCCCCTCCACCATCGCCGGGAAGAGCGTCAGGAGGTCGATCTCGAGCGTCATCGCCGGTCAGGCGCCGTCCTGACGTGGCGCGGCCTTCGCCCGGCGGCGCCGCGGCCGTGCGATCGCCGGCTCGTCGAGACCCAGCGCGTCGGCGTCCACGACGATCTCACCGCGCCTGGGGGCGAAGATCCGGACGAACGCGCGCACGGCCGGCACGTCGAACTCGCCGTACGGCTCGCCGCGGACGACGAATACCTCGGCCTCGCCGGCGCGGTAGACGTCCTCGACCACCCCGAGCTCCCGGTCGTGCAGGTCGCGCACGGTGGCGCCGATCACCTCGTGCCAGAAGTAGCTGCCGCGGGGCAGCGTCGCGGTCGGGCCTGTGTCGGCTTCCAAGTAGGCGCCCCGCAGCCGGTCTGCCGCGGTCCGGTCGGGCACCTCGGCGAATCGGAGCCGCCAGCCGGGACCGTCGGGGATCGCGTCGGCGGCGACGATTGTCAGCGGCTGCTCGCGGCCCTCCGGATAAAGAACGGCGCCCGGCCTGAACCGTTCTTCCGGGCGGTCCGTCAGGACCTCCAGGCGAAGGGTGCCTCGCAGCCCGTGGACGCCCCGCACGAGGGCGACCACGAGCCGCTCGCCCAAGCTCAGAGAATCTCGAGCGAGATCGACTCGCCGTCTCGGGCGGCCGTCACCTTCAGGAGAGTGCGCAGCGCCTTGGCCACGCTGCCGTTGCGGCCGATGACCTTGCCCATGTCCTCTTCGGCGACATGGAGCTCGAGCACGGTGCCGTCCGCGTCGTGGACGACCTCCACCTTTACCGCGTCCGGGTCGTCGACGAGCGAGCGGGCGACGAACTCGACCAGTTCCTTGGCGGGCACGTCCTGCCTCCTACTTGACGGCGGGCAGGATGCCCTGCTCGCGAAACAGTCGGGCAACCGTATCCGACGGTAGGGCGCCCCTGGCCAGCCATTGCTTCGCCTTGTCGGCGTCGATTGCCACCTCGGCTGGCTCGGTTCGCGGGTTGTAATGGCCGAGCGTGTCGAGCGAGCGACCGTCGCGAGCGTTGCGCGCGTCGGCGACGACGACACGGTAGGTGGGCTGTTTCGTCGCGCCGACGCGCGTCAGCCGGATGCGAACTGCCATCAGGTTGGGAATACCTCCTCTGGGAATCGGGCGGCGGTCACTTGACGACGAGGACGAATGCCGCCCGAACAAGGTCGTCCGTCGTCGATGTCGAGCCGACGATGAGATCGAGCGGCTCGAGGTAGGGCTTGATATCGGTCTGGTACTGCGCCGGCACAGTACCCGCCGGGGCGGCCGACTCGATCGCCGCGCGCACTGCGCTCACGTCGATGAAGGCCTGCTGCTCGTTTGAGGTCTCGACCCGGCCGATGGCCTGCTTGTAGCGGTCCTGGTCGGCCAGCGAGGCGCCGGCCTTGACGTCGAGCACGTGCTTGACGAAGTCGGTTCCGATGCCGATGACGACGAGATCGTCGCGGACCGCGACGGCGACCGAGGTGGATGTTCCGATCACCGTCTCGTCCCTGGAGCTGATCGTGGTGATCGTCGTCCCGCCATAGTCCTCGTCCTTGATTGCAACCTGCGTGCTGCCCGAGAGGGCGAGCAGGTTGCGAAGCTGGGTGACGATTCGAGCGGCCCCGGCCTTGTCGGCGGCAACTCCGACCAACCCACCGGCGATCGTGGTGCCGTCCTTGGTGACGACGATGTCCGTGTCGCCGATCCAGCCGAGCAGCCCGTCCCAGCCCCCGAGGGCGCCGACCGTCTTGTCGACATCCGCCAGGGCCTTGGCGATCTCGGGGATCTTCCGGCAGGCTTCGAGTGTCCCGAGCGCCAGTGTCCCGACGTCGTGGACGTCGATCTGGACGATCGTGTTGCCGGGCAGCCGGGGCGCGACCCGGCTGGTGGTCCGGGTCAGCTTGACCCGACTGGTCGAGGTCGGCTCGATCGAGTCCATCCGGATGGTCTTGCCATCGGCGCGCAGGGAGAAGGCGCCCCAGGTCACCGGGCCCGCCGGCGAGCAGGCGCTGAAGTCGGGCATCGCCGCCGAACCCGCGCCCTGGCTCATTCGCCGCGACCACTCGAGGAGCCGGCCGCTGTCGACGAAGCCGAACACGAGATGGTCGGCGGGCAGGGCGGCCAGCGCCTGCTTGACGTTCGCGTCATCGGCCAGGCTGGTCCGGCCCGACTGGTGGCGGCGGGCGTCCAGGGACGCCTTGACGGAGTTGAGGTCGCCCACCACGAGCATGCTTGCGTCGACGCCATAGGCCACCTTGATCGGGCTCGAGCCCTGGACGACCGTCAGCTGGATGCCGTCGTATGCCTCGGTCGACGACGTCGCGCCACCGAGCTGCTCCTTCAGCCAGGCCTGTGCCCTGGCGCCGTCGGTCACGGTCAGGTATCCGGCCGCGCGGAAGGCGTCGGGTTGAGACGGCGAGTCCGGCAGGGCCGGCACGTCGATTGCGATCGCCCCGCCCCACCAGGGCTTGATCTCCGAGGCGTAGGAGTGCTTGCCATCGGTGGCCGCCCGGACGATTCGGTCGAGCGTCTCCGTCAGCTTGGCGTCGAGGGTGGACTGGTCGGCAAAGCCGGGGAAGCCCGAGAGGAATGCGCCAAGGTGCTGGCGCTGGTCGCCCGGGAGGTCACCGCGGATCTCGACGTACATGAGGCTGCCCGACGGCGCGTAGCCAAGCATCGGCGACGCCGCGGCGCGACCGGACAGGAGGAAGAAGGCCGCCGAGGCGGCCGCGGCCACGATCGCCACCACCAGGAGCGCGATGCCCCAGCGGAGGCCGTTCCGCGGCTTGCCCTGGAGCGAGCCGGTGGGAACGGGCGTCGTGGGCGGCGCGATGGGTGCGGTGGACGGCGCTGCCGGCTGGGCGGACGGCGCGGTGGAAGGCGCGCCTGGCTGGGCGGGCGGCGTGGCGGGCCGGGCAGGCGGCGCGGTTGCCGCAGGTTCGGTCGGCGACCCTTCGCCCGGCTCACGCGGTTGGTCGGTCATCGCAACGTCCCCCTGTCATCGTCGGCCCAGCAGTGCGGCCGCGCCGCCCCGGCGCCCCATGCTCGACAGCTGCTTCATCATCTTCTGCATCTCGCCGAACTGCTTGACGAGGCGGTTCACGTCGGTCAGGGACGTCCCCGAACCGGCCGCGATGCGCCGGCGCCGCGAGCCGTTGAGGATGGCCGGGTCGCGCCGCTCGCGCGGGGTCATGGCCCTGATGATCGCCTCCGTCCGGCCGAGCTCGCCCCGGTCGACCGCGGCCTGGGCATCCTTGGCCATGCTGCCGAGGCCCGGGATCATGGACACGACCTGGCCGATGGGGCCCATCTTCTGCATCTGCTGCATGGACTCGAGCATGTCCTCGAGGGTGAAGCTCGCCTTCGCCAGCTTCTCCTCCATCTTCGCGGCCTGCTTCTCGTCGAAGGCGTCCTGGGCTCGCTCCACGAGGGTCAGCACGTCACCCATGCCGAGGATGCGGCCGGCGAGGCGGTCCGGGTAGAACGGCTCGAGCGCGTCAGTCTTCTCGCCCGTCCCGAGGAACTTCACGGGCAGCCCGGTAACGGCCGAGATGCTCAATGCCGCCCCACCCCGCGCGTCTCCGTCGATCTTGGTCAGGACGAGGCCGGTCAGCGGCACCGAGGCCGCGAACGCCTGCGCCACGGCGACCGCCTCCTGGCCCGTCATCGCATCGACCACCAGGAGCGTCTCGACGGGCTTCACCACGGCCGCCACATCGGCGATCTCGCGCATCAGCGCTTCGTCGATGCTCAGGCGACCGGCAGTGTCCAGGATGACCACGTCCCGGCTCAGGCGCCGGGCGGCGTCGAGGCTGCCACGGGCGATGTCGACGACGGTCGTCCCCGCCGCGGTGCGGTGGACGGGCACGTCCAGCTGCCGGCCCAGCGTTTCGAGCTGGTCCACGGCGGCCGGCCGGTACGGGTCGGCGGCAACGAGCATCGGGCGGCGGCCCTGCTTGATGATGTGGCGGGCAAGCTTGGCTGCGGACGTCGTCTTGCCCGATCCCTGGAGGCCCGCCAGCATGACGACGGCCGGGCTGCCCTGCAGATGGAAGGTCCGGTCGCCCGCCGACAGCAGCGCCGTGAGCTCCTCGTTGACGATGGCGACCACCTGCTGTCCGGCGGTCAGGCTCTCCAGGATATCGGCGCCGATCGCGCGCTCGCGTACGCGGGCCACGAAGTCCCTGACGACCTTGAAGTTGACGTCCGCCTCAAGGAGCGCGAGACGGACCTCGCGCATGGCGGTGTCGACGTCCGCCTCGGTGACCCGGCCACGGCCGGTGAGCGTGGCGAGGGTGGCGCGAAGGCGTTCGCTGAGGGCATCGAACATGCGGAAGGACGGGCTCCTGGTGGACCGGGTGACCGGCGGACGAACAGGTCCGCCGAGCGGTGCGCGGGTTCTGGCGACACCTGGTCCGCCGAGTGTACCCCATGGTGAGTCGGGTTCGGTCCCCGCTTCCGGTAATTGACAGAATACCGGACCCCGGAGCCGTTATCTTTAGACGCTCGTCTGTTTTTTCGCGGGCCGCCGCCGACTACGCTGCCGGAATGGGCGCGCCGAGCATCTGGCGAAACCGCGACTTCGTGCGTCTGTGGGCGGCCAGCACGGTTTCCGTATTCGGCTCTCTCATTACGCGCACCGCGCTCCCGTTCGCCGCCATCCTCGTGCTCGGCGCCGGCCCGCTCGAGATCGCCGCGATCCGGTCATTCGAGATCGTGGGCGGGCTGGTCGTGAGCCTGGCCGCAGGTGCCTGGGTGGATCGGCTCCGGCGACGGCCCGTGATGATCGTGGCCGATCTTGGCCGGGCGCTCCTGCTCGCCTCGATCCCGGCTACGGCGCTGGCCGACGCGCTGACGATCATCCAGCTCATCGTGGTCGCCTTCCTCACGTCCGCCCTGACCACGTTCCACAACGTGGCCGACAACGCCTTCCTCCCGACCGTGGTCGAGCGCGACCAGCTCATCGTGTCCAATGCTGCCCTGACGGCGAGTGGGTCGGCTGCCGAGTTCAGTGCCTTCGGCATCGGTGGGTTCCTCGTCCAGCTGTTGACCGCACCGATCGCGATCGCCGTCGACGCCGTGTCGTTCCTGGTTTCCGCGGCGTTGGTGGGATCGATCCGCCCGCACGAGCCCGACCGGCCAGGCGTCAGCGAGCGCCGACCGATCGTCGCGGAGATCCGGGAAGGGCTGAGACCGATCGCCCGATCGCCGATCCTGAGGGCCATCGCCGGAGCGAGCTCGGCGTCGCACTTCCTGTGGGGCGCGTTCGGGTCCGTCTACCTGGTCTTCACCACGGAGGAGCTCGGATTGGGGCCTGCCACGATCGGCGTCATCGCGGCCGTCGGCGGAGCCAGCTCGTTCATCGGCGCTGTCCTCGCCGGACGGGTCAACCGCCGCGTTGGGATCGGCCCGGCGATCATGCTCGGGGTGGTCGGGTTCACCCTGGGCAATGCCCTGACGCCGCTCGCCCCGGCCGGTGCGGTGGCTGTCGCGGTCGCGCTGCTCGTCGCCCAGCAGCTCATCTCGGACGGCGCCGGGACGATCCACGAGATCAACGAGATCTCGCTCGTCCAGACCGTCGCACCCGACCGGGTGCTCGGGCGGGTCAATGGCTCGCTGGAGTTCCTCACCCACCTGTGGTTGCTCGTGGGCACGATCGCAGGAGGGCTGATTGGCGAGGCCCTCGGGCTCCGGGCGGCGATGCTCGTCGGCATCCTCGGCGGTGCTGTTGCAATCGTGTTCATCTGGTTCTCGCCGATCAGGTCCCTACGGGCAGGGGCCATCGTGCCGCCTCAACATGCGCTCGTGCCGGGTGACGACACGCCGCTGGGCGAGTGAGACCTCCCGCGCGGGCGATCGGTCCCCGCGACGGCGGGCGCGGTTGGCGGTGACCGTCACTCGAACAGGGCCGCGACGAACGCCTCGGGATCGAACGGCACCAGGTCGCCCACGCCCTCACCGACGCCCACGAAGCGGACCGGGACCCGAAGCGCGTCCTCGATGGCGAACACGATCCCGCCCTTGGCCGTCGAATCGAGCTTGGTCAGGACGATGCCGGTCAGGCCGACCGCCTCGTGGAATGCGCGTGCCTGGGCGAGGCCGTTCTGGCCCGTCGTGGCGTCCAGCACGAAGAGCGTCTCGGGTTCTACGTCAGGCAGGCGCTTGCCGACGATCCGGCGGATCTTTGCCAGCTCGTCCATCAGGCTCGTCCTGGTGTGGAGCCGGCCAGCCGTGTCGACGATCACGACGTCGACGCCGCGGGCGACCGCCGCGTCGAGCGTGTCGTACACGACGGCACCCGGATCCGCGCCCGGAGCATGGGCGACCACGCTCGCCCCGGCCCGGACGGCCCAGGCCTGGAGCTGCTCGATGGCGGCGGCCCGGAACGTATCGGCGGCCGCCAGCAGCACGGTTCGTCCCTCGGTCCGATACCCGGCGGCCAGCTTGCCGATCGTCGTGGTCTTGCCCGTCCCATTGACGCCGACGACGAGCACGACCGCGGGTTGATCGGGTCCGGCCGGTCGCGGCGACCAGTCGGGCTCCCGGGGCACGAGCAGCGCCGCGAGCTCCGCTCGGACGGCCGTCATGGGATCCCCGGCCCCGTACGCCGCGCGGGCACGATTCACGACGCGGCCGGCGACACCGACACCGACGTCTCCGGCGATGAGCGTCTCCTCGACGTCGTTCCATACCTCGTCGTCGACTCCGCCGCCGAGGAGCCCGCGCAGGCGCGCCACGAAACCGCCGCGGCTCCTGGCCACGCCGGCCTGCAGATCGGCGGGCGTCTGCGCCGGCTCCGCCGGCGTCCGTGCCGGCTCGGCCGGCGTCTGTGTCGGCTCCACCGGCGTCTCCACGACCGGAGCGCTCGGCGCCTCGGGAGCCGCCTCGTCGGTGGGCCTGCGTCGCCAGAACAGGGTCGCCTCCTTCGGTCAGCCTGCGATCGCGGCGCCGAGGCCTGCCCGTTCGTCGTCGGCCTCCACGGCCGGCTCATCGACCGCATCGACCATCGAGGCGGCCTCGTCGAGCCGGAGGCTGATCACCCGGCTCACCGAATCGTCGCCGACGGTCACGCCGTACAGGGCATCCGCCGCTTCGATCGTCCCCCGGTTGTGGGTGATGACGATGAATTGCGTCCGATCGGCCAGCGACCGCAGGGCGTCCACGAAGCGGCCGATGTTGGCCTCGTCGAGCGCCGCGTCGACCTCGTCCAGCACGCAGAACGGAACCGGCCGGACCTCGAGCATCGCGAACAGGAGCGCCACGGCCGTGAGGGCACGCTCGCCACCCGACAGCATCGCCAGCGCCTGCGCCTTCTTGCCGGGCGGACGGGCCACGATGTCCACACCCGTCGTGGCGAGATCGGCTGGATCGGTCAGCGCCAGGTGCGCGAACCCGCCGCCGAACAGCTGCCGGAATCGGGCGTCGAAGGCGGCCTCGAGCGCCTGGAACGTGGTCCGGAACTGCTCGGCGACCATCGTCGAGAGATCCTCGATGAGCCGCCGGGTGTCGCCGATCGCCGAGCGGAGGTCGGACTCCTGGGCCTCCAGGCCGTCGAGCCGCGCCTTGAGCTCCGTGTACTCCTCCACCGCAAAGAGATTGGCCGCTCCCAGCTCGTGGAACCTGCGCCGCAGGACCGCGAGCCGGCCTGCCGACGGCGGATCCCTCGGCGGCGGTTCGGCCGACCACCGTGGCGCTTCGGCGGCCAACGCCGCCTCGAGAGCCGCTGCCATGCGATCGTCGCCGTTGGTGACCCCGTCGCCGTCGACATTCGCGTCGCCATGGATGACCGGGCTGTCGGTCACGTCGCCGTCGCCGGTCGTTTCGCCGGGCCGCGATCGGACACCGAGCGCCCGCAGGCCCAGCTCGCCGAGGCCGGACAGCTCGACCAGGAGTCCCTCCCGCACGGCTTCCAGACCGAGACGCGCCTCCAGGTCGGCGACCTCGGCCGCCCGCAGCCGCTCGTCGGCCAGACGAACCCGCTCGCGGGCTTCGCCTGCGGCCACTTCGGCCGCGGCGAGCCGGTCCCGATCCGCGGCGTCGGCCGCTCGCGCCTCGTCGACCGCGGCCCGCGCGGCGGTTTCGCGGACGGTGGCCACGGCCAGCTCGCCGTTGAGGCAGTCGAGCTCGTCGCGGAGCCGGCGCTCCCGCTCGAGGAGGGCGGTCAGCTCCCGCCCCGTTCGGCCGATCCGTTCCTCGTCGATGGCGATGGCGGCCTCCGCCCTGGCGCGTCGCGCCTCGGCGTCTCGTCGCGTGCCGTCTCGTTCGGCCTGCTCGGCGGCCAGACGGTCACGGCGGGCTCGCAGCTCCTCGGTCCGCGATTCCCACGCCGCCACGGCCGAGCGGTCGTCACTGTCGCCCCGAACTCCGTCACCGGCTTCGCCCGAACCAGCGGGGGTCGATGGGGCCAGGGCCTGTTCGGCCGCCCGGGCCCGGGCCGCCTCCGCGGCGAGCCGATCCACCTGGGCTGCGTGCCAGGCCGCCTCGCGCGCCGCTGCCTCGACCGAGCGAGCGGCCGCCCGCTCCTCCTCCTCGGATACTCGGCGGGCCGCACCGGCATCGCTCTCCTCCGCCCTCGCGGTGTCGAGAACGGCCCGCGCGGCGGCCGCGGTAGCGGCCGATGCGTCGGCCCGGGCACGCTGCTCCTGGGCATGAGTCCCGGCGGCGGCCACCGCCGCAACCAGTTGCTCGATCTCGGCCTGGCGCTCCAGGGTCCCCTCTGGACGGCCGAGGGCCACCGTGAAGGGGCCGGCCAGCGCCGACCCGTCGCCGACGACCGCGATCCAGCCCGGCGGAAGCAACGGCTGCAGCTCCAGGAGGGCCGCCAGGTCAGGCACCCAGCAGGCAGTCTCCAGGAGCCGCCTGGCGACGCCCGTCGGGTCGCGCCGCAACGCGTCCGCGAGCATGCCTCCGCCAAGCTCGGCCAGGCGAGGCGCGAGCGCGGGATCGCCCGCCCTCGACGGCCGCTCCAGACCGGCTCCCTCGGCCACGACGAGGACCCCGCGCTCGCCGGCCATCTCCGCCACCGCGGCCCGCGGCACCAGGTAGGCGCGGCCGAGCTCGCCCAGCGCCGCCTCGACCGCCGGCCGTAACCCTGGCGTCACCGCCAGGTCCTCGTCGATCCGGCGTCCCCCGCGGCGCCGCGCGACCCGCGCGATCGGCCGGCGCTCCTCGTCGGCGAGGCGCGCCTGGAGGACGTCCAGCCGGCCGGTCAGCTCCGCGAATCGCGATCCGGCGGCAGACGCCGCCTCGGCGGCGGCCTGGCGGATGCCCTCGGCGGACTCGGCCGCCGAGCGCGCCGATTCGCGCCTCGCGGCCGTCTCGGTGTCGGCCCGGACCGCCGCGGCCAGGGTCGCTCGTACGGCCGCGAGTCGTCTCTCCTGCGTCGCGAGCTCGGCGGCGATGGCGGCCGCCCGGCCGCGTTCCTCGACGAGCCGCCGTTCTGCCTCTGCGGCCCGCCGGTGCGCGGTCTCCAGCTCGGACGCATGCGCTGCCTGGGCCCGGCGCATCGCAGCGGCCTCGTCACCGTGCGTCACCCGCGCAGCGCGCAGCGCGCCCAGCTCCTGGAGGGCCTCGGCCAGAGCACGTTCGGCGTCGATCAGCGTGGATTCGGCGTCCACATCGCGGACGGGCAGTGGTTCGGCCAGGATCCGGCGCTGGGCGGCCAGGTCGAGATCGGCGGCCGTCGCCTCATGGTGGATCCGCTCCCGTTCCCGTGCCTGACCGGCGAGCTCGCCGGTCAGGCGCACTTCCCGGAGCTGCAGGCCGGCCAGCTCGTGCCGGGCCTGCTCGTGGGCCACTCGCCGCTCGGCTTCCACGACGGCCCTGGCGGCAAGGTCGGCGGCAGGGGCGGCAGCCGTCGCCTCCGCGCCATGGAGGGCCGTCATCGACCGGTCGGCCTCGGCCCGGGCGATCTGCAGGCGGTTGCCGGCTGCCGCCATTCGGGCCGCCGCGCCGTGCCATCGATCGTGGGCCGCCATCAGGAGGGCACGCATCAGCTCATCGCCCGCGGAGCGCCGCGTGGCCTGCTGCTCGGCCTGGGCGGCCAGCCGGCGGGCCTGCGGCCGCAGCTCGGCGATGATGTCCTGCACTCGGGCGATGTTTGCCTCGGCCTCGCCCAGCTGCTCCTCGGCCTTCCGCCGCCGTCGCTCGTGGCGCCGGACGCCGGCGACCTCCTCGAACAGGGGGCGTCGTTCCTCGGGACGGAGGGCCAGGGCCTGGTCGACCATGCCCTGGCCGATGAACAGGAACGCGTTGTCGGCCAGGTGCGCGCCGTCCAGGAGGTCGACGAGGTCCTTGAGGCGAACGCGCTGCCGGTTCAGGAGGTAGTCGTTCTCGCCCGAGCGGTACAGCCGGCGACCCAGCTCCAGCACGCTGTACTCGACGGGCAGGAGGCCGTCGGCGTTGTCCAGGACCAGGGTGACGTCCGCCATGCCTATCGCGGGCCGCCGGTCCGACCCGGCGAAGATGACGTCCTCGCTCCGACGGATCCTGAGGGACCGCCCCTGCTCGCCAAGTGCCCAGCGCAGCGCGTCGGCCAGGTTGCTCTTGCCCGACCCGTTGGGCCCCACGATGGCGCTGATGCCGGCACCGAATTCGACGTTGGTCCGTTCGGCGAAGGACTTGAAGCCCTGCAACCGGAGGGCGAGCAGGCGGGCCGGGGCGTTCACGATTCGGCGGTCATCCGGTCGGCGCCCGTGACCATCGACTCCAGCGCCTGGCTGGCAGCGGCCGTCTCCGCGATGCGACGCGACGGTCCGACGCCGGAACCCAGGACCCTGCCGCCGACCACGACCTCGATCCGGAACGTCTTCTCGTGGTCCGGTCCGGTCGCGGCCAGGACGCGGTACTGCGGCCGCTCTCCGGTCGTCCGCTGGGTGTGCTCCTGGAGGCGACTCTTGGGACTCTTGAGGGTCAGGATCGACGCGTCGCTGGCCAGCTCCGGTGCGGCCAGCCGCAGGAGCCAGTCGCGCGTGGTGGGGTAGCCGAGGTCCAGGTAGAGCGCGCCGGCGAGCGCCTCGAAGGCAGAGGCCAGCAGCGACGGGCGGAGGCGGCCACCCCTGGCCGATTCTCCCTCTCCCAGCAGGAGCGTATCGCCCAGCTCGATGCGGCCGGCCAGTCGAGCCAGTCCGGCGGTCGACACGATGGCCGCCCGGCGGGCCGACAGCATGCCCTCGTCGTCGTCCGGGTGTCGGGCGTACAGCGCCTCGCTGACGGCGAGGCTCACGACGGAGTCGCCGAGGAACTCCAGGCGCTCGTTGTGCTGATCGGCGACGTCCGGGTGCTCGTGGTGGTAGCTGCTGTGGACGAGCGCCTGGTAGATGAGGTCGGGATGGCGGACGTCCAGCCCAAGACGGGCCGCGAGTGACGCGGCCGGACCCATCGCGCCCGGGATCGGCCCGCTAGGTGGAGTGCTCTTCGATGTAATCGACCGCGTCCTGGACGGTCCGGATCTTCTCGGCGTCCTCGTCCGAGATCTCGGTCCCAAACTCTTCCTCGAGGCTCATGATGAGCTCGACCAGGTCGAGGGAATCAGCGTTGAGATCGTCGACGAATGAAGCCTCTGGCTTGACCTCATCCTCGTCGACGCCGAGCTGCTCAACGACGATCTTCTTGAGACGCTCGTAGGTGGTGGCCACTGACTCTCTCCTCGTGAACGGGCTGCCGTGCGATCAGCTGCCGCGGGGTCCTGGTGGTCGGGAGCCCCCGCGCCGGGCCGACGCGGGAGTCATCTCGGAAGCGATTCGGCCGAGCACGCCGTTCATCAGGCGGCGCATCGGTTCTCCACTGTAGATCCGTGCCAGCTCGACCCACTCGGCGATCGCCACCCGGGCCGGCGTCGTGCCGGAGTGTAGCACCTCACCAAGGGCGCAACGGAGCAGCGCGCGGTCCATCCGGGCCAGCGAAACGACCGGGTATTGAGGCGCCCAACGGCCGATCTCCGCGTCGATCTGATCGCGCGCCGCGACCACCGACGAGACGATCGCCCGAGCCAGCGCGGCCGACGGATCGCCCGCGGTGTCGGCCAGGTGGCGCTCCAGGATGGCACCCGCCGTCCGCTGTCCGAACTCGGCCTCGAAGACGGCCGCCAGGGCCAGACGCCGCCCGGCACGCAGGGCCCGGACACGGTCGCCGTGACCGGGACCGGGGCCGGGCATCGATCCGGACGCCCGGCCGCCGTCAGTCATGAGCGTGGGCCGGGATCAGGTGCCGACGCCGTCGACGACGACGCTCAGCGACGAGAGCTCGAGGGATAGCCGCTCGATCGCCGCGGTCACAGCGGCCCGAACCTCACCGGCCAGCGGACCCAGCGGCTGGGCCGGCCGGGCGACGACCACCAGCTCCACGCCGACCTCGCGGCCCCTCAGCGCGACGTGGACGGGGGGCCGGCCGGTCCACCGCCGCCAGGCGGGGCCGCCGCGACCCACCCGGGCCACGCCCGGCACCTCGACCGCCGCGAGCCGCACCAGCTCCTCGATCACGGGCAGGCCGACCGCCAGGCCCGCGCCACTCATCGTGTCGTCTCAGCCGAGCGCGGAGCCGTCAGAGGATCGCGGCGAAACGCGTCTTCGATCGCCTGGGGAATGCCCGCCCGAGCGGCCGCCGCGCCCACCGCCACCGCGTAGGAGATCATCCGGCGTCGGGCCCGGCCGTGGGTGATGAGCACCGTGCCGCGCACGCCGAGCAGGGGCGAGCCGCCGAGCTTCTCGTAGTCGAAGACCTCCCGGATCCGGCCGATCCCCGGTCGCATCAGCAGGTAGGCCAGGCGGCCGCGCCAGTCGCGCTCGAACTCGCGGCCCAGGAGACCGCGCAGGATGTAGGTGGACAGGCCCTCGAAGAACTTGATCGTGACGTTGCCCACGGCCGCATCGCAGACGACGACGTCCGCGACATGCTCCACGAGATGGCGACCCTCCACGTTGCCGATGAAGTTCAGGTCCGAGCCGGTCAGCAACTCTGTCGCTTCCTGGACGCGCTGCTCGCCCTTGCCTGCCTCCTCACCGATGGACAGGAGGGCCACGGTGGGGCGGACCACGCCGAGCACGTGCTCGGCGAACAGCGCCCCCATCCTGGCGTACTGGGCGAGGTTGTGACCGGTCGAGTCGGTCGTCGCCCCGATGTCGAGCAGGACGAACGGGCCCTTCGCCGTGGTCATCTGGACGGCCAGCGCCGGCCGATCGACGCCCGGCAGGCGGTGCAGGTTGAGGATCGCGGAGGCGACGCCGGCCCCGGTATGGCCGGCCGTCACGACCGCGTCGGCCTGGCCGTCGCGGACCAGGCGCATGCAGACGTTGATCGATGCGTCGCGCTTCCGGCGGACCGCGGCCGCCGGGTGCTCGTCCATGTCGACGACCTCACGGGCAGCGATGATCCGGATGTTGTCCGGCGCGGGACCCGCGGCGACGATCGCCTCCTCGATGACGGCCTCGTTGCCCACGAGGATGATCTCCTCGTCCGGATGGTCGCGGGCATGGAGAAGGGCGCCCTGGACCGTCTCGGCCGGCCCGTGGTCGCCACCCATCGCGTCGACGGCGACGCGGACCGGCCGCTCGGACTCGAATCGCCTGACGGCGCTCAGGTCCACGGCCGGTCAGGCGGCGGGGCGGCAGTGCCGCGCGCTACGAGGACGCGCGCTCGTCGGTCTGGGGCTTGATGTCGAGCGCCTGGCGGCCGGCGTAGTAGCCGCAGTTGGGGCAGGCGTGGTGCTGCTGCTTGCGCTCGTGGCAGTGGGGACACTCGTCCAGCCTCGGCAGGCCGATCGCGAGGTGGCTGCGACGCTCGCCCTGACGGGCGTGCGAGACACGCCGCTTCGGAACACCCATGGTCTGTCGTGGCTCCTTTCCGGATGCGCGTCGGGTCTCGGCGAGCGCGCGGTCGATCTGCTGGTGATGGCCGCCGAGTCACGGGTGTATGACCTCGCTCATGTGCGGCCGACGGGCGAGTGTAGTCGGTCCGCGGCCGGCCGTCGACCGCGCGGCCTGGGCGGACATGCGCTGAGACCACACCGCTGTTGGGCTAGTTGTTCAAGCTGAACGCCACCACATGGCGGCCAAGATCGCAAACATCACCTGCGGAAAGAGGAAACAATCGACCGTCGCCCTTGATCCAGGTGATCTCTCCATCGAGGGCCGCCAGTACGTCGTCGGCAAACACTGTCAGCGCCACCTCGAAGCGCATGCTGTTTGGCCGGCCTCGGGGTACGAGATGACGCGCTCAAACACCGCCGCGGCGCCCTGTGCAAGCCAGTCGACATCCCCCCGATCATCCACCAGTCCCCCACATTTCGGATGGATATCGTGGTGGCCCGACCTGGAAGGCATTCCTGCCCAAGGTGAGCCACTGATTCTGCCGGCGAGAAGCGGCCGCCTCTGAAGAACAGACCCTCTAGCCGACGCACAGCCTCCAGGGGGTCAACGATCTGCAGCTCGTTGTCGTTCTGGGTCATGGGCGGCATCTTACTGGCCAACGCCTCCTCCGGACCGTCGTGGACTCTCACGGGGGGCCGTCACCGGCCGCACTACCGGACGGCCGCAGAGAGGACTCTGATGCATCAGCGTCGGACATCGGTGTGATCATTAGCTGGCCGCAGTCCGGTGCCCAGGAGGCCGCCGCTAGCTCGGCCGCGGGCCGTTATCCGCGGGCGCATCGATCGCGCCGATAACCGGGCTGACAAGGGGTCATTGGCCCCTCCATCGGGCCGGCAATGCGTTCAGGTAATGATCAGGCCGATGCGGCGGGATGACCGATGGCCCGGCACTCACGACGAGCCCGGCCGGAGGAGGCCAAATCGCTGCAGTCGCGAACGAGTCACGACGGCTTGTCGGCGCGGAACCCGCGCAGGACCTCCAGCCTCGGATCGATGTCGGCATCGGCGTGGTCGTGGGGACCGCTCGAGAGCTCGGCACCACACACCGAGCAGAGTCCCGGACAATCAGGCCGGCACAGCGGCGCGATCGGTTCTTCCAGCATGATCGCCTCGCGCACGGTCTCGCCGAGCTCGAGCTCGTGGTGGTCGGTGAGCCGGAGCGCATCCGGCTCGGCCGCAACGTCCAGGCGTGCGCCGGTGACCGGATCGAGCGAGGGCAATGCCTCCTCCTCCAGGTCGATCGTGACCGGGACCTCGATCTCCTTCAGGCAACGGCTGCACTGCGTCTCCAGGCTCGTCTCGAGCCGGCCGGTGACCAGGAGCCCACGATTGGTCCGGACGACGTGAACCGTTCCCTCGAGGGGGTCGGCCTGGCTGAGATCGTCGCCCAGGTCGAGCATGACCCCGGCGACCGGAAAGGCGCGGCTGGCGCCGGGGCCCTCGGCGAGCAGGCGAGCGACGTGGAACGTCAGCTGGCCGCCCGGGTCGCTCTCCCTCACGGCCGAACGGCTTCGGCGGCCGCGCCCTCCTCGTTGAAGTCGAAGTCGCCGGCCTCGCCGTCGCTGGCCCCGCCGTCGACGACCTCCAGCGCCGCCCGACGCTCGTCCAGGAGAGCGATCCCCTTCTTGATGCTCTGCAGCGTGCGGACGACGTCTCCCTCGAGACCGATGAGGACCGCGGCGGCATATTCGTCTGCGCCGCGTCGGACTTCCTCGCCTTCACCCTGGGCCTGGGCGACGATCCTGCGACTCTCCTCTTCCGCGGCCTGGGTGAGCCCACGCTCATCGATCAGGAAGGCGGCCTGCTCCTGTGCGCGGGCGACGACCCGCTCGGCCTCCTGCTGGGCGTTCTCGATGATCCGCTCGCCCTGGGAGTTGATCCGTTTGGCGGCGTGAACCTCCTCGGGAACCGCAACGCGGAGCTGGTCGATCAGGTCGAGGGCGGCCACCTGGTCGATGACGACGTTGTTGGTCAGGGGCAGCTTCTTGCCGTTGGCAATGATCGACTCGAGTCGCTCGACCAGGAACATGATGTCGATCGGACCGGCCCTCCTGCCACCGCCTCGCGGCGTTAGCCCGATTATGGCACGGGCCGAAGGCTCATCGAGCCACGGCCCGCCGAAGCGCCTCGGCCGCCGGGAGCGGGACCATCGCTGAGATGTCGCCTCCGAACATGGCGATCTCCTTGACCAGGCTGGAGCTCACGTAGCTGTGCTCGAGCGACGTCATGAAGAAGACGGTGTCCACGTCGGGAGCGAGGATCCGGTTGTTGTGGGCGAGCTGGATCTCCGCCTCGAAGTCGGAGATCGCCCGCAGCCCCCGGACGATGAAGGCCGCCCCGCGCGCGTGACAGAAGTCGACCGTCAGGCCCTCGAATGCCGCGACCTCCAGGCGACCTGCCGTCGCCGGTTCGAGGGTCTCGTCGAGCGAACGGCGTAGGACGGCGACCCGCTCGGCCGTGGCCAGGAGGGGCTGCTTGCGCGGATTGGCCAGGACGGCGATGACGACACGGTCGAACACAGCCGCGGCGCGATCAACGACGTCCATGTGGCCGTGGGTGACGGGATCGAACGATCCGGGATAGACCGCGACCTGCATCAACCCTCCTCGGCGTCCGGACCTGCGTCAACGGCCGCGGCCGCGATGCGCCGGTAGAACGTGAGCGTCGTCTCGCCGAACCGCCGCTCCCGGTCCGATGCTAGCAGGCCGATCGCGGCCGGGATGGCGGTGCGCCGGAACCGTTTGGCGACCACACGCCCGCCGGGCGCGACCAATCCGGCCGCGCCCAGCCGTTCGAGGGCGGCCCCGAGCAGGCCGGCCTCCGTGTACGGCGGGTCCAGCACGACGACCTCGAACGGTCCGTCGCCTGCGGCTGCGCCGTCGAGATAGGCCAGTGCATCCGAGCAGCGCACGACGGCAGCGGGTCCGGCCAGGCCCGTCGAGCGCAGGTTCGCCGCGATCACCGAGCAGGCCGTCCGGTCGCGATCGACGAAGACGACCTTCGCCGCCCCGCGCGACAGCGCCTCGATCCCGGCCGCACCGCTGCCGGCAAACAGATCGAGGAACGTGGCGCCGGGGAGCTCCGGCTCGAGGATCGCGAACAGCGTCTCCTTGAGCCGGTCCGCCAGCGGGCGCGTCCCCTCCCCCGGCGCCGCGAGGCGCCGGCCACGCGCCCGGCCGGCGATGACCCGTCCGGCGTCAGGCACTGCCGCCCACGAGGCGCGAAGACGCGGGCGGCAGCGGCCGAAGCCGCTCCACGAGCTCGGCCAGCCCATCGATCACGATGGCCTCGGCCGGGACCGGTCCCATCGTCTCCTGGATCCGTCCCCACGGACCCCGTCGCAGGAAGACCGGCAACAGGCCCGCCGCCAACGAGGGCCAAACGTCGTTGTCGAGGCGGTCGCCGACGTACGCCACCTCTGCAGCGGGCACTCCGGCGACCTCCACGAGTCGCTCGAAGAACGCCGGCTCGGGCTTGGTGGCCCCCCATCGTTCGGAGCTGGCCACGAGGTCGAGGTCGAGCCCGATCGAGCGCAGGGCGGC